>JAQUEZ010000360.1 GCA_028684915.1 Desulfobulbus sp.
ATTCGATCTTGTATTTTGTGTGGCTACCTTGGCGATATTCCATAGCTGCCAGTATAAGTCAGCTGCTAGCAGAATGCTACCCGCCTGAAAGGCGGGGGTTTAAACCTTCTTTTTCGGACGAATTAAATATTTAAAACACAGCGGCATCTCCGATATCAGGGCAAATTTGGGTGCAATTATCGATAAATATGGCGAATCGGGACCTTGGCTCGATTCTTATTTTGGTTCTTCAGCGTGGGCTGGTGAAACAAATAGAGATATGCCTGAATTGATTGCATTGAAAATTCCCGAAGGCAACCTATTATTCGACTTGGAAAATACGAAAACCATATATTCTGCCTTGCAACACTTGCCACTGACTTTGGCAATTGATGAGCGCTTCTGGGCCTACTTGACGCATGTCGTTTTCTGGGATTACATGCGGGCGCGCTGGCCACTCGAAAAAGCTCTTAAAACAAAGGTGCCCGCAAATTATATTCGTGAGCATTACTTTTTTATGGGAAACCGGGATCGAGCGTTAATCCGGAACGGTATTTCAAGGTTATGGTGGTACGGTTATTTGTCCTATGATGCTGAGAGGGAGAATCCATATGAGCTTACAGAGGTGCTACTTGAAAAACTTGATATCGCACAGCAGTTGCTTGAGCGATCCTACTCCCGAAACGTAACGATAACTAAAACGATCCTGTCGATGATGTTCGAGAAAAGGGTGGCAAAAACCCCTTTTTCGCATCGCGAGAAGCAATTCAGGCCACTGATGGTGCATTTAAATGCAATAGGCGGAGTTACGATTTTGGACGCTCTGGTCGAGGCAGACATTAGGGCTATTGTTGAAGAGAAGCTTTCTCAGCTTGATCCTCTCACTGAAGGAGATGAAACTGAGTCAGAGTCAGAAATGGCCGCATAAGCTTGCGTCTTGCTTGGCCGAGGATCCTCAACGGATGAGCATCAAGAATGAATGAACGCTCCGTATGTTTTTTCAGGCGATAATTATTGAATAGGCTTTCTTATTTTGGCGCACGGACCATGGAAGTGATTCATGGCTGAAGGTCGAAGGAAAAGAGACTGTAACCCGTTGGCCCTTGATCGAAGCATAATAATGGCCAAAATTCATTCTAAGAACACAGAAGTGGCGCCGGGAATTAGGACAAGCTGTTAAGTGGAAACTCTGCTACCAACAAGGTCCGACATGGGGCTGAATCAAGGAGCAGAGAATGGCAAAAGGAACGCGACGGAAACACGCAGCGAGTTTCAAGGCTAAAGTGGCGTTGTCGGCATTGGCCGGCGACAAGACATTGACCGAACTGGCGCAACAATTTGAAGTGCACCCCAATCAGATTACGGATTGGAAACGGCAGCTCAGTGATCGTGCCGCTGAAGTTTTTGGCAAGAGCTCCGAGTCAAATCCCCCGGTGGACGTGAAGGCCATGCATGCCAAGATCGGGCAACTGACGCTGGAAAACGATTTTTTAGAAAGTGCGCTCACCAAGGCGGGGTTGCTGAGCGCAAAGCGATAATCAACCGCAGGCATGTGCTTTCGATCAAACGGCAGGCCGAATTGGTTGGCATAAGCCGCAGCAGCGTCTACTATCGCCCCCAACAGGTCAGCAGCGATGATTTGGCGCTGATGCGTCGCATAGACGAACTGCATCTGGAGCACCCGTTCATGGGTGCTCGCATGCTGCGCGATCAACTCAATCGAGCCGGTCTCAAGGTGGGCCGTAAACATGTTGGCGCCTTGATGAAGCGCATGGGTGTGGAGGCTTTGTATCGAAAGCCAGGGACCAGCAAGAAACATCCCGGTCACAAGATTTATCCCTACCTGCTTCGGGGCTTGGCCATCAACCAAGCCGACCAGGTATGGGCGCTGGACACGACGTATATCCCCATGGCCAAAGGGTTTGTCTACCTTATTGCCGTTATTGATTGGGCGAGCCGGAAAGTACTGGCCGCAAAGATCACAATTACCTTGGAGGCCTGCCATGCGGTCGATGTGCTGCAAGAGGCCTTCAACCACCATGGCACGCCTGGAATCGTCAACACCGATCAGGGCAGCCAATTTACCGCTGACGAATTCGTGAAAGCGGTTGCAGATCAAGGGTGCAGGCTCAGTGGGTATTCCGATGAAAACGGCCAGTGGCTCTGCCGCGAAAGCGGCCGCCGTTATGCTGTGAAAACAGCCGCCATTCCGGCGAAAACGGCCAGGGTGTGAGAGGTAGTCACGGGGAGGTATTATATCCTTTCACCGTTTCTGCTTTTTGGTCAAGCACTGATCGCTTTCGTCGCATGGATTCTCCTTTGAGTTCAAGTTTATGGGCGTTGTGCACCAGCCGATCGAGGATGGCGTCGGCCAAGGTGGGGTCCTGCATGGCAGCATGCCAGGCTTTTACTGGCAATTGACTGGTGACGATGGTGGACTTGCGGTCATAGCGTTCTTCGACAATCTCCAGGAGTTCCCGTTGCTCTTCCCTGGTGAGGGGCGAGATGAGGAGGTCATCCAAGATCAACACTTCGCATTTGCTGATCGGTGCGAAGAGTTTGGCGTAGCGGCCATCGAGTCTGGAAACCGCAATTTCTTGCAGCAGTCGGGGCACTCGTTGATACAGGGTTGAGTGTCCATCGCGACAGGCCTTTTGCGCCAGGGCGCAGGCGAGGTAGCTCTTGCCGGCCCCGGTTGGTCCGGTCACCAGGATATTGTGGTGGTTTTTGACCCAGTGGTTGAGGGCAAGCGACATCACCGTGGCGCGGTCCAGGCCCCGGCCCTGCTTGAAATCGAGATCTTCAAGGCAGGCGGCAAGGCGGAGCTTGGCGTTTTTAAGCCGGTTGTGCATCCTGCGGTTTTCCAGATCAGTCATCTGGTGGTCGACGAGCAGGCCGAAGCGCTCCTCGAAGGAGAGCTGCGTCATATCGGGGGATTGCATCCGCACACCTTATGGGGTCAGGTCTTGAATATTGAATTGTTCAAGGGCCGGAAATCTGGGAGAATTTCGGGGCAGTGCAGGGAATTGAAATTAATATAAGCCTGGTGGGTGGCGGATTTGGTGACGGTTCTTCTTCCGTTGAAACGCTTTTTACAGCAGCCGCCGCAAAAGGTGTGTTGTAACTACAGCAATATCGAGCAAATTTTACCCGGCGCGGCGGCCTTGGGAGCAGGGAGCCCACCGCTTCAACACGCTGGTTTGACCATTTATCCCGTCTGTGTATCCCGGACCACGTGCGTAAGGCCTTCATCCAAGGCAAATGCTATGTCAACTCTCAGCCTAAGAAATCCTTGTAATAAATTACATTGTAATTATCATAAATCATGAAACCGCTTCGTTTTGAATGGAATGAGGATAAGGCCAAGGGGAACCTCAGAAAACATAAGATCAGTTTCGAAGAGGCAAAAACCGTTTTTTACGATGAAAACGCGCGGATAATCCCAGATCCAGAGCATTCAGAGCAAGAGGAACGCTTCATCCTTATGGGAATGAGCGCAGGGTTGAAAATGTTGGTGGTATGTCACTGTTACCGGGAATCGGAAGAGGTGATCAGAATCATTTCAGCAAGGAAGGCAACGAAGCAGGAAGCGTCTTTCTATTGAAAGGTGACAACATGTTAAAAGAGTACGACTTTTCTAAATCAAAAAAAAATCCGTATGCTGCTCGACTGAAAAAGCAAATCACCATCAGAATTGATGAGGATTCAATCGATTATTTCAAGCAAATCTCGGAAGAAGTAGGCATCCCTTATCAGGGTGTCATCAACCTATATCTCAGGGATTGTGTGCAGTCGAACCGAAAGCTCAAACTTGATTGGAAATAGGAAATATTGAGGACAGGATAAAGAAATGCCGGTATCCCGGACGTATCCCAACCAACCCGGAAACCCTGAATATACCACGGTGAACGCGGGTTCAACTCCCGGTTCCAAAAATTCCACCTTCTGGGGACGGTATATCGCCAACTACCTATCAAAATTTGGTATCATGCGCCAAATGATACAGGCGATCCGCCCACCACTGCATCAGCCTTTCCCGCTCTGACAAATATTCACTTCGATGATAGGCGGCGCGGACCTCGTTCTTTTCCCTATGGGCCAGCTGACGTTCGATGGCGTCGGGGTTGAAACCGGCCTCGTTGCATATCGTTGAAAAGAGTGCCCGGAAACCATGCATGGTGGCTTTGGAGTGGTAGCCGATCCGGTATAAGGCATAGAGCATGGTGTTTTCAGAAAGGGGTTTGTCGGAGTAGTGGATGCCCGGAAAAACCAATCCGTTGTCACCGTGTAGAATTTTCAGGCGATCGAGAACATAAAGGGCCTGGTTGCTCAAGGGCACCGTATGGGGCAAACGCATTTTCATTCGCTCGGCAGGGATGGACCATAGTCGCTTTTCCAAGTCGATCTCTTGCCAAGTAGCGCCGCGAACTTCACCGGACCGAGCAGCGGTCAGGATGGTGAACCAAATGGCAAGCTTGGTGGTAGGATGGATGTCGCTTTTGGTCAGGGTCTCGAGAAACTCGGAAAGCTCTTCCGGCGGAATCATGGTGTGATGTTGCACTTTCTTTGCTTTCAAAGCGCCGTGCATATCCGCAGCCGGGTTATAGGTTGCACGACCCGTCTGGATCGCAAAACGAAAGACGGCGCCGATCCGTTGCAGGGTCTTCGATGCCATCTCCAATGAGCCTTTCGCCTCAATTGACCGAACCACTTGTAGGACCATGGGCGGGGTAATCTCATCGACCGGGATTTTTCCCAAGGGTTCATAAGCATACCGCATGAGACTTTTCAAGACAGCTTCGGCATGGTTCGTGGTCCAGCGGTCTTTTTGATGCCGGTGCCAATCGATCATGACAGCCTCAAAATTTTTTTCTGCAGCTTGTCTTTGTTCCTCCTTCGCCGTAACAGCTTCCCGTTTCTTTTGCCTCCTGGATTTCGCCGGATTAATTCCAGCCTTTACCAGCTCGCGCATAGAGGCCCGCTCGATCCTGGCCGATTCCAAAGTCATGACCGGGTATTCTCCCAGTACGACAACGGACTCCGTACCCGGTGGCAATTCATACCGGTACCGCCAAGTTTTTCTGCCGCTGGTGGCTACATGCAGAAAAAGACCTTTGCCGTCGGCGAGCTTGTAAGGTTTTATCCTGGCCTTGGCGTTTCTGACTTCTAATGCCGTCAACATAGGGTGTTTTCTCAAAAACCGGGTATTATTTAACCGGGTATTCGATTGCCGATTACCCATACCCGGCTTTG
>JAQUEZ010000361.1 GCA_028684915.1 Desulfobulbus sp.
TATTCACTGAATCACGCCGTACCCAAGACTACCTGTTGCGGCTGCTGACCGACAGTCCTTGGCGTGAAGGTGTTGTCCTGTTCAACGGCAGCAATACCGATGAATCCTCCCGACACATCCTGGCCGAGTGGCTGGATCGTCACCAGGGCAGCGACCGGGTCACCGGTTCCCGCACCGCCGACATGCGTTCAGCACTGGTGGATTATTTCAGGGAACAGGGCCGCATCATGATCGCCACCGAGGCTGGCGCCGAGGGGATCAATCTCCAGTTCTGTTCTCTGGTGGTGAACTATGACCTGCCCTGGAACCCGCAGCGCATCGAACAGCGTATTGGCCGCTGTCATCGGTATGGCCAGAAGCATGATGTTGTGGTGGTCAACTTCCTCAACCGCAAGAATGCCGCCGATCAGCGCGTCTACGAACTCTTGGCCCAGAAATTCCAGCTCTTTGAAGGCGTGTTCGGCGCCAGTGACGAGATCTTAGGCGCTATCGAATCGGGAGTGGATTTCGAAAAGCGGATCGTTGCCATCTACCAAAATTGCCGCAGACCGGAAGACATCGAAAGCGCCTTCAATCAACTCCAGCTTGAGCTCAGCCTGGAGATCAATGCCTCCATGACCAGCACCCGGCAGAAGCTCTTGGAGCATTTCGATGATGAAGTGCGCGAGAAACTTAAAATTCGCGATGAAGCCTCCCGCGCCTGCCTCAATCGGTACGAACGACTGCTCATGCAACTTTCCAGGTTCGAGTTAGGTGATCACGCCGAGTTCATCTATGATTCCTCGTTTCGCCTCAAGGCCTTGCCCTTTCCAACTCCCGCTATTCCCTTGGGTTTATATGAGTTGCCCCGCCGATCCGGCGATGCCCATCTGTACCGTTTGAATCATCCGTTGGCCGAGGCTTTGCTGGCCCAAGCCAAAAGCCGTGACTTGCCGCCGGCTGAAATTCATTTCAACTATGGCCGCCACGACGGCAAGGTTTCACAACTGGAGCCATTCATTGGCAAAGCCGGGTGGCTGACACTTTCGCTGTTCAGTATCGAATCCCTGGAGCAAGCCGAAGATCACCTCATTTTTGTCGCTTCCACCGATGAGGGTGAAATGCTGGCAGAGGAATTGGCGGCTAGGCTGTTCACCTTGCCAGGGAACGTCGTCAAACAGATCCAAGATCCTCCGCCCGTGCTTTTAGAGACCCATCTTCACCAACGCCGAACCACCATCCAGCGCGATGTCTCCGAACGAAATGCCCGCTTCTTTGCGGCCGAGGCAGACAAGCTCGATGGTTGGGCCGATGATCTGAAAGCAGGGCTGGAACGAGAGATAAAAGAGCTGGATCGCCAAACCAAGGAAGTCCGTCGAGCAACGAACACGGCTTTAACTCTGGAGGAAAAGCTTGCCGGGCAAAAACAGATCAAGGTCTTAGAATCCCAGCGCAATCAGAAACGGCGCTCACTCTTTGAAGCCCAAGATGAGGTAGATCGGCAGCGGGATGAATTAATTGCTCAGATTGAGGGAAAGTTGCAGCAACAAGTTAACGCAATATCACTTTTTACCATGCGCTGGATGGTAGAAAATTGATGGATTCACGAGGGAAATCAAACTTTACATCTATTACCAAGGTTCATAAGTCGACAATCTTAATGAATTGAGCTCATTTCTTCGAAAGGTAGCCAATGCAAATTCCTGAAAGTTACCATGGGCGCGAGCAGGCTTTTGTGAAACATCAGCTTCTCGAAACCTATCTGCTGCGTCTTTTTATGATCATTGGTCAGTATCAAAAAAATATTCGTTACGTGGATTGTTTTTCCGGTCCTTGGCAGGAAGGGTGTGATGACCTTCAAGACACATCGATAGGCATCGCTCTAAAAATAATCCAAAAATGCCGGGAAGGTCTTAAACAAATGGGAAGGAATGTAACGTTCCAGGCCCTGTTCATTGAGAAGAACAAAAAATCTTTTCAGAAATTACAAAATTATCTGGCTGCGAGGCCTCAAAAGGAGGTCTCAACTACAGCACTGACGGGTGATTTTTTCGAATTACGGGAATCAATCCTCGAATGGTGCGGTCCGAATGATTTCACCTTCTTTTTCATTGATCCCAAAGGGTGGAAAAAGGTCGTTGAGATTTCAACCCTTACGCCGCTCCTGAAGCGTCCCAATTCGGAATTCCTGATTAATTTCATGTATGAATTTTTACTCCGTGCCCACAGCCAAGATCTCTTCCAAGAGGATATGCGAGCAATCTTCGGTGAGATTCCTGAAACCGATGGTCGTTCGCCGGAGGAAAAAGAGGAATATCTTGTCAAACTTTATCTGAAATGCCTCAAAGAGATTGTGCCTGCCAGAGGAGGGAAACCTCGTGTCGTTTCCGTGCCGGTGCTGGAGCCAACCATCGACCGAACCTTGTATCATTTGATATATCTGACTCGACATGCAAAAGGCATTACCGTCTTCATGGAGGCATCCGAGAAGCTAGATCTTGTCCAGCGCCGTACCCGGGCTCAGGCAAAACAGAAAAAACGCGAAAACAAAAGTGGCCAACTTGAACTTTTTTCGTCCGCCGATTGGATGCCGATGGAAAAGCATGCTGATCCAGCCGAAGTCAAATTGTTCTGGCTTGACAGGCTGACAAATTCACCCTGCCAGTTTGGCATTGAGGAGTTGGCCGATATGCTCGAAGAATCGGCATGGTTTGAAGGTGATTTGCAGGCAGCTTTTGGTGAACTGGCAAAAGAAGGAAAGGTGAAGAATCTCGACGCAACCGGGAAGCGCCGCAGTAAATTTGTTCACTTCGCAGAAAATCACAGTAAAGGCGAATTTCTTATAAAGGTTATACCATGAGCACCAAAACATCTATTGAATGGACTGAACAGACCTGGAATCCGACAGTTGGTTGCAGCAAAATATCACCCGGCTGCGCCCATTGTTATGCCGAGGTGATGGCTAAACGCTTACAGGCGATGGGTGTCAAAGGCTATGAAAATGGATTTTGCCTAACCCTTCTTCCCACCCGTCTGGCAGAGCCGATGAAGCGCAAGCAGCCCACTGTCTATTTTGTCAACTCGATGAGTGATTTGTTCCATGAGGAAATACCGGACAGTTATCTCTTGCAGATATTGGAGGTCATGCGGCTCGCATCACAGCACACATTCCAGATTTTGACTAAGCGGGCTGAACGGATGGCTGATTTTTTTAGTAAAAATCAAGTGCCGAACAACGTCTGGCTGGGAGTAACTATGGAAGATCGTGCATACGGCCTCCCTCGCCTTCGTGCCCTCAGTAGGATTCCCGCCGCTGTTCGTTTCGTTTCCATTGAACCCCTACTTGAAGATCTCGGCGAAATCGACTTGACCGGTATTCATTGGGTCATTGTCGGTGGAGAATCCGGTCCCAAGGCCCGCCCCATGCGATCCGAATGGGTCTTGAATATCCAACGTCAGTGTGATGAACACGGGATAGCCTTTTTTTTCAAACAATGGGGAGGCTGGAGTGCTGATGGTAAGAAACGAGGCAAGAAACTGAATGGTCGTTTGCTGAATGGCCGGACTTGGGATGCCGTACCCTTTATGGAAAAGAGGTAAATGTATTTCGCTTATGAGTAAAAAACAAAAACTTGAACTAACCTGGATTGGCAAGGAGGAGCGGCCGAGATTGGAGCCGCGCATTCTGCTGGAGGATCAGGAGTTGTCCTACCATGCCGGGCATCGGGTGACGGAAGCGGATCTGTTCGACAACCGGCTGATCTTCGGCGACAACCTGCTGGCGCTGAAGGCGCTTGAGCAGGAGTATACCGGCAAGGTTAAGTGTGTGTTCATCGATCCACCGTACAACACCGGCAGCGCCTTTACCCATTATGACGACGGAGTCGAGCACTCCATCTGGCTGTCGCTGATGCGGGATCGGCTGGAGATTATCCGGCGGCTGCTTGCCGAGGATGGTTCACTGTGGATTACCATTGACGACAACGAGTGCCATTATTTGAAGGTGTTGTGTGATGAGGTGTTCGGGCGGGGGAATTTTGTAGCAAATTTGGCATGGCATAAGCGCGTTTCACCCGCTAATGATGCTAAATATTTTAGCGGCGATCTGGATCACATTCTTGTTTTTACAAAGAAAAAAGATAATTGGCGGCCCAACAGATTGGATAAAAATGCCTCTCAGCTTGCAAACTACAGAAATCCGGATAATGACCCGAGAGGAGCGTGGAATTCGGCAGCCTATACATGCGCAAAGACGGTCGATGAACGGCCCAATCTTTACTATCCGATCACAAATCCTTTTTCTGGCAAGGAAATTTGGCCTAGTAAAACTCGTGTTTGGGCTTATGACCGTAACACGCACGAACGGAATGTGAAGGAAGGGCTGTTGTATTGGGGCAAAGAAGGAAAGGGGCAAATGCCTCGAATAAAGAAATTTTTAAGTCACTCGAAGCCAGTTGTTCCGAGAGCTATATGGAGTTACGAAGAAGCAGGGCACAATCAGGAATCCAGATTAGAAATCGATAAACTCTTTCCTGGAGATCCTTTTACAACTCCTAAACCCGAACGTTTATTAAAACGTGTCCTCGAAGTAGCTACTACCCCCGGCGACCTGGTCCTCGACTCCTTTGCCGGTTCAGGTACCACCGGCGCGGTGGCCCACAAAATGGGGCGGCGCTGGATTATGGTGGAGCTGGGCGAGCACTGCCACACACACGTCATCCCCCGCATAAAAAAAGTCATAGACGGCGAAGACCAGGGCGGTATCAGCAAGGCGGTCAACTGGCAGGGCGGCGGCGGCTTCCGCTACTATCGGCTGGCGCCGTCGCTACTGGAAAAGGACCGTTGGAGCAACTGGGTGATCAATCAAACCTACAAAGCGGCCATGCTGGCCGAGGCCCTGTGCAAGCTGGAGGGCTTCCGCTATGCGCCGTCTGATTCTGTCTACTGGCAGCACGGCTGCTCCACCGAGCAGGACTTCATCTATGTGACCACCGCCAGTCTCACCCACGAGCAGTTGCAGGAACTTTCCGACGAAGTGGGCGAAGGGCGCTCCCTGCTGGTGCTCTGCACCGCCTTCCGGGGGCGGGGCGACTACGCCAATCTCACGGTCAAAAAAATCCCCCGTCAGGTGCTGAGCCGCTGCGAATGGGGCCATGACGACTACAGCCTCAAGGTGGAAAACCTGCCGGCTGCACCTCCGCCGCTTCCGCCCACGGAAGAGGAAGTGCAACCCAAAAAAGGCCGGCCAAGAC
>JAQUEZ010000362.1 GCA_028684915.1 Desulfobulbus sp.
ATGAGATCGGTGTGTTGTGCGCTCCCACCGCTTTCGGCAAGACGATCACCGCTGCCGCCCTGATCGCTCGACGCAAGGTGAGTACGCTGGTGCTGGTCCACCGCACCGAACTGCTGCGGCAATGGCAGGAACGTTTGACCGGTTTCCTTGAACTTCCCAAAGACGCACTCGGGTGCATTGGTGGTGGCAAGAAGAAACCGACCGGCAAGATCGACATCGCCGTCATGCAATCCCTGTCACGCCGGGAAGATTTGGCGGAACTGCTCGATGGTTACGGGCAGATCATTGTCGATGAATGTCATCATCTCTCGGCCTTTTCCTTCGAGTCAATCCTCAAGCAGTCCAAGGCTCGGTATATCATCGGCCTGACGGCAACACCTGTTCGGCGTGATGGCCATCAACCGATCATTTTCATGCAGTGCGGCCCGATACGCCACAGAGCAACCAGGGCGGAAAATGCACCGACAAAGCTGGAGGTGTTGCCCAACTTTTTGCCTGTGCCCGAGATTCCATTGAACGCTCCCATCCAGGAGGTTTTCCGCATCCTGGTGGGCGATATGCAGCGGAATCGCCGGATCGCCGCTGATGTGGTGGCGGCATACCGGGAAGGGCGCAAAGTCCTCGTGCTGACCGAACGGACCGAACATCTACGATTACTGCGCGATGCGCTTGGGGATGAAGTGGTCCATTGCTTCGTGTTGCACGGTCGTCTGACCAAGAAAGAGCGAGTCGCCACCCTGGCAGAACTTGCAGCATTGGACGGCGCTCTTCCGCGAGTCTTGCTGGCGACTGGCCGATTGATCGGCGAGGGGTTTGACCACCCGCCGTTGGATACCTTGGTTCTGGCCATGCCGATATCCTGGAAAGGAACGCTGCAACAGTATGCCGGGCGCCTGCATCGGGAGCATGACGGGAAGCAGAATGTTCGAATTCTCGATTACATCGAACGTGATCAACCGCAGCTCGCCCGGATGTGGGACAAACGCCAGCGTGGTTATCATGCTATGGGATATGAGATTGTCGAAAACCCGGCGAACGCCGGATAATGAAATCTTTTGGTATCATGAAGGGAAAACGCGTGAGGAATCCTGGAAAGTTCTATCAAATCAGAGCATTCGCAAAATATCAGTCTATAGCCTTAGCCGCCGGTACGACTTGCTTTGCTTGCACTTATTCAATAAAAAAGGGTTAGCTTCGAAAAGCTAACCCTTTGATATTACTGGTCGGGGCGGAGTGATTCGAACACTCGACCTCCTGCTCCCAAGGCAGCCTCGCCGGTTGAAATTTCGTCGATATTATTGAAGTTACAATACAGTGTTTGCGGCATTCGTCGTGAAAAACGTTGTGACGGAAGTAAAACCGCCACCAGATCCGCCACCAGCGTGAAACCAGCTGAAGTACGTATATACAGGGGAGATGTGAACTCAGGTCGAAAAATTAAATCCGTCCCCATTTCGTGTAGATTTCGTTCAAAAATCATTTATCCTTTGGATTTCGCTTTATTGCTTTCTATAGATGGTTATGGTATGTGAATAAAAAAACTAAATTTCTATATAGTAAATTTCGATCTGAGATTTCCTCGATAATCCGAAATCCACGACAAAAATCTATGATTTTCGCCAAACCTCCTTTAGTGGAACTTATTGCAGAACTTCGTTGGGGGCCTCAGCCATCGGTTCCGTCTAGTGGTGGGCCCGGGCAAGGTGTGCAAAATTTATCGATGCCACTTGCCATGACAAATCGGGTTGAAGAGTGGTTTATGCAGTTCGGTGCCAAAATTTCGGTAGACGGATACACTCGATTTGAACGTTTAGTACCAACCGGTTTTCCTTTGATGCCTTTTCAGCCTGTATATCGTTACAGAAAAAATGCGCCTGAAGATGGGACGAGTTTATACCAACTTGGGCCAGGTTTATTTTCAGCTAATATTACGCCTCCTTATAAATCATGGGATCAATTTGAACCTATCGTTAAAAATGGAGTGGAAAAAGTACTTCAAAGTCGGACTGATATAGAAAACAAAATGCCATTTCGCACGGTTCTACTGCGATATATAGACGCTTTTGGTCCTGAATTTTTAAAAGACGAATCATCTTTAGATTTTCTTATTACGAAACTTGGATTCAAGATAGAGCTCCCTAAGGTTTTTGACAAATTTGCAAATAGTTCTATTCCCGTTAAAGGGTCTTTGAATTTTGGTGTTCCTCTAAAAGATAATTTCGTCATGAGTATCAATGTTGGGGAGGGAATTGCGGATGGGAAACAAGCTGTTGTATTAGATACAACAGTCGCAAAAACTATTCCCGTTCAGAGTGTATTAGTAGATGTTATGGCAACATTTAACGATGCTCGATCTATTATTCACGAAACATTCATTGAAATTACAAAACCAATCGCAAGCATAATGGAGCCTATAGAGGAGAAGGGAAATGATTGAATTCTTTCTGCTTCCACTTTCAGTTTATTCGTTTAGCTCTTGCTTCATTCGGGATGATTCATTGAGTCATTCCAGCTCTTGTCCAATAAATAGGTCCATTGAACCTCGACTCCACGAATTAAATTTTTCTGATGTTAACAATGTCTTGCAATGGGAAAGACTCAAGTTAAAAGCTAATGTTTTTTTGTCTCTTGAGGACGATTGGGATGGATATGGCGCGGTCGGAATTGACTCAGTTGTGGTTAATAATTTTTGCCGCATAATTGATTTACTTCAGAAAAATAGATGGGTTAAATGTGTTCCTGATATTAACCCAGTTGCTTCTGGAACTATATCTCTTTCCTGGGAATTCAATAACGTTGAAGCGTACCTCGAAATAGGCAGGACGCGATATTCAGGCTATGTACAAAGTGAAGAACAAGATCCTGTAATGGTAGAAGGAGAGCTCGAGTCCTTTGACGTTGCTTCATTTTGTCCTTTTTTCGATTACTTGAATTCTAATTTGTTAATCTCAGAACCCACAGCAAGGGTTAAAATCAATGTTTATCCAATAGATGAATTCATTCCCGCATGAAATAAGTAATAATGAGACAATAGTTCGAGGGATTTGTAGTCCGTATCATATTTCTAGTAACGGAAAATTAAAGCCATCTGCTTTTGATCCTTCCCCGGGAACTGACGAAGTTTCAGTAATGCGTCATGATTGGATTGGCACCGATGCTTGTCGTAACCGTTCAAAGTTACTTGCTGACCCGGAAAAGAATAAAATTTATAGAGGGCTGGCGACATTAACAGCAGAATTAATTCGCAGCACTGGGGCTGAGGTTATTGATTCGCGGAGTTTTTTTTTAGGGCATGCTGATATCAAGCATGGTTTTGTAACGAAAATCGGCGAACCTCTAGCTCCTGATATTCTTCTTGCAATGCGTACACGGAATAAACGTCTCGCAAAAATAGCAAATTACTTTTCTGATCCTAATCCTGAATCTATTACTTGGGGAGGAGCGGCGCTTAATTTACCCTAACAATAACCACGACCTAGAAAAAAGAACCATTAATGAAAACTTCCGTTTTCTCTTTTTTAGTTATCCCGCCTCAGCATTTCATCATTCCTTTTTAGTGCATTTCATCCATTCCCCCTCGGCCTTCAATAATTCCCCCTTTTCTACATCGTTTATTCAACGTAATATTTGTAATTATTTAACTTTACTTTATATTTTATTAAGCTACCTTACGAGTCGTAGTGGTGTCCTCTCTCGTTTCTGTTTCTTCCTTTGCTTCCTTCCATTTCTTAAATTCCTGGAACGTTTTTTCGAATTCCACCTCGAACCAAATTTCTCGTTTACGATCTCGCCTAACCATCTCGGTTAACCATTCCTCCGCTTCATCCAGAATCTCGAATTTTCTTTTTTGGTTTTCTTTCTCAGCTTTTACTATGATTATTTTTTCATCATTTTTTTTCTCGTAAAACAAGAGATTTAAATCCATTTTCCTTTTTACTGCCTCTGCAAAAAGAGTTTGGACTAACGTTCCTCTTCTTTTTCTGTTAGCCATTTCCTCTGGAATTATTCCAATAATTTCAGCTACTTCTTTGTCTTGCTTCACGCCTAATAACTTTTTAAACATATCCAACACGGTTTTTTGATATTCTTTTTCTGTTTTATCAATTGACATAACTGTTATATTATGTAAGATAACTTAAAGGTTATTTATTTTAATTATACCACACAGCTACCAAGACAGGAAAACCCAAGAGGCCGAGGCCCATCATGCCAGAAACCAAATTATGCATACAAACAAGCCACAACCCTACATGCGGCTCTTCCGTTGAATTTTGCCCTAAGTGCCTTAACCTGCTCTCTTTCTCCGGTATGCAGCAAACCGACCGTGGTTTTCAGCTCGTGTACGATTGCCCCGAATGTGAAAGTTCTTTCACGTATGCCCCTGTCACCCAAATGCAGCTTTTTGAAGTCCTCAGAGATACGACCGAGCCGCAAATCTTCTGCGGTATTAATCCATTAATCGACCACATATCCGAGATTGATAACGTGTCTAAGTCCCACCTTATCAACGAGCTGCAGCTTTTAAGACGTGCCTTGGATCGCCTTCGTCATGAGCGCCAATTTTTAGACGAGTCCGATATTGATTCCTTCCTCGATAGACTTCAAGGGTGAGTCAAAATGACACTTTCCGACCCTATGACTCCTTTTAGCATCTTCATCATCTGGGTAGGCTTCGGCCTTCTCATTTGCGTCGGCTTATTACTCAAGTACCTGGATGCAAAAGACGAAAAACGGCACGAATAAAAGACCAATGAAAAACCCAACCCGCCCCAACACCTCAGAGATAACCTGCCACAAATGCGGCAGACCGCTTGAAGTGACCACCGTCGAAACCACCGACGGCCACTATCAAGACTTTCTCCAGTGTTGGCATTGTTTCACCAGCACACCGGGGCGGAAAATCATGCGTATACCACTGCACACTTACAAACAGCCAGAACTCAACGTACCAGCGAACCTCTAACGCCTCCAGGAAACGAAATGATCCTCACATCTTACGGTATACCCGGCAAAGGCAAAACTAACGAAGCGACCCGCAACCTTGTCCAAAAAATCATAAAGGAACGTCAGGCCCCAAACAAAGCACCATCCAAACATATAGACCATCAACCCCCAAAAAATCCAAGCAAAAACCAGGAGTAACCACCATGCCCAACGAGAAAGAAATCACAAACGCCAACAGCCTTCCCGCTTTCATCATCTCGGGCCGTATCGAGTCC
>JAQUEZ010000363.1 GCA_028684915.1 Desulfobulbus sp.
AGGATATATTTGACCAAGTGCTGGATAATATAAATAAAATACCTATCAGGGTGTGACTGCCGGAAAAGGAAGTTTGCAATTCAAGGGGAGAGGTGCGTCTTGTTTTCGGAAAATGCGCCGGATATTGTCATGTGTTCATAATATTGGTCGAGAAAATGCGTTCCCCCCTTAGTTCCTGTTCAATTGTACGAGGGGAGGAAAATTTTTCTACACCACATCAGTAAAAATTGGCACGGCAAACGGTTTGAGAGAAATGCGGGCTAAGGGTCCACTTTATATATCCGTAACCAGGAGCAAGAGGATCAGCGAGTAAAACAACTGAACCTGTTTAAATAGGCGACCACCATATGGTGGTCAGATAATCTTTTCAAGAGACCGCTTTGAGCGGTTCACAGGCTTTCAAGCCACCGGCTTTGCCGGTGGTTCTGACTGTCTGGATCCCTCATTCACCCTGAAGTCCGTCTTAGCCTGACGGCTATGCCCCCTTTGGGGGGTAAAAGCAAAGCCCCGTCCTTTGGGCGGGGTTTCGGCAGCCGTTTACTGAGAAATCTTGAGCAGTTGCACGCTGTGCCCCGGCATATGAACTGTAATTTTCACTTTACCCTGATCAACATCAAGCGCTTGAGTTTTCACTACCTGTGGTAATTTTGAAAGCTCCTTATATTTTCTGAAATTCTTTTTCAGCAGCCGCATTCCTTCAACTCCCCATCGTCGCCGAATGTCACCATCTAGTGCAGCCGTATCAGGCAGCGGCTTTAATCCAGCCTTACCGCAGTCTTCTACAAAGGTATGTATAAATACACCATGTTCCCGATCCACCTGCCACTTCGACAGCTTCCACTTTACACCAGCTTTCATCTGGTCATCCTTGATGTTAAGCCGTATTGTTCCCGACAATTGCGGCTTACGTAGGGCACGGTGATTGTACAGCAGAATATATATCGCTCCATCCTTCCGGGCCGCTACGGTACCAACCATTGCGCTTGAATCAGCATTACTGACACTTACAGCCAACCGCTCCCCTCCAACCATTTTGCCTAGCATAGTGTGCAGATGCACACGCGGATGGAGCAGCCCGGAGGTCGTCGTAGCCCACTGATGAACTTGAGCGACATTCAGCCGATAGACCTTTTCAGCGATGCCCGCATACCAGCTTGCACCCCACTCGGTAGCATCACCATCCCAAAGCCGCTGGTTATATTCATCACGCAGAATAGAGAACTCCGCAATCTCCAATGGAATATTCCTAAACCGCTCGTAACGGTTCAGCCGGGAACGAATGGTCTCAACATTCTGTTCAAAACCCTCCTGATCCTCCCCTACGCGCCCATACCAAGAACAGGAGAAGAATTTCATAGGCAAATTATTCTCAGCAATGAAATCAATCAACTCAAGCCCCCACTTGCCATGCTTGACATCAAGGATGTTACCTGGTCCTATATCAGGGTCTGGAATTACCTTCTTAACTGCAGTCACTGTATGAACATAGTGTTTTTTATATTGCTTCGATGTTCCGATCCAATGCCCTGGGGAAAGATCCGGTTCAGTACCAATCCGGAAACGCCATAATGCAACCCGCTTCTCCCCAAAAGCGTCGACCATCGAGTGTATAGCCCCCTCGATATAGGCATCCCAGATCTTATAGTCCTTCGGTGGATGGGTATTGCCGTATTTTTCCATTTCGACATCACCAGACATCCCCAATGGCACATTATCTAGGACAATCCTCGGTGTATATCCTGCATCAAGAATCCCCTGTAGAATCGCAATCAATCCCGTAAAATCAAAGATCGGCTTGCCCTGGTCGTCCATTCCCTTAAACCATCTGTTGCGTCCATCCAGCCGACCACCCAGCAGCCGCACACAATTTACATAGCGCATAAATGGGTGGGATGTCTTCTGGTGAACTTGAAAAGTGCGGTTGGTGAACGGATCCTCCCGGGTATAGTTGGCAATCGACCAGAAGTTATAGATAGTTCCCTTAACTCGTGCAGTATCAACTGTAATCGTGCATGAGCTGGGTATTTGCTTGGATAAGGGGCGATTAATGACAACCCCCTTAGATAAAACAGGAACTTTATGCTGAAACGCGGCATGAGAAACACACGATACAAGTAACAGCAGGACTATAATAATTTTTTTCATAATCATTCAATGTCATTAACTTAAGGGCGGCGGAAAAACTAAACACCCACCGACTGTAAGTCGGTGGGTTTAAGATCGCGGACTGAAAGTCCAGCAGCACCGGCAGGCTGCGCAGCCGGTTTAAGGCTCAATATCGAAACGGTCATTAGGCTTGGGTTCAAAATGATGTGCGAGGTATTCTTCGATCATTTCTTTTGACAGCTCGCCAGCCGTTACGCAAAAGTACCCACGGGCCCAAAAGTGCCGTCCCCAATATCGCTTCTTTACATGGGGAAATTCTTCAAAAAGCTTACGAGATGCTCGGTGGTGCAGAAACCAGAATATGGACATGGTCCTTGCTCACTGCACCTTGCAAAATCTGAATCTCGTGCCGTTCACATGTCTGGCGGACTAATTCACGGACTCGACGGGCAATATCAGCTACAAGTACGTGATAACGATATTTTGTCACCCAGACAAAATGATATTCGATTTTGTATTTGGTATGGTTTCCTTGGCGATATTCCATACTCGCCAGTATAAGCCAGCTGCTAGCAGAATGCTACCCGCCTAAAAGGCTGGGGTTTTAACCTTTTCTTCGGACGATTAAAATATCCAGAAATGATGCGCTTCTAATGGGTATTCCGGAGAAAAAGGCCAGTCGAACTGCCGCGTGCGGATTCCGGTGGCATCCGGCCACCTATTCCGCTGTAAGGGCCGCGGGAAAAAATAATCATCCAATTTGTTCTTGAGGAACGATCTTGATGCACCATTTCTCAAGACCGTGTTTCCGCTCTAGGCGTTCCTCAATTTCCTGCATTGCTGTTTTGCATAGCGAGATGCCTTTTTGGTAGCTTTGGACCACCCGGACTGTTGGCTTAATTCCCCGATAGGTCATACTGCGGGCCAAGCCCAGAGCCTTATTGACGGTATCGATGATCTCGCCGCGCCAATGGTTCTCCAGTACACCCCCACAATCTCTCCACCGGGTTATACTTGCTGTGGTAGGGCGGGTAGTAGGCTAGTTGGATGGTCAGATTGTGGGAATCAGCAAGTTTCACCAATCTTTTCAACCATTGAGTGCGGCGACCGCTGCTTTCCGGGCCATTGTCGGCATTGATCACCAATGTATGAAGGCTAAACTGCTGCTTCCAGCGATGCACCATCCCCGCCAATCGATCTACCATGAAGTCTGTGGTAACCTTGCCCTGGCTGAACCAGAGATGATTGTCACCAGTTGCAGGCGGGAGGGTGCCGAATGGGGTATGCTTTGTTGCGACTTGAAAATCGTGATCGCAACCGTTTTCCCCCTGTCGGTTGTAGCCACCACGAGAGAATGGTCCGATTTTTACAGTGGCCTTGGTATCCAGGGAAACTCGTCAAACCCCTTCTTCCTGGTCGGCGGTCTCATTGACGCGATGAACTTCGTCGAAGATGGCATCCGTTTCAGGGATTTTCTTCAAAGGACGACATTTCCGGACCTTGCGCAAACGAAACCCGAGGTCGTTGAGTTTATTGCGTAACGTCCGGGCGCAGGGTAATTCGCTGTCCTTGTACCCGTATTGCGTAATCAAACTTCGGCGAACTTCATCAGTGGAAAGGGGTGAGTATATACGTGTGCTGCGAAAGGTTGGATCTGCCTGACTCGCAGGTTCTACGATTGACCGGATGTCTCAAATAGATTTGGCAATCGCGTTTCTGGTTTATTCCTGCCACGCTGGTTGAACCTGTCTTTGAATGGAAAGCCATTTACAAGCTCGGTCTGGCCTTTACGGATCGTCCACCGATTCCAACCGAGGACCTATTCAGCATAGCTCTGGCCGCAACGGCCAAGCACATTGACAACTTTGGCCATAAACTGACGACGATCACTGCCTCTGAGCAGCCAGGCAGTATTTTTCGGCTCTTTCCCAAAATGGGTGGGTAATTTCGAGATGGTGCCCCCCTGGTAAGAAATCGCAAGTTGAACAGGCTCATCCATTTGAAAATATTTTAAAAACATGACAAGGCAACCAACCCGTTGAAATAAGGTTTCAATGATTCGTTTCATGAAGGGGTGGCTGTATCATTTTTTGCGGCAAAAGAGTGGCTGGAGGTCGTGGGTAAAGCATTCCGTTTTTTGGGGCACCATTGCTTTTACCCACCCGTTTTGAAAAAGAGCCTATTTTTCCATAATGATAGTGCCTCTAAGTTATATTTTTCCTTGCGTTCTTCATGAAATTTTTTTTACCAAATCCCGTCGTTAGATGCGCATCATTTCTGGATAGTCATGACCACCGGCATAGCCGGTGGCTTGGTTAAGTCCCTAAAAGGGCTTTTTATACTTCATGCCCCTTAAGGGGCTGGCACGAACCTTTTAGAATAACCGATACGTGACCGACCAGATCACTTTTTAATCTTCGCTGTGGCCTGTTATCTTGTTATTTGCTCCCTTGAAAGGGTCTTTTACTAAATCAGTATCAAAACGAGCTTCCACAGCATCTTTTTCCTGTTGGTTCTTTATATATTCACGTACTTTCTGCTCGTTCAGGCCAACCGTGTTAACATAATAGCCACGTGCCCAAAAATGATGTCCCCGGAAATTCTTCCGGAGGTAACTGTATCTTTCGAACAAAAGCATTGTGCTCTTTCCTTTCAGATAACCGATTATTGAGGAAACAGCATATTTCGGAGGTATCGACAGGCACAGGTGAATATGATCCGCACAGACCGTGCCTTCGACAATCTCTATTTGCTTGTACTCACAGAGCTTTCTAAGTAGTGTCTGAACGAAAACCATATTTTTTAGCAAAGAGTCCTGCTTGCTTAACGGCGAATCATGCGGAGAGCTTTCTTTCCGAGAGCATTTTTTGTTTCCACCAGTTCAAACATGATAACATTACTCATTCTTCTGGGCCTCCAGACAGACCTCTTCAGTCAAATTTTGCTGCCGAGGCAATCGGCTTTTGTCAGGCTGCTTTCTTGTAAGGGCCGCGTTCCCGTTGGGCTGCCTCTTGTTCCTGCTGACGCAACACTGCACCCAGGCGCTGTATATTTCGGGCCACCACCGCCA
>JAQUEZ010000364.1 GCA_028684915.1 Desulfobulbus sp.
CGTCAGGAATTTTATGCTGCGACAAATAGGGCTTGGATTGGTTATCGAACAGACCACCATTGTATGAAGCAATTTCAAATCCTTCGCCCAGGTGGCCGACATCAATCCAAGTGCAAAGTTGCAGCAAGTCCTGCCACAAGCTTCCATCCTCTGCAGGAATCAATCCTCGGTGCATGTCGGCGGCTTTAATCACCAGTCCTTGTAAACTGTATTTCGAATAGCCCGGTTGGTCAACGGGCAGTAGTTGCCGGGATTCCGCATAAAGAATAAACAGAATCCGGTACAGCATGTACACCGCGTTTTCGAAAATTTCGGCTCGATCTTCTTCACTGTATTGCTCCCGCTTTGCATCCCGAATAAACCCGTGACACAAGCGCTTCAGAACTTCATCCACATTAGCCTGCAAGTGGTTTTCGATTTTTCCAACAGCCGCCGCCGAAGCTTGAAGATGGGACTCCAACCCTGGTTCCGCAGTAAAGGCGTCACGGGTCATGAACTGAAGAAAGGCCCGGAATGCTGCCGAGTCATTGCTACGAATCGCTTCTTCCAGGTTTATTTCAACGAACGCCTCCATCGGCGCCGTTTGCTTCGCATTGTAAAGCCGCCATACGGGACCATTGGTGAGCAGTCCCCACTTTAGTCGATGTTGTTTTGTGAGATGCAGCAACTTTTGCGCCCAGTGGGAGCCTTTGATCGTTTCGTCCAGCGAATCCTCCGGCTCAACAATGATCAATGCTGCCAGTGGAGTCTCAAATGAATAGTCGCCAAATAAAAGTCCGCTGCCCGTGTCCGTAGGTTGCAATGCAAATCCTACGGCATTAAGCACCGGATCGATAAAGGTGTCCATTGATGTCTGCCGGTTTTCGAAACAAGCATCGGCTAACCAGCCTTTTAATGTAGTAAAGATTGCTCCATCCTGATCCCCGTGAACCGGGTTTTGCAGTAGTTCTTTGGTATATGTTTGTGAAAACAAGCAGTGGTTTTTTAGGTTCACAAAAGGCCCTCCCTTGATATGATCCCTAAAAGTTAATGATTCGCCGCTTTACCATGATGTCCTGCAAAAAGCATACTATCAAAGTTATGCACTTCACTACTTATGATTCAATAGATCGCAATAAACTGGTATCAATTTTTTGGATCAGAAATATACCGCAAGAAGCAGTTCCCCATTTCTGTGCTGCGAGCTGCCATAAGACCATGAAAAGTCAATGTTCCGTGGATATTAACCTCTTGCAATAAACCTCGTATGTGCAAATCATTCACAAACAGCTGGGTTAATGCCTCTTGCGCTTTGAGTTCAGGAAAAGCGTGATAAATAACGTTGGTCAACGCACTTGTTGTAAAATCTGGAAACTTGTGATTATTCTCCGTTGCCCACTGGCGAGGATCTCTCATCAAATCCAGCAACTTTAGATGAACGATTGTCAGTTCATCAATATAGCGCAGGAAAACAAGTTGCTGAGTTTCTTCAAGATTTATTTTTAATGCGCTATTACGCACAGCGTTTTTTAAGGCCACGATCTTCTCTGCATGATGGTTGCGCAAAGCAATCTGGCTCGCTTGTAGAAAAATGTCAAGAAAAGTCTCATCTTCCCTGAGTTTATCCCATGAAAAATCCAAAATGGTTTCCCGCAATTCATTTAGCGCTTCAGCGACTTGATTCATCCACACTTCTCGGCGTCGTGCCAGCGGAGGAGTGATCACCTTTTCAAAGAGTTCCGCAACCACTCCGCCGACGCCAGGAATGCAAGACAGAGTTCCTTTTGTCAAGCTGTGAAGATCATCACTGATGCTTTTTTCCGGTGGTGTCAATAAATTCTTAGGCATAGGGTGCCTCCTCAATGATATACTAATATTTCATTCCCGATAAAAATACAATTTCCTGCCAACCAATGCCAATAAAAAAATACGGACTGCATAGCAGTCCGCGTTTTACAGGGTTTTTATTCTTCGTCGTCTTCCTTCAGCTCGATTGTTTCCCCGTCGAGTTTGCCGTTCCAGATTTCCTCGCGCAGCGCGTCATCGTTTTGCTCCGCGCCACCGGCCCCAGCTCCATTTTCATCTCCGCCACCCTCATCCCGGCCTTCCTCCATCGCCAGGATCGCGGCGATGCGGTGGATGATGTCGTGCGCTTCCTCGACCCGTTTCTCCGCGACCGTGGCGTCAGACTGTTCTTCGGTTTCGGCCACGTCTTCGACCACGCCGATGACTTGGCCGATCTGGCCGATCCGGCGCTGGGTCAGTTCATCCTGCGAGGCGACTTCCTCAAAGGCTCCCAGCAGCACCCGGATGATTTTCGTGATATCAGTTAGCAACATAATGTTTTTCCTCCATTCATCATTTCATTTTGTCCGGCAATGGTTCTGCCGCCGGTGGCGTTGGTTTGCTTCGTTATCTTGATGGGCAAAAACTTGGGACAGGCACTTGTTGAAAAATGCTGTCCCTTGTTTTTTGCCTGTGGGTAATTCCCCTTTCCCATGCCGGAGTGGTCGTCCAGCCTTTACGCCGTTTTCTTCTCGTTTCGCTGCCGCCACTCGCGACATTCATTGCAGCGGTTCTGCTGATCCTCCAGCCGCTGGCAGATCGCCACGGCGGTCTTTTCAAACGCGCCGAGACGATCATGTTACCCTAAGCCAACAAGTCGCCCTGCTGACTCGGCTTCAAAACCGGACTTGACAGTTTCCCGTCATCCGGCTCCTCAACTCTCCATACTTTCTAAAGAGCGTTTCTTCTGACGACAATGTTCATGTACAAGTTGACTGATTTCCCTTTGGCTTTTGCGTTGCTCGCCGTGGACTCGCTCCATTACGGCTACCGGTTCTGACATCCGGGTAAAGTACAATCCGCATATTGCACAGCATCCCTTTTGTTTTTTGAGAAGCCTTGCAACGTAATTGTCCAATTCCGGATGCCGCCCCATCCGAGTGGCCCAGTACAGCCAGTCCCCATCATAGGGACTGCGTTTCCTGTCCACCTTGATGTGACGACGTATCGGCGTTTCACCGTGCAGGTATAGGGTCGCCCCCTCCGGCGATCGGAATTGCCATCGTTTGCCGTTATGATGCCAGTACTTTCGGTAGATCCATTGCTTCGCTTTGTTCGGGTGTCTGCGTTTCATCCAAGCCCACAGCTTTTCCCATAGAACGTGCTGTAATTTGCTGAACGTCCTTGATGAAGCCTGTGTGGAATAGTAGCGGCACCATCCCCGGATGATCGGGTTGAGTACGCGAATCAGTTTCTCCTGTGTACCAGCTTGCAAGCTGTCGATGGCTTCTCCCATTCTGCGTTGGTGACGAAGGACTGCGTCCTTGCTGGGACGAATCAGCGGAAGAAATGTCAATCGCTCCTCACTGTTCGTATACCTACGGGTATGGGTTTTCCCCGCCGGTACCTGTTGTATATGGAAGCCGAGGAAATCAAAGCCCGGTGGGTGCCCGTTGATCGCTTCCAATGTATGGACGATGCGGGTTTTTGTCGGACTGAGTTCCAGACCCATCGTTGCCAGCCATTTCTCCGTAACATTACGGAGATTATGGATGACTTCCACGTCGCGGTGCATGATCACAAAATCGTCCGCATACCGAATGACCCGAGGCCACCAAGTCACGTCTTCTCCTGCGATAATGCGGCGACGGGGGATTTGACGCATGCTCTCCTCTTCCAGTCCATGCAGCGCGATGTTTGCCAAGAGCGGCGAAATCACCCCTCCTTGCGGCGTCCCTCGATCTGCCCTCTGGAAGACGTCTCCTTTCATTACTCCAGCTTTTAACCAGCACCGTACTATGCGACGAACCCGTGGGGCTGCGTCCATCTTGTCGAGGAGCGCGTTGTGGTCGATGCGGTCGAAACATTTTGCAATGTCTGCATCCAGTACATATTTCGGTTGATGCATGATCTGTTCGAATATGTATTGAATGGCATCATGGCAGCCTCTGCCGGGGCGGAAGCCGTAGCTGTTTGGTTCAAACCGGGCTTCCCATTCCGGTTCCAGGGCCTGCTTGACCAACGCCTGTGCCGCCCGGTCTTGTAGGACCGGGATTCCCAGTGGTCGCCGCTCTGTTTTTCCCGGTTTCGGGATATATATACGGCGTACTGGCTGTGGCACAGGAATCTCTTTGAGCTGCTTGGCCAACTGAATTTTGTCTTTTGGACTGATGCGGGCGATCTTATCTATGCCGGGAGTGTTCTTCCCGGCATTGTCCTGCGCCACACGCCGCACGGCAAGTAACCGGGCAGCCCATGACGCAGTAAGAAGCCGTTGCAATCTCTGTACATTTCGTTTGTCGTTTCGAAGAGTAGCCTGGTAGATTCGTTTTTGAAGCTTGAAAACCGCCCGCTCGGCCTGAGGCCAGCGAATGGTTTTCCATTCATCCATCGGCAATGTTGCCGTGTCCATGACATATCCACTCCTACTCTCGATATACCATTTGGAAAATCGGGGCCACGTCGGCTTATCCGTCGGCTTTCCCGGCGGCATTTGCTTCTTGGCCCATCCTTCCCTCCGCTGGCATGCGGCTGACTACCTGCTCCAGAACAATCTGGAGAGCCAGCGGAGGGTTACCCCGTTCCTGAGTATCGTTTTGCGTAAAGGTTAGAACCGCACTATCCACCGGGTTTCTGCGAGTGTGGAGCCGGTCACAGCTGGAGACGCCGGCCTCGTATCCTTGTCCGTTTTGGACCAAGCCCTTCGGTCCGCGTTGGGGGCTTGTTCTGGTTGACGGTGGTTCACGCATGCGTTCGCTTTCGCTGTTCCTGCTTTACCTGCTTGCGGGAGTTCCCAAGTCGGACTCCGGGTTACCCGCGTTTCACCCATGCTGGCGCCGTTCGGTTTGTCAATTCCGCACGGCGTGGGCGATGCTGTTCCCTGTCCACCACAGGGGCTGGGAATTGAGTTTCCTCGCGCCCAGCTTCGATATTCAAGTTGTCGATGAAGATATTCCGACCTTCATTGCCTCCCATCCTTTCAGACCATGGCCTGAATTTCGGGAGAACGGGTCACACCCAGCTTCACCAAGAGCCAGGCTGAAACCGCAATCGGAAATCCCACCTGGGATACGAGCTGCGCCCAGTCCATTGGACTACGCCAGCACCGTGGTGTCCTGGGTCAGGATGACCGGATCGACTGCCGAGATGAGATCTCCGCCACTCGATGAAAACAGGTTCCG
>JAQUEZ010000365.1 GCA_028684915.1 Desulfobulbus sp.
TCCTCCTACTACATGCCCGAGGAACTGGTGGCCCATATCACCGCCGGGGTGGCCATCGGCCGGGAACCGTATTTTTTCGGGGTGGCCTACGAGGTCAGCCTGGTGGTGGTCCAAGCCCTGATTATGTTGGCTGAGCAGGCCGGAACAAAGCCCTCGTTCAACCTCAACGACATCAAGAACCACATCAGCCACCAGGACCTGGAACAGCTCAAGGAGAAGATCGATTACATCGACAGCCCGGAGGCCAAGCAGCTTTCCCTGGACATCCAGAAGATTTTGTCTACGCCGGCGGACTACTATTCCAAGGTGGCCAGTTCCCTGCGGGTGGCGCTCACCGAGCTGACCTCGGGCAATGTCGGCAAAATCATCGGCAAGGCCGATGAGAATCGTTTCATCCAACGGCTGGAAGAGGGCAAGGGCATCATCCTGGTAGTGCAGTTGGGCTCACTGTTGACCAAACGGGCCGCCTATACCGCCGGCAAGGTGATCATTTCCATGATCCAGGCCTTTGTCGGCCGGGTCTATTCCTCGGGGAGGAATGTGACTCCGTCCTTGGTGCTCCATATCGACGAGGCCCAGTCGGTCCTCTACCAGGGCATCGAGGACCTCTTTGCCAAGGCCGGCGGGGCCGGGGTGTTCATCCACGGCTACTGCCAATCGATCAGCCAGTTATATGCCGAGGTGGGCGAGGATAGGGCCAACACCATCCTCGACAACTGCAATACCAAACTGTTCATGCGGGTGCCGGATCCCAGCACCGCCAATTATGTCTCCGAACACCTGGGGGAAGAGAAACGATTTTCTCCGATCATCTCCCTGGGGGGCAATATCGCCATCCGCGAGACCGAGGAGGTGCGGATCAAGCCGAGCGAGATCCTCAAGATGAAGCCGCGCGAACTATTTCTCATCACCTACTCCGGCACCTACAAGGGGGTGACGGCCGATGTCGAGAAGGGCAGGCTCAAGGTGGTCTTTCCGGACCTGGCCGGAGAGACGATCATCAAAAAGCAAACCAAGAGCGGTTGATGCTGGGCACCTGGCCAACAATTATCCTCGGGGGGGCTTTAGTGTTGGTGGGTATTGCCAGCATACTGGTGCTGCAGAGTGAGGAGCAGGAGCCCTCACTCCTGGAGCAGATGACCCTGAGCGCCCTTTCGCAGCGGTGGGTCCGACCCAAAACTTCCACCCGGATAGAGGGGGTGAAGCATATCTCGGAGCTGGCTCATCTCTGGAGAAACGAGCAGGTGATCGCTGAAGGTATCGAGAAGTTTGAGCTGGTGCATCCACGATCCCGGTCTTTTTCTAGCCAGTTGCGGACCTGGTCCTTTTTCACCACAGCCCCCGGACAGCGTGCGGTCTGTTTGGAGATTGTTAGCCTGCTCGACCGTGAAGGGCAGTGCCCTTCGGTGGTCGATGTCCAGGGTGATGTGGAAGCCGCCTGGGAGCAGAACACCTATCGGATTCTGGCCAAGACCACCCTGCTCGATCATTCCCTCAACGTAGCCCAACAGGTAGTGAAACTGCTCTCCGACCATCAGGCCTGGCATGTGATCCCCGATACCATGGTGGCTGCCCTGGGTCATGACTTGGGTAAACTGAAATCAGCGCGGGGTTCGCTCTATGCCCTGGGCGAACACCCCCTGGCCGCCGGCGCCATCGTCTCTGGTATTCCTGGATTCAAGGAGCTCTCCCGCAAGGAGGATATCCTCCGGGCCATCAAGATGCACCACAAGATGCCTGAGGGTCTGCTGGGCAAGACCCTCAAGAAGGCTGATCAGCAGGCGCGGCAGCAGGAACTTGAGCGAGGGGTGGGAGTGGAGGCAGCCGAGGAAATCAAGGAAGTACAAGATGAGACAGCGCCAGAGAAACCACCGCACCCGTCATCCCGGGAAGCGGTGCAGCGGGTACTGGCAGACATCTACGGGGAATCCATTGATCCCTCGCCAAGCCGGGAAGAGATCGCACCGCCTCAACGGATGGACATCTCCAGATGGTTCGATGCCGCTGGCTACCTGGCCATGCTCAAACCCTACATCAACCGGGTTGAGGGCCGGCGCTTCCTCGCCTTCTCCATGGCCGATGGCCTGGTCTATTTCCAAGTCAAGGTGCTGGAAGAGGTGGCCCGCAAGCAGGCCCAAGATGCCGGCTGCATGGAGATCGCCACCATGGCCCAGGATGATCCCACCATGCGCCAGGTACTGTTCAGTGTTGTACAGCACCTGCGCCAGCAGCATGAAGTGATTGCCACCCATTTGATCAAGGCTACCTATTTCGGCGGCTACTTTCTGGTGACCAGGAAGTTCAACACGAAGATGCGAGGATACTATACCCCCTTCCATGCCGAGGCCTTTGGCTCCATCGCCGAGATGGAACGGACCAAGCCGAATCTGCTCCGCGACATTCTCGATGTCAGTCCCTATACCGGCAGTGACCAGGTGAGCTGATGGCCAAGGAACGGGAAGCCAAAGGGGCAAACGATACCAATGCCCAGATCATCACCACCGATGGAGGCCGGATCTACAAGCCGGTCAACCTGCTCAGTGCCATATCCGAGATTCAGCAGTTCTATGTGATCGAGAGCAAGGGGCAGAACATTCCAGCCGAGTTCCTTACTTTGGAGCGGACCATCGATTTCTTCAAGATCGGATTGAAGAGCGGGTTCAACGAGGGGATTGCCCTGGTGCTGCTGTTTCCGGTGTTCCACTTCTACCTGTTCCCCTTTGTCTTTCTCCATCTCGACTGGTTCAGCCATCTGCTCTTTGGCTGCATCCCCTATCTGCCCCTGATCATTAACACGCTGATGTGCAGCTACATCAGTCGCTATTTTGTCGGCAACATCACCCGCAAGGCGGTCAACTCCCTGCTTTCCGGCCGTGCCCTCTCCCTGCTGCTCAAGGCCTTTGTTGTCTATGTCATCTACCTGGTCCTTTTTCGTTTGAGCACCCCGGAGAACATCGGTCGGCTGGCCAGCCAGTTCGGCGCAAAGGCACACGATATCTACCACGGTTTCTTTGCCATCAAGCCACATCTGGTGCCACTGGCCACCAAGAGCAGTCTGCTCATGGTGCTGGCGTCGGTGTTTCCCTATGGATCGGTCTATCTGCTTGACTGCTGGCATCGCCACCGGATCAAGCGCAACATACAGCGTATTTCTGCATAACAACTCTTGGAGGTCCAACCATGGAACGCGAAGAAAAAAAACAACGTCCCTCTTGGCAGGAGATTGAGGAGAGGAAAATCAATCTGGTGAAGGAAAAAGGCTCCCGGGTCATGCGGGTCAACTCGCCGATTGGTTCGACCATGTTCAGTATCCTGCGGCAATTTGACATGGCCTACGCTAATTTCAAGGGCCGGTTGGGTGAGATGGGCGGCATTACTTACGAAGAAGGTGCTGCCTTGATGGAAGAAGGGCGGGAGATCGTCATGGCCTTTTCCGATTTCACCGCACGGCTCAGCCGGAAGGTCAATTTCCGCTACTATGCTCCCAATGAAATCAAAGACTATCTGGAGTTGCTCAAAGCCCAGGAGAAGAATGAGGAGGCTTCGCGTGACGCAGAGGGTGTGGTTTCGGCCGAGTCATAACCCACCAAGGCAAATGCACCTTGCCTTGGTGGGCAAGGTCTGCTATCTCGCAAGCCATGAAACGGTTTTTCCAATTCCCCTCTACATGGAGCATGTCATGAACAAAACCGAGTTGATCGACAAGGTCGCCAAGGAAAGCGCCTTGAGTAAATCAGCCGCCGAGCAGGTGGTGAATAGCGTCTTCTCTGCCATCGCAGAGGCGATGAAGACGGGCGACAAGGTAACCCTGGCCGGATTTGGCACCTTCTCCACCTCCGAGCGTGCCGCCCGTGAAGGAAGGAATCCGCAATCGGGAGAGACAATCAACATCCCCGCCAAAAAGGTGGTCAAGTTCAAGGCGGGGAGCAAACTGACAGAAACCGTCAAATGAGACGTAGCCGCTTCAAAGAGTTGTTCATTCGAGCCCTAAGGAGTTAATCCGATCAACAGCCTTCAGCTTGTGGTCATTAAGCAAATGCGTGTAACGGTGAACCATTTGCAGGGTTTTGTGCCCCAATATTTCGGCTAGTGTACGGAGATCAACCCCTGCCATAAGGAGGTGACTGGCTGCGGTGTGGCGAAGGTCGTGAAGATGGAGGTCTTCAAGGCCGGCCTTCATTCTTGCAGTCATGAATGATCTCTTGAAATGAAGGCAAGGGACATCCACGAGTTGTTTGGATTCTCCACTATTCGGTGGCAGGAAAACGTACATTCCGTTAGTCGCATCAACCGGCCGAATGGAACGCAGGATGTTTTCAGTCACTTCTGTGAGGGGAACATATCGCATATCGGTTTTTGTAACCTGAAGTTTGACGAGTCGATTTTCCAGATCAATATCGCCCCATTTCATGCCGGCAGCTTCGCTTGGCCGCATCCCGGTATGCATCATGACAAGGAGATAAGGATACAACTTTGGATTTTTGCTCGTCTTCGCCGCATCCAACAATCGTTGCGCCTCCTCCTTGGTAAGAAACCGAGTCCGATTATTCCGGATCTTTGGCCTCGTGATGTGAGGAATTGGATTATCAACAGGGAAACCCCACTCACGACGAGCGACATTGAAGAGGTGGGAAATCAAAGCGAATTCTTTTTGAATCGTCGACGCTGCAACCTTTTTCATCCGGTAATCACGGTATGCAGCAACCTTTTGAGGACTAATTTCGACCAAGGAGATCTCGGGACCAAAATAATCCACGATTATTTTTGAAGACTGTTTGTCCCGGTTTTCAGAATTGGGTCGTTTCGTTACCGAAATTTGCTCAAGATATCTGTTAAGGGCGTCAACAAATGTTATTTTTTCGATGGGTCGGACATCTTGATACCGCCCCATGCGCATTTCTTTTTCAATTTCGGTTGCCCAGCTTTTTGCCTCCCCTTTCGTGTCGAACGTCCTTGCCAAGGGAGGATACCCTTTAACACGAACCGTCGCTGTATAGGTGGTTCGCTTTTTGCCTTTGCGGGTCTGAATTCGGGCCATATTCATGCCTCCCGACCTGGTTTTGTCGATTTTTTTGTTCCACTTTTTGTTCCATTGTTATCGCAATTAAAACAAAAAGAAAGCAGAAAAAATCAACCGCAAGTGGAACAAATCGCAAAAAC
>JAQUEZ010000008.1 GCA_028684915.1 Desulfobulbus sp.
CTATCCTTGAGGGCTGTATAGTTGGTGGTGTTCACGGTGGGGCCTCCTTGGTTGGTGTTCAAGTCGGCCACAGTATGACATCATACGATACTGGCTAAAAGATGCGGTTGTTTTGACGCTTACAAAGGAATGAACATGAAAAACGCCCATATCTTTGACATTAAAGACTGCGCTTTGATCACCATAGCCACCGGCCGTAAGGCTATCAATCTTGCCGAACTGCGTGACCATCTCCAGGCCGTCGGCGGCGACAGCCTCTACCATCATTTTTGGGGTGGACTGTTGTCTCCCCGCTTTGAGGAACGCGAATTTCATAACGATTTTGCAGGATGGGCCCATCATAGCCTGCGCGAGCCGGAATTGGCCGAACGCCTGGCCGCAGTCAATCCGTCTGAGGGCCAGGACATGGAAGCGATCCGCCAGGAGATCCTCGAGGTCATTGAGGACCGTCTGGACGAAAGTGAGATCTCCCACTGGATGCCAGCGGGCAGACAATTCGAGTTCTTGCGGAGCCAGCTAGTGGTTTTCGATACCCATCGTCGTCTGGAGAAGCCGGCGGATTTGGCAGAACAGATACCGAAAATGTCAACGAGTAGCATTTTCTACCATTTTATTGATGCCCGTAGCCGGATACAGGAGCCCATCGATGACTTCCGCTTCTGGCTGACCGGTTTTGGGGCGGAGCACGATGATCTCTGTTCGCAGTTGGCCGCCATTGACCCCTTCTTCTCCAGTCTCAGCCAGATCCGCCAGGAACTCGCTGAACTATTCATCGCCAATTTTAAGGGGGAAACCGCATGAGCACGCTTCTCGAATCCTTTGCCGCCATAGCCGGGCCCGATGTCATCAACCATCTCAGGCAGCTGGCGGAATCGCTGCACGGTGCCAAGGTAATCCATGTCAACTCCACCAGAGTCGGAGGCGGGGTGGCTGAGATTCTCGAAAAGCTGGTGCCGCTTTTTAATGATCTTGGCCTTGATGCCAGCTGGGAAGTCATTAGTGGTGGTGCGGATTTTTATCAGTGCACCAAGTCCATGCACAACGCGCTGCAAGGCAACCATGTGCATATTGCCGCACCCCTCCTTGCCGCCTACGAACAGGCCAATGAAGCCTGCGCGGAAACCCTGCGAGCCAAATTAACCGAGGCGGATTTCGTTTTTATCCATGATCCACAGCCTGCCGGTCTTCTCGACCACTGTCCGGACCGGATCGGTAAATGGATCTGGCGCTGCCACATCGACGCAAGTCACCCCTATCGCCCGGTCTGGAAGTATTTGCGCGGAAAGGTCTGTAATTACGATGCCAGCATCTTTTCCCTACCCGCTTTTGCCCAACAGCTGCCGCATCCGCAATATATTATCCCGCCCAGTATCGATCCGTTAAGCGACAAGAACATCGAACTGTCGCAAGAGGAGGTGAACAGAGTCTTTGTCCAGTTCAATCTTGATCCGACCCGGCCCCTTTTGGTTCAGGTTTCCCGCTATGACCGATTCAAGGATCCGGTGGGAGTCATCCAGGCCTATCGGCTGGCCAAAAAATTCATACCCGACCTGCAGCTGGTGCTGGCCGGAGGTGAGGCCAGTGACGATCCGGAAGGGGAAATGGTCCTCACCGAGGTGCGCGAGGCAGCAGGAAACGACCAGGACATCCACATTCTTCTTCTGGCCCCGGATGCCCACCGTACCATCAACGCCCTGCAGCGGGCCGCCGATATCGTGCTGCAGAAATCGACCAAGGAAGGCTTCGGGCTCACTGTCACCGAGGCTATGTGGAAGAGTAAACCGGTGATCGGTGGTGATACCGGCGGCATACGGTTGCAGGTCATTAATTATCATACCGGCTTTCTCGTCCATACCCCGGAAGGGGCGGCTCTCCGTATCCGGTATCTTCTTCATAACAAAAACCGCATGGAGGAGATGGGTAGAAAAGGCAAAGAGTATGTCCGGGAAAATTTTCTCCTGACCCGGCACCTCCGTGAGTACCTCACTTTGATGGTCAGCCTACGACATGGCAACGAATACCGTATCGATTTAAGCTGAATGCTCGTGCCACCGGGCAATAGACACTCCTGTGGAGGCACCATGACGCATCAAAAAATGGCAGTCTGGCCAGGTAATCCCTACCCATTTGGCGCCACTTGGGACGGCGAGGGGGTCAACTTTGCCATTTTTTCCGAGTGTGGCGAGAAGGTTGAGCTCTGCCTCTTCGACCACCAGGGCCACAGGGAGATAGAACGCATCAACCTGGCCTGGAAAACCGATCAGGTCTGGCATTGCTACCTGCCCGAGGCACGGCCAGGTCTTCTTTACGGCTACCGGGTCCACGGCCCTTATGACCCGGAGCGGGGTTTACGTTTTAACCAGGCGAAACTGCTTCTTGATCCATACGGCAAGGCAATTTTCGGCCGACTGCGATGGAACGATGCCCTGTTTGGTTACAAAATTGGTAATTCCCTCGCCGATCTTTCCCGCAATCGGGCCAATAGTGCGCCCTTTATGCCGAAAAGCCAGGTGATCGATCCGGCCTTCACCTGGGGGAACGATCGCCCCCCCAACACCTCCTGGTATGACACCATTATCTACGAACTGCATGTTAAGGGCTTTACCTGGCAGAATCCAAAAATTCCTGAAAAACTGCGCGGTACCTATGCGGGGCTGTCCTCTGCCCCGGCGGTCGATTACCTCAAACGGCTCGGGGTAACTGCGGTGGAGATCATGCCGGTGCATGCCTTTGTCGATGAACGCCATCTGGTGGAAAAGGGTCTTACCAACTACTGGGGCTATAACTCCATCGGCTTTTTTGTCCCGGACGGACGATATTCGGCCTCCGGTCATATCAACGAGTTCAAAACCATGGTCAAAATTCTGCACTCGGCAGGGATCGAGGTTATCCTCGATGTGGTGTACAACCATACCGCCGAGGGCAATCAACTGGGACCGACGCTGTGCTTCCGGGGAATCGACAACCTCGCCTATTACCGGGTTGAGCCGGAAAACAACCGCTACTACAAGGATTTCACCGGCTGCGGCAACACCTTGAATATGTGCCATCCACGGGTGCTGCAACTGATTATGGACAGCCTGCGCTACTGGGTGCTCGAGATGCACGTCGACGGCTTTCGTTTCGACCTGGCCTCGGCCCTGGCCAGGGAACTCTATGAGGTGAACCGGCTGGGTACCTTTTTCGACATCATCCACCAGGACCCGGTGCTCTCCCAGGTCAAACTGATCGCCGAGCCCTGGGACTTAGGCGAGGGCGGCTATCAGGTGGGCAATTTTCCCGTGGGGTGGACCGAATGGAACGGAAAATATCGGGATACGGTACGTTCCTACTGGAAAGGCGAGGGCGACAATATCGGTGAGTTCGCCCACCGGATCACCGGCTCCAGTGACCTTTACGAACGAGGGGGCAGACGCCCCTACGCGAGCATCAACTTTGTCACCTGTCATGACGGCTTCACCCTGCACGATTTGGTGAGCTACAACGACAAGCACAACGAGGCCAATCTCGAAAACAACCAGGACGGAGACTCAAACAATCGCAGCTGGAACTGCGGCGACGAGGGCGCAAGCACCGATCCACAGGTCCTCTCCTTCAGAGCCCGTCAGAAACGCAACTTCCTGGCCACCCTCTTTCTGTCCCAGGGGGTGCCCATGCTCCTTGCTGGCGACGAGATGGGCCGGAGTCAGCAGGGCAACAACAACACCTATTGCCAAGATACGCCCCTAAGCTGGCATGACTGGACGCTCGATGTCGAACAGAATGAGCTCCTTGGTTTCGTCCGTCGCCTGATCGCCCTGCGTAAGACCCATCATGTCTTCCGCCGCCGCCATTTTTTCCAGGGTCGTCCCATTAAGGGCTCCGGGGTCAAAGATATCATCTGGCTGACCCCGACGGGCACGGAGATGACCGACGATCAATGGCAGCATTCCTTTGCCCGCTGCCTGGGACTCTACCTGGCAGGCGATGCCCTTGAGGAGCAGGATGAAAAAGGAAACCCTGTCGTGGACAACAGATTTCTCCTTCTGGTCAATGCCCACCACGAGTCCATTCCCTTCACCCTCCCGGATTTAGTCCCTATAGCCCGCTGGCGGCTCATACTCGACACCAGCTGGTCGAACGACGGCCGGGGAGAAAAACTCCTCTGGGAGACCACGGACAGCTACCCCCTGCTCGAACATTCCCTGGCACTCTTGGTGGAATCGCAAGGGTGGGATGAAGGCTCCCCATGACAGCCCGGTATGAGCATCGGATGGCGTTCGGGGCGTCTCTCCTCCCATCTGGCGCGGTGCGTTTCAGTCTTTGGGCACCGGGAGCGGATAAAGTTACCCTCTGCCTTGAGCCAGGCGGCAAGAAATCATTTCACCCCATGCCCCGCCGGGATGATGGGTGGTTCATTCTAGAGACGCATGCGGCGAGTCGGGGCAGCTGCTACAGTTTTCAACTGGACTCCGGCCTGCTCGTTCCTGACCCGGCTTCCCGTTTTCAGCCTTCGGATGTGCACGGTCCAAGCGAGGTGATCGATCCTGCCGATTTTAGTTGGCCGGATTGCCAGTGGCATGGTCGCCCCTGGGAGGAAGCGGTCCTCTACGAGATGCATGTAGGAACTTTCAGCGCAGAAGGCACCTTCGCGGCCGCCCAACAGCGCCTTGATCATCTGGTCGAACTCGGCATCACCGCCATTGAACTCATGCCGGTGGCAGCTTTTTCCGGCCGTTGCAACTGGGGGTACGACGGCGTCCTCCCCTTTGCCCCGGACAGCAGTTACGGCCGCCCGGAAGATCTCAAAAGACTGGTCGCCGCCGCCCACGCTAAGAACATCATGGTGTTACTCGATGTGGTCTATAACCACTTCGGCCCGGAGGGGAATTATCTCGACTGCTATGCACCCCCGTTTTTCACCGAGCGCTACCAGACTCCCTGGGGCGCCGCCATCAATTTCGATGGCAACGAGAACCAATGGGTTCGGCAGTTCTTTATCGACAATGCACTCTACTGGCTCACGGAGTACCATTTTGACGGATTGCGTCTTGACGCGGTGCATGCCATTCATGACCGGAGCCAGCCGGACATCCTGGAAGAGCTGGCCATGACAGTGCGCGCCCATTTCACGCCGCAACGCCATATCCATTTGATACTGGAAAATGACAGCAACCAAGCCCATTACCTGAAACGCAGCACCACTGCCGTCCCCCTTTTTTATACCGCGCAATGGAACGATGATCTGCACCACGCTCTGCATGTTCTCCTTACCGACGAAAAAAGCGGTTATTACCTCGATTATGGCGAGTCACCCATCCGTCACCTCGGCCGTTGCCTGACTGAAGGTTTTGCCTACCAGGGAGAGCCCTCGCTCTTCCGCAACAAGGTCTGCCGAGGTGAAGCAAGCCGCGAGCTACCAGCCGCCGCCTTTGTAAGTTTTCTGCAAAACCACGACCAGATCGGCAACCGCGCCTTTGGCGATCGGATCAACCTGCAGGCCAACCCACAGGCGCTACGGGCGGCTCTGGCCCTACTTCTGCTGGCGCCCGCACCGCCCCTGCTTTTCATGGGTGAAGAATGGGGCAGCCGCCAGCCCTTCCCTTTTTTCTGCGATTTCAGCCCGGAGCTTACCACCGCAGTCCGTGATGGACGGCACCGAGAGTTTGCCGGTTTCCCAGAGTTCAGCACTCCGGAAAGCCGCGCACGCATCCCTGACCCGGCCTCGATTGCGACCTTCCTCTCTGCCAAGCTCGACTGGCAAAGCCTCGACACGGCAGAGGGTGCTGCCTGGTATACGTATTATCGCCTGCTCCTTGGCCTTCGCCGACAGGAAGTCATCCCCCGTCTGCGGACTATACAGCCCGGGATAAATCACTGGCAGGCCATCGGGGAAAGCGGCCTGATGGTGCGCTGGTCGCTGCAAACAGGGGAGGACTTGCTGCTTTTTGCCAATCTCGGCAGGCAACCTTGTCCAAGGGATGGACTCCCCGATCAGACCCCATTTTTTGCCAGCCATGATTTTATAAAAACCAAACATGAAACCACGCTGCCTCCCTGGTCGGTCTTCTGGTTGAGAGTCAAGCCGAAGCCAGGAGGAGACCCGTTATGATTCCGCCGCTGCCCTTGGCTACCTACAGGCTCCAGTTCAACAGTGCTTTTACCTTTAACGATGCCAGGCGTATCGTTCCCTATCTGCATGCCCTGGGGATCAGTCATTGCTACGCCTCCCCGGTGCTTAAGGCCCGCAGCGGCAGCAGTCACGGCTACGATATTGTCGACCATAACGCGCTGAATCCCGAGCTGGGCACATCGGAGGAATTCCTGTTTTTTATAGAGACCTTGCACGAATTTGATATGGGGCTCATCCTCGATATTGTTCCCAATCATATGGGGATCGGCGGCAGCGACAACGTCTGGTGGATCGATGTTCTTGAAAACGGCCAGGCCTCGCCCTTTGCGATCTATTTCGACATCGACTGGCAGCCAGTCTCCAAAATTCTACGCGGCAAGATTCTCCTGCCTATCCTGGGGGACTATTACGGCAAGGTCCTGGATCGCGGAGAGATTGAAATCACTTTTTCAGAGGAGCAGGGGAGTTTTACTGCCCGCTACTATGAGCACCTGTTGCCGATCGACCCGAAAACCTATCCGTATATTCTCGATCCGGCCTTTTTCTTTTTGCAGGAAAATGCATGCAATGCTGAGCCTTTAGCCGCCCGGCTTAATCAGCTCATTACCGATTGCCGGCATCTGCCGGGACGACAGACGACAGGTAGACACCGTCGCGCAGAGCGAGGGGAGAAACAGGCAGAGATCAAACGTGAACTCGCCTTACTCTGTCGGGAAAAAAGTGTTCAGGACGCTATCGCCTACGGCCTGGCCTTTTTCAATACCCCTAAAACCCCGGGGAAAGGATATGACCTGTTGCATCGCCTCCTGGAAAAACAGGCATATCGTCTTGCCTACTGGAGGGTGGCAGCGGACGAAATCAACTACCGTCGCTTCTTCAACGTCAACTCCCTGGCCGGTCTGTGCCAGGAACAGACCGAGGTCTTTGACGCAACGCATCGTTTTCTCTTCAGCCTCATTGAAAAAGGGTTTGTCCAGGGGTTGCGCATCGATCACCCGGACGGACTCTTCGCCCCCCGTGGTTACTACGACCGGCTGAAAACCGGAATCCGCAGCCATCTCCCCCGGACAGGAATCCAGGAAGGGAGTTTTTATCTGGTGGCCGAGAAGATTCTGGCCATCCATGAAGAGCTTCCCCGGGATTGGCCAATCCATGGCACCACCGGTTATGAATTCGCCAATCTGGTTAACGGCCTCTTCATCAACCCCGCCGGTGAAAAGCCTCTCTCCCAAACCTACCGTTTCTGTACCGGCGATAGCAGCGAATATGCAGCAATGCTCTATGATGCAAAAAAGCTGATCATTAAAACGCATCTTGCCAGCGAACTGACCGTATTGTCCAACCTGTTGCTGCGCATCGCCGAACAGGATCGTCATACCCGTGATTTCACCTTGACGGGTCTGCGAGAAGCCCTTGCCGAGGTGGTCGCCTGTTTCCCCGTGTATCGGACCTATGTGACCCTAGGGCGTGTGGGTGCGGAGGACCGTCGCCACGTGGAATGGGCGGTGACGGCAGCCAAGCGTCGCAACCCGTTAGTGGACTCGGCCATATTCGACTTTGTCCATAGCTCCCTTCTTCAGGAAGGGCATTTCCACAGCCGTCGCATCCAGGATATGGTCTCCCGCTTCGCCATGAAATTCCAGCAGTATACGGCACCGGTTATGGCCAAGGCCCAGGAGGACACGCTCTTCTACCGCGATTGCCGTCTGCTCTCTTTAAACGAGGTCGGAGGGGAGCCACGCTCCTTCCGGGTCTCCAAAGCGGAATATCATCAGGCCAACACAATCCGGCAAGAATATTGGCCTCAATCCATGCTCACCACATCGACCCACGACAGCAAACGCAGCGAGGATGTCCGGGCCCGTCTCAATGTGCTGAGCGAGATTCCCAATCTCTGGCAACAACAGGTCAAACTCTGGATGAGACTCAACCGCAGGCATACCCGGCGTCTGAACGGGCATGCCACACCAAGCCGCAACGACGAGTATCATCTCTACCAGACCCTGCTGGGCACCTGGCCGCTTTCTTTTCCTGAAGGGCAGGAACTGGATCGGTATCGGGAGCGCATTGACGCCTATATGTTGAAGGCTGTGCGAGAGGCCAAAGTGCACACCTCCTGGCTCAATCCCAACCCAGCCTTCGAGGAGGCTCTGGCCTCATTCATTTCGGCTTTGCTGCAACCGAAACCTGACAATCGTTTTTTGGCGAGTCTTGCTGAGTTTTGTAAAAAAGTCAACCGGTTAGGAATGCTCAATTCCCTCTCTCAGGTCCTGCTCAAACTGACCGCCCCCGGAGTGCCGGATATCTACCAGGGCAATGAACTCTGGAATTTCAGTCTGGTTGATCCGGATAACAGGCGCCCCGTGGATTTCAGCCATGCCCAAAAACTGCTTGACGATCTTGCAATCATCTTTTCCGAAGGTGCACCAGCAGAACCAGGGCTGGACACCTTGCTTGCCACCCTGACCGATGGTCGGGCCAAGCTCTTTATCACCAGTAGAACCCTGCAGTTTCGGCACAAACACCCTGATCTCTTTTTAGAAGGGGCCTATGAAACCTTGCCGCTCTCCGGCAAAGGCGAGCGGCATCTCTGCGTGTCGGCACGAACTCTTACCGGGCAGCGTCTCATTGTTATTGCGCCCCGTTTTTTCGCCTCGCTTCTACCCGATATCAATGCCCCTTACTCGGAAATCGCCGACACGGTATGGGCGCAAACCTATTTCTGCCTGCCGGAGAACGCCTTAACCGAGACGTATCACAATATTTTTACCGGGGAAAGACACTGCCCCATCCGGCAGGAAGGTCAGGTTGTGCTGATGGTGGCGCCCCTGTTGCGCGCCTTTCCTGTAGCCCTGCTTTATAGCAGTGGAGAAGGTTGAGGCGTTAAAACGTACTTTTCAAAGCGCAACATTTACCAACAACCTGATGTGAAAGGGGAACAATGCCAGACAATTTAAAAATTCTCTACGATGTCAGCGCACTGACAGATCATGACATTTATTTGTTTAAAGAAGGGAATCACTTCAGGCTGTATGAAAAGTTAGGCGCTCACAGAATGACGGTGGGTGGTCAAAAGGGCATCCACTTTGCGGTCTGCGCTCCAAACGCGGCAGAGGTACGAATTCAATGAATGGGATACGGCATCTCACCCTTTGAAAGTCAGAGCTGATGAGACAGGAATATGGAGGGTTCAGATCGCTCCGAAGACAGCCTCTGTAATGTCGGATCTGGAGTGCTAATTGGGGCTATCTCCCTGAATATGCTAGAGATAGATGATATATTTGGTGTTTGGCTGAATAGTTGCGAAAAATAAGTTAGGTCAACAAGGCGGATTCAATCGGCCACAATTTCGTGGTCGCTAGAGTTCGCCAATAGGAAGGAGGTAATTGTTATGCCAAATAGAGATGGAACTGGACCCAAAGGTCAGGGACCGAAAGACGGTCACGGCAAAGGTCAAGGTAAGGGCAATAGCCCTGGTCAAGGTCCGATGACAGGCGGAAAGCAAGGAATTAAGGAAAAAACCGAAAAGGGAAACCAGAGTTAAGAACAAGAACTGAGAGACTGCGAACAAACGCATGAACTCTAGGGTAAAAAGGCCGGGGCGACCGTTATTCTTGGTAGTAGTTTTTTACGCCCCGGTTTTTTCGCCTGGTTATGCGGTGCTATTGAAAATGGCAGAGGATAAACAATGGCTATGAAAATACTCGGGATAGTCGGGAGTTACCGAAAAAACGGTATTATTGACCGCATGGTAACAGAAACACTGTCCAGCGCTGAGGCCCTGGGCGCGACGACGAATAAAATTTACCTGTCGGACGCACACATTGAGTTTTGCAGAAATTGCCGTCAATGCACCCAGAAACCCGGAACAGAACCTGGCAAGTGTATTCAATCTGATGACTTCAATGCCATCATGAGCGAATGGCAAGAATGCGATGGATTGGTCATTGGCGCTCCCGTGAACTGCTACAACGTGACTGCGGTAACACGCAAATTTATGGAAAGGCTGGTCTGTTTCTATTACTGGCCTTGGGGGCAGGATGGCCCCATCATGCGGTCCAAAGAAAAAGGCAAGAAGGCGGTCTTGATCACTTCGTCTGCCATGCCATCATTTTTAGGCAGACTCTTTACAGGCGCTCCACGTGCGTTGCGGTTTATCGCTGAGACCATGGGGGCCAAGCCTGTTCGAACCTTATTTGCCGGTTTGGCTGCTCGGGAGGAACACCAGCCTTTGTCGAAGAATACGATTCGGAAAGCTCAAGTAGCAGGTCGTCAACTTGCAAAAGAGCAATAAAAGCGAAGGTGTCGGGTACACAGTGCATCAATACCATCCGTTTTCTCACCGTTGACGCCGTGCAAAAAGCCAAAAGCGGCCACCCAAGCCTGCCGCTGGATGCTGCTTCCAGGCGTATGTCTTGTGGATGTGGACACGATTTCTTCGCCATAATCCGGTCAATCCTGGGTGGTTTGATCGGGATCGGTTCGTTTTGTCTGCAGGTCACGGGTCAACCTTACTGTCCAGTCTGCTCCATCTGACCAGCTATGATGTGCCCTTGAGCAACTCAAACAGCTTCGCCAGTGGGGCAGTATTACTCCTGGCAATCCGGAACGCGGTTTGACGCCGGATGTCGAGACCACCACCGGACCGCTCGGGCAGGGATTTGCCAACGGGGTGGGAATGGCCATGGCGGAGGCACATCTCGCCGCGTGCTATAGGTCGCACACGGTGCAACCATGTCGTTCGGAGCGACCTCTCTGACCTTTTTGGATTATATGCGGCCGGCGATTCGACTGGCGGCGTTGATGCTGCTGCTGCCGGTGGTCTATGTCTTTACGCACGACAGTATTTGCATTGGGGAGGATGGCCCGACACATCAACCGGTGGAACATCTTGCAAGTTTGCGGTCAGTTCCAGGGCTCATCGTTATTCGGCCCGGCGATGCCAACGAAACTGTTGAGGCCTGGCGCGTTGCCATCGAAACGAAGGATCATCCGGTCGCGCTGGTTCTTACACGACAAAACGTGCCGATGTTTGACAGGGAGCTGTTTTTTGCGGCCGAAGGTCTTCGACGCGGTGCCTACATTTTTGCCGATGCACCCCACGCGGAACCGCAATTGATTCTGATAGCCAGCGGCTCTGAGGTCGGTTTGATCTTAGAGGCGGGGCAACAACTGCAGAAACTGAGAATTCCCGAGCGTCTCGTTTCGATGCCAAGCTGGGAATTGTTTGAGGCACAGCCCGTTGAATATCGTGAATCCGTGTTGCCGCGGTCGGTTAAGGCGCGGCTCGCCGTTGAAGCAGGTGTCACCATGGGATGGAAGCCTGTACGTAGGTGATTGTGGCGATGTGATCGGCTTAGCGTTGAGATAACATTTGCAAGCGGGCAGTAGCCTTGCTTGAAAGGGGGAACCATGCCTGATCAATTGATTTCATCGAGCAATACACAGAAAGCCATTGGCATTGCCGCTGACCACGGAGGATATGAGCTGAAGGAACAATTGGCTGCGAAGTTACGCGAAGCTGGCTCTTCAATTGTGGACTTCGGCAACCTTGAGTTGGCCGCAGGGGATGACTACCCGGATTTCGTTATTCCTTTAGCTCGTGCCGTTGCTCAAGGTACGGTAGCCCGTGGAATTGCGATTTGCGGCAGCGGCGTTGGCGCTTGCATTGTGGCCAACAAAGTACCGGATGTGCGTGCATGTCTGATCCATGAAACGTTTTCGGCTCGTCAGGGAGTCGAGGACGACAACTTGAACCTGATCTGCCTGGGTGGTCGAGTGGTTGGTCAGGCGCTCGCCTGGGAACTGGTCAAAACATTTCTCGCAGCAGCATTCAGCGGTGAAGAACGTCACCTGCGCCGTCTGGCTAAAGCGGCAAAACTCGAAGGCTGTGTATAACCTTATTTTTTTACCTTGATCAGGGGGAAAATGCAGTGGTGGTGAGAACGAAAGCATTCTGGACCTTGAAATAACGGCCCTGAAGTGGGACCAAATTGTTTCCTTTGTTCCCCAGTAAGGTGTCTGGACGTTTTGGTATTGAGGGTAACTACGAAGGGTGGGGTGGTGAAATATTTCGGTGGAGCGAAAGTGAGAGAGGCCGGTACTGCCAAGGAATACCTCATTGATCAAATGGAAAGGAGTCTTCTCTTTCTCGATGGTACCGTAAGTCCTTGTCCGGCATGCCAACACGGCGCTGCATCGAAAGTCTACCGCGATTAGGCCGGGGTTACTCCTGAATTGTCGTGGTTCCGATGACCCGCAAGCGAGTACCGTTAAATTCCACGATATCATCGGTATAGAGCTTTTTTCGTTTACGGGTTTCTACCAGGCCGTTGACTTTGACCAACCCTTCACTGATCAGATAACGGGCTTCACCACCGCTTGCGGCCAAATCTTCACGTTTGAGCAGTTTATCAAGCTCAATATAAGGGGTGTTTAGTTCAACGGGTCGCTCATTGTTTTCATCACGCATAATCACTTTATAGAGTTTGAGGCAAGAGGTGTGGTTAAAGGGCTCTGAGGTATTCTGGTTTAAGAGCCAGACTACCGGACAGGGCTGCATCGATCAGGGCCAGGGTTTCGGTCTTTTCTTCAGGGAGTTTAGCGCGAATCGGCAGATAGTTGGAGGCATGGTTGGCGTGGAACAGACCGCTGGTGAGGTCGGTATATTCGATGATAGTGCGAAGTTCCTGGAGCAGGGCCCTGGGCTCGGGCATGGCAAAATCTCCTGCCTGATACTGCTTGTAGAGTTCGGTTCCCGGTTCGAGCATCAGGCTGAGCGCACCCACGTACTCCGGATCAATAGCACTAAGAACGCGGCCGGTTTCCACCGCATGGATAGGGGAGCGTTCAGGCCCGGCAATGCCAAGCAGCACGGTGACCGACAGGGGAATGCCGGCATCTTTGGCCTTACGCCCCATGGCGATCATCTTTTCGGCGTCTGCTCCCTTAATTATTTGGGCCAGGGTCAGGTCATCACCGCTTTCAAGCCCCAAGTAGACGATCCCCAAGCCGTGGGCACGCAACTCTGCAAGCTCATCCTCGGTTTTCATACTCAATCCCTTGGTGTTGGCGTAAATACCCACCCGGGTAATCTGCGGCAACTTCTCTTCAATCTGTTGAAGAATCTTCAAAAGCCGTTTTTGGGGAATGATCAAGGCATCCCCATCACAGATAAACAATCGCCCTGCATAGGGAAAATGCTTGGCAGCATATTCGATATCCGCATCAACGATAGCATCAGGCTTGATCGAAAACTGCTGCCCCTTATACATGCCGCAGAAGCTGCATTTATTATGAGAACAGCCGGTAGTGACCTGCAGCAATATGCTTTTTGCCTCACTCGGTGGCCGATACACGGTGCCTTGATAGTGCATGATCCCCCCTTAACAGGATTAAACCAGTGGTGGAGGTTTTTCGAGCAACTGTTCCATATTCCGTCGAATTTGGAGGTATTCTTCAAGAGGTAAACCCGCACCCAAGCCAACCTTCTCAGCCATTTCGCTGGAAAGAAAATCTCCGGGCGCATGGGCGTCGGCGTTAATCGCCAACCGTGCGCCGGTCTTTTGCGCCATTCGAGCCACATGACCATTTGTAAGGCTGTGTCCCTTGCGGCCAGAAAGCTCAAGCAGAATCCCTCTTTGCGCAGCCAGGGCCGCTTCCTCCTCGGTTATAAAGCCGGGATGGGCAAGGAGGTCGATATCCGCCTCCAGGGCAGCACGGTTGGTTCCGGGCAATACCGGTTCAACCGGTGTTTCGCCATGGACGACCACCAATTGGGCGCCCAGAGCCCGACATTGGGTGGCGAGAGGCGCGATTAACGCTGGCGGCACATGGGTCAACTCAACGCCGACAATCAGTTGCGTTTTGTTGACCGCATTCAGGTCCTTGGCCACACGGATGAGATTGGGGATTAAAATGCCGATATTGGAGGAGTCGGCGTGGTCGGTGATGGCAATCGCCCGATACCCCATATGCTCGACCCTGCGGACATGCTCCGAGGGAATGAGAGCGCCATCGCTAAAAAAAGTATGGGTGTGGAAGTCTATCATTGTTCTCTCCCGAATCGATTACGGCCTGATAATGCCTTTGAGGGAATGTTTGCCGGCATGGTCGATGCGGACCATTACCAGCTCTCCGGGGGCGAGTGGCGCAGTGGGAGCCGCCATATGGACCATTTGATTGGCACCGGTACGTCCCTTCACAGAAGTCGAATCACAGGCTTCAACCATAACTTCAACAACTGTACCTAACAATTCAAAATTACGTTCTAAAGAGAGCTCGTCCTGCCGGGACTGGAAGGTCCGCAACCGTTGGCCTTTCACCTCTTCCGGGACCTTGTCGGTGAATTCTGCGGACCGGGTATGGGGACGATCGGAGTACTTAAAGGAAAAGGAACCGTGAAAACGGACCTGGTTGAGTAGGTCCATGGTCGCTGCAAAATCAGCCTCACTCTCACCGGGAAAACCGACAATAATATCGGTAGCCAGGGCGATATCCGGCCGGTAGGTGCGCAGTCCATCGACTTTCTCCAGATACTGTTCCACCGTGTATTTGCGGTTCATCCGCTTAAGTACGTCATTGGACCCAGACTGCACCGGCAGATGAAAATGCGGACAGAGGATATCAAGCTCTGCAAAACAGCGCATCAGATCATCAGTCAAATCCTTAGGGTGCGAGGTGGTGAAACGAAGTCGTTTCAGCCCGCCCACCGCTGCAACACGGCGCAGGAGTTCGGGAAAAGACACCGCAACATCGCCGACCGCGTTGGTAAGACCGTAGGAGTTGACATTTTGTCCCAACAGGGTGATTTCTTTCACCCCTTGGCCCACGAGTATTTCCACCTCCTCAATGATATCAGCCACAGGGCGACTAATTTCACGGCCGCGTGTACCTGGAACCACACAGTAACTGCAATAATTGTTACACCCCTGCATGATGGTGACAAATCGCTTGTGGCCCTGTGGTGTAGGGGAGGGGGGAGATGTCTCCAATAATTTCTGAAACGGCGGGATTTCAAAGGCTGCATCAAGGTTGGTGGCAATCTCACGAACCGTGGTTTTGTTGGTCAGTCGGTCAAGCATCTCCGGCAAGCGGTAAATTTGCTGGGTTCCGACAATGAGATCCACATGTGGCATTCGTTCACGAATCTGTTCACCTTCCTGTTGGGCGACACAGCCGATGACACCAAGCAGTAGGTTGGTATTTCGTTTTTTTTCTTCACGCAGGGACCCCAAAAGACTGAATACCTTTTGTTCTGCCTTTTCGCGAATACTGCAGGTGTTGATCAGGATGACATCGGCGTTGCCGGTACTGTCCGTGGGGACGTAGCCTTCCTGGGCCAAAAGCTGCTCAATGATTTCCGAGTCGCGCTCGTTCATCTGGCAGCCGAAGGTTTTGATATAGAGATTTTTACTCATGCGTGCACTTCTTCCGGTGCCAGCGTGTTTGCACGCCGAACAGGGTAGGGCGTCAGATCATCGGCCAAGGCAGCGATAAGACGCATGGTTTCAATAAACCGGCAATCAAGGGTCTGGATGCGAACCAGACCCTGTTTGGCCGAGATCGTTGAGACAATGGCCAAGCCATCGTAGCCTTCAAAGATGAAGCGAAGCCAACTGATTTTTTCTGGTCGGATAATAAGAAACCATTCGACAATGGTGGCCATAACCTTGCGTCCTAAATCCCTCTGCTCAGACGGTGATGGTCGCGTCGACATCACCAAGCAGATCCTGATATTTTTCAAGCACCGGTGCAATCTGCTCATCCAAAAATTCGCTGGTCTGTTGACCTGCACGCCCGGTGAACTGCTGATAATCGCCGACCAACTCTTCGAGTTCTTGGGTGGCAAATGGAACGCGCTCATCTTGGGCCAAACGCTCGAGAAGATTATTGGCCAGTCCTTTATTTTTAACATCAAAGCCAGCAGCGACAGAATGCTCACGAATTACCTCGTGCATCTCTTGGCGACTCTTACCCCGCTCGACACAGGCCATGAGAATTTTCTCCGTGGCCATGAAGGGTAATTCTTCACGCATGTGCTTCTCGATTTGTTTCGGATAAACAACCATATCATTCGTAATGTTGATATAGAGCTTTAAGATAGCGTCGGTAAGGAGGAAAGCCTGGGCCATATCCATGCGGCGAATGGCGGAATCGTCCAAGGTGCGTTCAAACCACTGGTTGGCCGCCGTGGCAGCAAAATTTGCTGGTAGGCCCATTAACTTGCGGGCCAGGCCGGTCATACGCTCACTGCGCATGGGATTTCGCTTGTAGGCCATGGCGGAACTGCCGACCTGTTTGCTTTCAAACGGTTCTTCCTGAACCTTGAGGTTGGAAAGCAGGCGAAGATCAACGGCAAATTTATGAGCAGACGCTGCGATACCTGCCAAGGTTTCCGAGGTTTTCATATCAAGTTTACGCGGGTAAGTCTGACCTGTCACTGCAAAAACCTGATCAAAACCAAGTTTTTTAGCCACTAACGCATCGAGCGCGCGTACTTTTTCGTGATCACCGTTGAAAAGTTCGATAAAGGTGGCCTGGGTTCCAACCGTACCTTTAGCCCCTCGAGCCTTGATCTGCTGCTCGAGTTGTTCGACATAATCAAGATCCATTAATAAGTCCTGCAAATACAGTGTATTGCGTTTACCAACCGTTGTTGGCTGCGCCGGCTGGTAATGGGTGTAGCCAAGAGTTGCTAAATCCCGATGGTTCAGAGAAAATTTGGCAAGATTGGCAATAACTTGCACCAGGGCCTTTTTCACCAACTGTAGAGCCTTTTTTTGTACTAAAAGATCTGTATTACAGACAACAAACTGGCTTGTTGCCCCAAGGTGAATGATCGGCTCTGCCAAAGGACAACATTGGCCATAGGTAAAGACATGGGCCATAACATCGTGACGGATCTCACGTTCCTTGGCGCTGGCAACTTCAAAATCAATATTGTCGATGTTGGCTTTCAGTTCGGCAACCATTTCAGCGGATACCGTACCCAATCCCAGCTCATATTGGGCCTCAGCCAGGGCGACCCAGCATTTACGCCAATGGGTAAATTTAAATCGTTCGGAAAATAATTCCTGCATGGCGCGGCTGGTATAACGGGAAACCAAGGGTTCCTGGTAGATGTCACGATTCATGGCAAAATCTCTGTTCGGTTAAAGGAATGGATAAGGTGTATAGATGGGTTTGCGACAAATTCCGGAACATGTTGAGCCGTGCTCAAATTGAACGAAATTAAAAATGTCGCATAATATATATTATGTTAAATTTTATATATGGGTATAAATTCAGGGTGATACAACATGGATCGCTTGCAACTGATCTTGCTCTATTCCACGGAACCAGGAGCGCTTTAAATGGAAAACCAAATCGTGGGGACTTTGATAATTATGCCCACTCTGTGCAAGGTGAAAGCCTATTCCGGGGAAAACATGGCCGTTGGCCAGTACCTGGAATCGTAAATGACCATTGCTGCGTTTAGGATGCACTAGCCGTTCACTGGAGAGCAAAAATGTCGGCTCCGGATTGCCTTCACCAAAAGGTTGAAGCCTCTGCAAGGCACGTGCAAAATTTTTAGTGAGATGCTTTCTCTCGGTGAAGTGGTAGTCAATTTCAATTCCCCTCCCCTGACCCAAAACCTCTCCGCACCCACAGACCTGCTGGTTGAATAACTGGGCGAATTTTTCCAGATTATCCTGTTCGATGGTCAAGCCTATGGCCATGGCATGGCCGCCATATTGGTTGATAAATTCTTTACACTGCTCAAGCAGTTGAAATAGATGGATACCGGTAACAGACCGCCCTGATCCTTTCAGACAACGGTTGCTCTCGCCGACCTGTTCATCGGTAAAGATAATAACTGGCCGCCCAAATCGTTCGGCAATCCTTGAGGCGACGATGCCAAGCACGCCGGGATGACACCCCTGCTGGTAAATGGCCAGCCCTTCCCTGCCAGCGGCCAGCTGTTGCTGGCAGTTTTCTTCTATGGCTTCAATTGCCAGTATCTCAAAGGTTTTGCGTTCAACATTAAAACGATCGAGCGCATCGGCCGGTTCTTGCGCATCCTGGGAGGTTTCCGCCAGTAACAGTTCCACCCCGATGATCGGCTCTCCTAATCGACCGGAGGCATTAATTCGTGGTGCCAACTTAAACGAGATGTCTTCAGCCAAGATTTCGCGATCGGCAATACCGCAACGTTGACAAAGGGCATGCACGCCCGGCCGCTGTTTCCCAGATAACACTTCAAGGCCCGCTCGGACAAGCACGCGGTTAATCCCCACCAAAGGGACCACATCAGCTACCGTGCCAAGGGCTACCAAATCAAGATATTTTTTGAGATTAATCTGGGTGCCATCTAAAATTCCCTGCTCGGTGAAAGCCTTTCGCAGGGCCATCACCAGAAAGAAAGCCACGCCTACCCCGGCCAACTGATTAAAGGGAAAGGTACAGTTGTGTTGCTTGGGATTAAGGATAGCCTCGGCCTGTGGCAATTCAGCCTGCGGCTCATGATGATCGGTGATGATTACCTGCAAGCCCTGTTGCCGTGCGTAGTCCACTTCCTCAACAGCGGAAATGCCACAGTCAACGGTGATCAGTATCCCTCCCCTCTGGGGCTGATCCACCTGGTGCAAGAGGCGTCGGATCGAGTGTTTGGAGAGGCCATATCGCTCTTCCAGCCGATTAGGGATAACGTAGGCTGTGAAAATCCCAATTTCTCGAAAAAATGCGGTAAGCAAGGTGGTGGAAGTGATCCCATCCACATCATAATCGCCGTGAATCAGAATCGGGAGTTTTTTGCGATACGCGGTGAGAACCAAGGCCACGGCTGCACTCATGCCCCTCATCGATTCTGGTGGGGGAAGCATGGCCAGTTGTGGATGGAGAAACTGCTCTACCGCTTGCAGGGTATCGATGCCGCGAATATAGAGTATTTCACCGAGCTGCTGAGGCAGACGAAAATTCTTCGCTACCATGGCACCAAATCGCCTGGTCTGCGGGCTGTTGGCATCGGGTGAGAAAATGTAGGAGGGCTGCGGCATGGTTAACAACAAAGGAACCGTTAATTCTTAGACGTGAATGAGGAAGGTATCAATATCGGCCAACACTGTAGCAGGTTGATCAACATCATACCAGTGGATATCCTTGGATCGGCCAAACCAGGTCAACTGGCGTTTGGCATAATGGCGCGTATCCTGAATCAGGGCCGCCGTCGCCGTTGGGCGATCCCAGGTCTTTGCAAGACAGCCCATCATGTGGCGATACCCTATCGATTGCATGGCGCTTAGCTCAGCTCCATATCCCTTGGCCAATAGCTGTTCAACTTCTTGTTGAAATTCGTCTCTCATCATGCTGAATGTTCGCATCTTTATTCGATCATAGAGCAGGGATCGTTCGCAGCGGAGTCCGATTTGTAGTAGACGGGTGAAACGCACCGGAGAGGCACCCTCGGACTGACGCCGTATATGTTCGGACCAGGGAATACCGGTTGCCTGAAAAATTTCCAGGCCGCGCAGGAGTCGTTGCGTATCGTTTAGATGGATCCGGTTCCCGCTCTCCTGATCGATGGCGCACAATTCCCGGTGGAGCACTTCCCTGCCCTCTTGCTCAAGCCTCTGGCGAAAATGCTCACGTATATCCTGCGGAACTCTGATCTCTTCGAATAGTCCTTTGAGCAGGGCGGAAAGGTACAAACCCGTGCCGCCGGTGATGAGCGGTATCCTGTTTCGCTCGGTGATTTCTTTGATAGCAGTCAGGGTGTCGGCGACAAAACGGGCTGCATCATACTGATCATCGGGAGTAACGATGTCGATCAGGTGATGGCGCACCCGGTCTCGCTCCTCAAGCGTTGCCTTGGCGGTGCCAATATCCATGAACCGATATACTTGCATTGAGTCCATGGAAATAATCTCGCAACCGTAGCGCTCCGCTATCTCCAGAGAGAGCGCGGTCTTGCCGATCGCGGTCGGTCCGACAAGAACTATCACCGGGCTTGTAATGAGTTGGCTTTCTGACATTTTTTGTGTTTTCTACCGAAAATGGATCAGCGGCAACAGGCGTGTAAGTGTTTTAGGCCCGATTCCGCCCACTTTGCGAAGATCTTCCGGACCAGCCATAGGACCATGTTCGGCAATAAAGGCAATTATAGTTTTGGCCAGATGCGGGCCAACGCCCGGCAGCAATTCCAGACTTTTTTGGTCGGCACGATTAATAGCCAGCGGCTGGTGAAGAAAAAAAGCATAACGTGCCGGTATTTCGTCGCTTATCGGCATAGCCGGATCCAAGATGGTCAGCCCTGGTATTTTTGCAGCATCTCCTTCAGGCGCATCAAGGACAACCATCTGCGGGTTTGCCTGCTGGCTCACCGCATACCTCTTTGCCAGCCTGGCTTCCGAGTTCGGCCAAAAGTCTCCTACTAGAAGCAGCAGCCCGAAAAGAAAAAGGACAAGCGTGCGCTTGTCCTTACGTGAGCTATGATCAGGAGCAACAGCTGGATCAGTGGAGGAATTTTTCATCCTTCATCAATTTGTAGTTGATGCTGTCGGCCAAGGCCTGCCAGCTGGCTTCAATGATGTTCACCGAAACCCCGACGGTCCCCCAGCTCTCTTCTAAATCTTTACTCTCCACCAACACGCGGACCTTGGCCCCGGTTCCATGCTCGCCGGTCAGCACCCGTACCTTATAGTCGTGAAGTTCCATATCTTCAAGGTTGGGGTAAAAGCGGGTTAGTGCCTTACGCATGGCCTTATCAAGCGCGTTGACCGGACCATCGCCCATGGCGGCAGTGTGTTCGGCCTGGCCATTGACCCAGAGACGAATGGTGGCCTCGGTGAGCGGATTCTTGCTGATATCATACTTGTGATTCATCACCCGGAAAGCCTCAAGCTTGAAGTAATCCTGGTGCAGGCCAAGCGCTCGTCGCATGAGAAGCTCAAAGCTGGCTTCTGCGGCCTCATATTGAAAGCCCCCGTTTTCCAATTCTTTCAGATCATTAACGATCTTCGTCATGCGTGGATCGTCGTTCTCAAGCTCCAACCCGTATTTTTGTGCTTTCATCAAAACATTGGCTCGGCCCGATTGGTCGGAGATGAGGATCCTCCGTTCGTTGCCGATTTTTTCCGGAGCAATATGCTCGTAGGTCATCGGATTCCGCTGAACCGCACTGACATGGATTCCACCTTTATGGGCAAAGGCAGATTCGCCAACATAGGGCTGGTAGCGGTTGTGTGGCAGGTTGGCCAGTTCGTTGACCATACGCGCAGTGGTATACAACTGGTCAATGCTTTTACCGACTTTGCATTCCAGTCCCATCTTGAATATGAGAGCCGGGATGATTGAAGTCAGGTTGGCATTGCCACATCGTTCGCCAAAACCATTAACGGTTCCCTGCACTTGGGAAGCGCCCAAATCAACGCATATCAGGGCGTTGGCCACTGCAGTCTCGGAATCGTTGTGAGAGTGGATCCCGATCTTGACCTCGGCATGCTGCTCGCCAATAAACTGCTTCACCCGCTCGATGATCGCCGGGATCTCCTGCGGCAGAGTGCCACCGTTGGTATCACAGAGCGTGATGGTTTCCGCCCCACCGGCAATGGCTTTGCCGATGGTTGCCAAGCAGTATTCGCGGTTATTCTTGAAACCGTCGAAAAAATGCTCGGCATCGTAGATCAGATGCTGCACCTGAGGCCGGAGGTAGGCCAGGGAATCCTCGATGATCTGCAGGTTATCTTCCAATTGAATCCGCAGGGCATCGATAACATGGATATCCCAGCTTTTGCCGAAAATAGTTACCGCCGGGGTTTTTGCCGCCAGTAAAGCCTGGAGGTTACCATCTTGCTCTGGTTTTTTCTGAAAGTGTCGCGTTGAGCCGAAGGCGGCCAGTTTGGCCTGCTTCAGCTCAACATTTTGCATCTGCTTGAAAAATTCGACTGCCAGCGGGTTCGATCCCGGCCAGCCACCCTCAATAAAATCAATGCCGATGCGATCAAGTTGTCGGCAAACCTTGATTTTGTCATCCACCGAGAGATTGAAATTCTCGGCCTGGGTGCCATCCCGTAGGGTGGTGTCGTACAGTTCTATAGATCGGGACATGGATTACTCGGTTTCTTCCAAAGGTATATTCTCTTTGTCCAGGGCAAAGGCATCATGCAGCGCCCGAACGGCCAGTTCCGTATATTTTTCGGCGATAATACAGGAAACCTTAATTTCCGAGGTGGAGACCATCGACATGTTGATCCCTTCTTTGGCCAGAATCTGGAACATGGTCGAAGCAATACCTGGATGATTGCGCATGCCCACGCCAACGATGGAAATCTTGGCGATATCCTTGTCACCACTGACTGCTTCCGCTTTAATCTCCTCGGCTACAGTTTTGATGATATCCATCGCCCGGGTGTAATCAGCCCGCGGTACGGTGAAGGTCATATCGGTGAGCTGACCATCGGTGGTGTTCTGGATGATCATATCAACCAAGATACCGGCATCACTAATAGGAAGGAAAATTTTTGCCGCAACTCCAGGTTGATCTGGAACCTTCTTAATAGTGATTCGAGCTTCTTTTTTGCTGTAGGTAATGCCGGATACCAGCATGGACTCCATGATTTTCTCCTCCTCAACGACCCAGGTACCAATATTTTCAGAAAATGTGGAACGTACATGGACAGGTACGCCAAACCGTTTTGCCAGTCCGACCGAACGGATGTCCAAAACCTTGGCACCCAGACTCGCCAACTCCAGCATTTCATCGTAACAGATATAGTCGATCTTGCGGGCCTGCGGGCAGACATTGGGATCGGTGGTATACACGCCTTCAACATCGGTGAAGATCTCACAGGCATCAGCCTGCATCGCCGCAGCCAATGCCACTGCGGTGGTGTCGGATCCTCCCCGGCCGAGGGTGGTAATATCGCCGTTGTCGGTCACGCCTTGGAAGCCGGCAATAGTGACAATCTTGCCTTGGTCGAGATATTTGTTGATAATCTCGGAATCGATCGACTCGATCCTAGCCTTGGTGTGCATATTGTCGGTATGAATCGCCACCTGGTCTCCCAAAAGAGAGATGGCATCAAACCCGGCTTCCTTGATCGCCATGGCAAACAGAGCAACCGTCACCTGTTCGCCGGTGGCCAGAAGCATATCCATTTCCCGGGTGTAAGGGATGCGTTGAATGTCGTTGGCTAGACCGGTCAAGCGATCGGTCTCACCGGACATAGCCGAGAGCACCACCACAATCCGGTTGCCTAACTTGTGATTTTTGATTACCCGCTGGGCAACCGCCTTAATTTTTTCCGTGGAACCCACCGAGGTTCCACCGTACTTCTGCACGATGAGCGCCATGATTCTGTCCGCAATAGTGAAAGTGTCTGTGGGGCGTAGATCGTTGAGTAAACCGTGGCCGGCTCAACATATTGAGCTCACCGTTTATCCGGCAGGTGTATTCTGTACCGGGAAGACGAATGAGATCACTCGGCTAAAAAGATAACCTGAAATACGGCATAGCACAGCAGCAACGAAAAGCGGAGCAAAGAATGTAAGACGTATTTTTAAATTTGCAACCTCAATCCATATTCTGTACATACTGGATCGTTTTTCCAGTCCTGAATCCGTGATGATCGGATCGCTTCAGGCCCGTGTTAAAAAAGAGGTAAATAATGGCTGATGCCCTGCATATCGTACTTGTTGAACCGGAAATCCCACCCAACACCGGTTCGATCGCCCGTCTGTGCGGTGCTACCGATACCGTCCTGGATTTGGTCCATCCGCTCGGATTTAAGATCGACGACAAGCATCTCAAACGGGCCGGACTTGACTACTGGCCCTTTGTCCGTATAAATCACTGGCCAAGCTTTGATGCTTTTCTCAGAGAGCAAGAAGAACAAAAACTTCATTTTTTAACCACCAAAACAGCAAGATCCTATACGGAAGTCCATTTTAATCCGGGAGATAAGTTGGTCTTTGGCAAAGAGACAAAAGGCTTGCCCGAAGATCTTCTCAAGCTGTATAGTGACCGCTGCCTGACGATCCCGATGAGTAATTCCCATATCCGCAGCCTCAATCTGGCCATGGCTGCGGGTATTGTTCTTTATGAGGCCCTGCGGCAGGTTCGCAGGTAATTCGTCAGGCCGGGATGCACTTCCCGGAACACAACCTACCCAAAAATCTGGTTCGCGAGCAATGCGTATCATGTTTCGCAGCCCCGTTTTTTTTATAATTCAACCTCAATAAATGCGAGTACCAAGGAGAGAGAGGAATGCCCGAAAGAATTTATAATTTCAGTCCCGGCCCCGGCACCCTGCCCTATTCAGTTCTTCAGGAAGCCGCAGTCGATATCGTCAACTTCAAGGATAAAGGCATTGGCCTGATCGAGCTCAGTCACCGCTCTAAAGAATTCATGGCCGTTGCCGATGAAGCCGAGGCACTGATCCGCGAGCTCATGGGAATTCCCACCAATTACAAGGTGCTTTTTCTTCAGGGTGGTGCCTCTTCTCAATTTTTCATGGTCCCGATGAACTTGCTTAAGGCAGGGCAGAAGGCTACCTACCTTAACACCGGAGTCTGGTCGAAAAAAGCAATCAAAGAGGCCAAACTCTTTGGAGAGGTCGAGGTCGCTTACAGCAGCGAGGCAACCACCTTCAACCGGGTTCCGCGTGATGACGAGTATAGTGTTTCAGCCGATAGCGAATATCTTTACTTTGTCAGCAACAACACCATCTACGGCACCCAGTTCCAGTCCATGCCGGACAAGGATGCTATGCTGATCTCGGATATGTCCTCGGATATCTTTGCTCGTCCGGTGGATGTAAGCAAATTCGGTCTGATCTTTGCCGGTGCCCAGAAAAACATGGGTCCTGCCGGCGTGACCGTGGTCATCATCCGCGAAGATCTGCTTGATCGCGTTGATGCCAAAGTGCCTACCATGCTCCAATACAAGACCCATGCCGAAAAAGACTCCATGTTTAACACCCCGCCCTGTTTTTCGATCTACTGTGTCGGTCGGGTGATGAACTGGCTTAAACAGCAGGGTGGCGTTAGCGCTATGGAGAAGCTCAACCGCGAAAAAGCGGCACTGGTATACGATGCAATCGACTCCACCGATTTCTACCGTGGCCATGCCGAAAATGCCTCCCGTTCGATGATGAACATCGCCTTCAATCTGCCCACCCCTGAACTCGAAGCGCAGTTTATCAAAGAGGCTACCGCAGTCGGCTTGGACGGTCTTAAGGGCCATCGGTCTGTCGGCGGCTGCCGCGCATCGATCTATAACGCCTTCCCCAGAGAAGGTGTTGAAAAATTGGTCAGCTTTATGAACCATTTTTCCAAGAAAAACGGCTGATCTTTTTATGCCCCATTCATGGCCTACTTGCAGGATATGATGGACTGGTAAAAACACAGATAGACAATGAGCAGTGTTTTTTCCGGCGTGAAGGCATACATCAGGTATGTCGAGTGTCGGGAAAAACGCTGCGACGCAGTAGATCGAAGTTTTTACGACGTCATCACGCTATGAACGGGGCATTTTTTCTTTTGTGGATTACCAAGGCGATATAATCCGCCCTCCCAGTGAGGCGTTTTCGATCATCCTCCAGACCACTGTTGGATGTTCACACAACCGTTGTACCTTCTGCGGCGCCTACCGTGATCAGGACAAACAATTCCAGGTAAAACCCTGGGAGAGCATTGATACCGATTTGGATTTTGCGGCAAAATATTGCCGTAAGCAAACAACCCTCTTTCTCGCCGACGGCGATGCACTGGGAATGGACGATACTCTGCTTATCCATCTCCTGGAAACAATCCGGCGTAAGCTTCCCTGGGTGCGTCGGGTCAGTTCCTATGCGACCAGCCAGAATATCCAAGCAAAGAGCGACCAACAACTCCGCAATTACAAAGAACTCGGTTTAAGCCGACTCTATATGGGGCTAGAAACCGGTCATGATCCCACCCTGAAAGCGATCGGCAAGGGCGTGGACGCGCGGGCTATGGTTGAAGCCGGACAGCGGGTTCGTGCTGCAGGTATCTTTCTCTCGGTGACCTGTTTGCTCGGTATTGCCGGAGTTGAGTTTTCCCTGGAGCATGCTCGGGCAACCGCCGAAGTACTCAATCAGATGCAGCCGCACCAGATAGCAGTACTCACGCTGATGCTGCTGCCCAATACGCCACTCTATCGGCAGGCAGCAAAAAAACGATTCATCATGCCGAGTCTGGACGGCTTGTTTCAGGAACTGCGCTGCCTGATTGCCGGTCTTGGAGCGAACCGCACGCAATTATATGCCAACCATGCCTCCAACTATTTTTCTTTGAGCGGTCGCCTGCCAAAAGACCAGGAGCAGATGCTGGCCACCATTGATCAGGCCCTTGCTGGCACCCTGTCGCTGAAGTCAGAGGGATTTCGCGGTCTGTAAAAGAAGATGGATTCGTAAAAAGTCCATCACATTCTAAAAGATGGCTCAGTAAAAGCACAGAGAGACAAGGTGGATTGTTTTTTTAGGAACCATCAACAAAAGAATGACTGAATTACAGTATCTTTAACGATATCATTGAGAAAACGGATGAAGGAAAGCATCGCTAAAACCGACCTGAAAAATCTACCCCAGGATAAGCTGGTCCAATTTGTCGAATCCCTGGGCCAACCGGCCTTTCGCGGGCGTCAGATTCTGGCCTGGATTTATCGGCCCTCAATCTTAGATTTTGAGCAGATGACTGATCTGGCGAAGGAGTTCAGGGCTATTTTGGCCAAGGCTGCCATCATGAGCCGTTTTGAGGAGGCTATGGTCGAGAGCTCCCGCGATGGTGCAGTCAAGTTCGCCTTTCGCCTTGAGGACGGCCAGATTATCGAGTCGGTGATGATCCCCGAAGAAGACCGTAACACCCTCTGTGTTTCCTCTCAGGTAGGTTGCGCCATGGGCTGCACGTTCTGCCTCACCGGTACCATGGGCTTTCGCCGCAATCTGACTACCGCAGAAATCATTAACCAGGTCTGTGCAGTGCGCGACTGGGCCTTGAAGAATGGGCAGCCACCCCTTTCCAATATCGTCTTCATGGGCATGGGCGAACCGCTGGCCAATTTGGATAATCTCCTCGATGCTATCTCCATTCTTACCGAGCAGCGCGGCCTGGATTTTTCCAATCGGAGAATAACTGTCTCCACCTGTGGCTTGGTGCCGCAGATGAAAGAATTGGGTGATCGTACCGATGTGAATTTGGCGGTTTCACTGCATGCGGCCAACGATGCGGTTCGCACCGGCATGATGCCGATTAACAAACGCTATCCTGTTGGCGAACTGATTGAGGCCTGCCGTACCTACCGCCAAAAACGACGTAAACGGATTATGTTTGAATACACCCTGCTTGAGGGGGTCAACGACTCCGATGCTGATGCGTTGCAGCTGGCTGAACTGTTGCGGTCGGTCCCCTGTAAAATCAACCTGCTGGCGGTTAATCCGGCCGGGGATGACAGATTCCGCAGCCCCAGCAATGATCGTATACTCAAGTTCCAGAAAATATTGCGCGACCAAGATTATACCGTTTTTATCCGCACTAGCCGCGGCGAAGATATCTCTGCAGCCTGCGGTCAGCTTGCCGGTCAGGGATGGGATGAGGCCAAAGTTCCCCTTCGGCCCCATTCCACAAAAGAACCCTGAACGCTGCTTGTATAACCGGCCTTCTCCCCATTTGATGGAGTCGTGAAAAGTCCATCAAACTTTACGAGATGGCTCGATAAAAACACAGACATTCGGCATGTCGTGTATCGGGAAAAAAGCTGCGACGCAAGAAATCGGAGTTTTTACGACGTCATCATCTTCTTGCCGCGAGAAGGCCGGGTGTTCTTATTGAAGCCGCTCGATCAACTCCTCAGCCACCTTTTTCCCGGAAAGCAGCATCCCACCAAACACCGGCCCCATCCTGTAACCGCCAAAGACCGCATTGGCGGCCATGCCACTGACATAGAGTCCGGGATAGACCTCCCTTGAATTGGCCACGGTATCGTTTTCGCCACGCTCCGCCTCCATGGATTTTTCGCCGATGATGGCACCGGTGGGTGTGTTCAGGCGGACGCCCATCTTCTTGACCAAAACCGAGGTGACATTGGCCGGATGACCTGTGGCGTCAAGCACATAGCGGGCATGCAGTGTCAGCGGGTCCACATGCCATTTAAGCGTTTCCACCGCCCCCCAGTTAATCACCAGGCCGGCAACCCGATCCTGTTTGATCACCACGTCTTCCATGGCCACGAGGTTAAAGATGGTCAAGCCCGCTGCCATAGCCTTGAAGACCAAGCCGGAAGCGAGATAGACCGAATCAAGCACATGATACCCGGGCGCAAACTGGCGGGCGCCAAAGCCCAGCTCATCGAGCACGCCTTTGCCCTCTTCCTGGACCACAACCTCGTTGAACATCATACCGCCACCCCAGACGCCGCCGCCAATGGAGAGCCTGCGGTCGAACATGGCCACCTTTTTTCCAGCCGCTGCCAGATAGTATCCGGCAACAAGACCGGATGGACCACCGCCAACAATGGCGACATCGAGTTCCAGGGAACTGCTGAGTTTGTTCATGTAGGAATCTATGATTCCACGACTGATGGTTACTTCGTTGAGCATATTGTACCTCCGAAAACTAGAATTTTAGGGAAGGCAACCATAGGGAAATAAGGTTACCGCCAAAAAATAGCCGGAGGTGGGAAAGATGCACTGAGGGAAGATGTTTCCGAACGAAAACAAGATGGCTTCGTAAAAAGTTAAAAACTGTGAAGTCACGCACTGTAAAATCAGTACGTTACGAAGCTCGAAATGTCCATTTCGAGGCTTTCTCCGAGAACGAAAGAAAAACGGACACAACAGACACGGTTCGCTCCCTACGCCGGCATGATCCGGGTCAGGTTCAAAGGGTATCTTCTCAGGCCACTTGGCCACCCCTGCTCTGCCTCAATGCTTACCTCTGCTTGCAGGGAAGGTCAAGATGAAAATGAATAGAATCAGCGAGTTAATCTTTGTGCAGGTGGAAGAACGAGAGGCGGGTATCAGGTAGACTCTTCTTTGGCCCAATGACCCGGTAGCTGCGATAAGTGCCAACTTTTTTTTCATAATACGATTCGATTTTTGGTATCCTATCTAATCTTCCTATGTTAGAGAGGGCCATGTTATGAAAAAAATTTGGGATACCGAGGAGTTATCTACCATTTGGAGTTTGAACTATGATGAGTTGAAGCTGCTTAAAACGAAGCCATTAAGAAATCATCTTGGCTTTATATCGCAACTCAAATTCTATCGATTCAGTGGACGATTTCTTCAAAATAGCTCGGAAATTTCTGAAGCACCTCTTCAACACCTTGCAGAACAGCTAAATGTACCCGTTTCCGATATTCATTCTTATGATTTTGCCAGTCGATCTGGTAAACGTCATCGGTCAGAAATTCTTGCCTTTCTCCAGGTCCAGCGAGTCACAGCAAAAGATAAGCACAATTTTTCTGCCTGGCTTATCAGAGAGATATTCCCTCAAGGTGCTGACATTGGGGAAGCGATCGAACTTTCATTTAATTGGTTTGCCCAAAAAAGAATCGAAAGCCCAGCAAGGGCTGAGCTTGATCGCCTATCCCGCTCTGCGTTCACCCAATTTGAGCAAAATCTTTTTGCGGAGATTAACCAGTCGCTTTCGATAGCAGACAAGGAAAAGTTGAATCTGTGTCTTAATGGATCTGACGGGATAGTAGAATTTAGCAGCTTGAAGGCTGATCCTGGTCGTATTGGTTTGGAAAGTGTTCTCATAGAAACCGAGAAATTACAATTTATTCGGCCATTTAACCTAAACCATGAAATATACCAAAGAATCAGTGGGAAGGCTCTAAAAAGGTATTTTCAGCGTGTCTGTAGTGAAAGTACCTGGAGGGTCAAGCAACATCCGCCTGAAATCAGATATGCCCTGCTTGGAATATTCCTCTATTACCGACAACGGGAAATCATAGATGGCCTGATCGAACTCTTCATCCAAATCGTTCACCGGCTCACAGCTAAAGCTGAACGGAAACTGATTAAGGAGTTGCTGAACGATTTTCGGAAAGTTCATGGAAAAACCACCCTGCTGTTTAAAATTGCTGAGGCAGTACTTCTAAATCCAGAGGGTCAGGTGAAGGATGTCGTCTATCCTATTGCCGGAGAAAATGTTCTACAGAACCTACTCAAAGAATTTAAATCTTCTGGACCAGGGTACAAGCAGCAGGTTCATAAAATCATTCGTTCCTCTTACGGCAACCATTATCGACGCATGGTTCCAAAAATCCTTGAGGCACTTAATTTCCGTTCAGGTAATACACAGCATCGGCCCGTGTTAGAAGCTCTGGAATGGATTCAACAGAATCGGGACCAATCCAATCATTTTATCCCGCTAGACCAAGGGATTCCGATTGATGGTGTCATTCGAAATAACCAGCGAGAAGTAGTCATTGAAGAGGATAGTCAAGGTAGGGAGAGAATCAATCGGATAAATTATGAGATCTGTGTTCTCCAGGCCTTGCGTGACAAACTCCGCTGTAAAGAAATTTGGGTGGAGGGTGCTGACAAGTTTCGAAATCCCGATGATGATTTACCTATCGACTTCGAAGATAAGCGCGAAGATTATTACCTCGATCTAGGTCATTCAATTGACAGCTCAGAATTTATCAATGGCATCCAGGACAGAATGCGATTAGCTCTTACAGATCTTGATCAAGGCATGCCAAAGAATCAGAAGGTTCGGTTACTCAATCGAGGGAAGAGAAAAATATCCATCACTCCTTTTGAGGCTCAGGAAGAACCGCAAATCCTTACCGCCTTAAAACGGGAAATCGCTAGTCGGTGGCCTATGACCAGCTTGCTCGATGTTCTCAAGGAGGCCGATTTGCGAGTGGGTTTTACCGACCATTTTAAAACGGTCGGTGAGCGGGAAATTCTGGATAGACAAAATCTGCAAAGACGGTTGCTACTTTGTCTTTATGGGATGGGAACCAATACCGGCTTGAAAAGGATCAGTGGTAACCGCCATGGGATCAGCTATAAAGAACTAATGCATGTCAGGCGGCGTTACGTCCATAAAGCCGCGCTGCGTAACGCCATAGGGCAAGTTGCCAATTCCATTTTCAGCATTCGTAATACTGATGTATGGGGGGAAGGATCGACCTCATGTGCTTCTGATTCAAAGAAATTCGGTTCCTGGGATCAGAACCTTATGACAGAATGGCATATCCGTTATGGTGGTCGCGGAGTCATGATCTATTGGCATGTTGAGAAGAAATCAACCTGCATCTATTCCCAGTTAAAACGCTGCTCTTCCTCAGAAGTCGCCGCCATGATCGAAGGTGTCTTGCGGCATTGTACAGATATGACAATTGATCGGCAGTATGTTGATAGCCATGGACAAAGCGAAGTGGCTTTTGCTTTTTGTCATTTGCTCGGTTTTGATCTTTTGCCGAGGCTGAAGGCCATTACTTCTCAGAAACTCTACCGTCCCGATGACAATAATGCGGGGACGTATTCGAACCTGGAAGCAATTATGACCCGCCCAATTAATTGGGAACTGATTAGGCAGCAATACGATGAAATGATCAAATACGCCACCGCTCTGAAACAAGGAACCGCCAATCCAGAGTCCATTCTGCGGCGTTTTACCCGTAATAATATTCAGCATCCAACTTACCGGGCGCTGTCTGAGCTTGGCAAGGCGGTTAAGACGATATTTTTGTGTCGTTTTCTAGGATCTGAAGCGTTGAGACAGGAAATTAACGAAGGATTAAATGTCGTGGAAAATTGGAATAGCGCCAATTCCTTTATCTTCTTTGGAAAAGGCGGCGAAGTCGCCACTAATCGTTTGGAAGATCAGGAACTATCAGTTCTCGCTTTGCACCTGCTGCAAATCTGCTTGGTTTATGTCAATACGCTGATGATACAGCAAATCTTGATGCGGCCAGATTGGCGCTCAAGGATGAAGCAGGAGGACTACCGGGCCTTGTCACCATTGATTTATAACCATATCAATCCGTATGGCATCTTTGAACTTGATATGGATCAACGGTTGCCGATTGAATATGCAGTAGTGTAATTGGGGGCGCTTCAGGATTCGGAAAAAATAGTACATATGTATGGAAAGTAAACATAACAAGTATAGATTGTTATCAAATACAACCGCTTTAAATTTTAAGCAACAAAATAAGTAACAAATTGAATTTCCAAAAATAATTTTGCACTCACATTGCTATATTTTCCTTTTTCTGAAGCAATCCCATTCTGTTTTATTGCAAATCCATCGCGATGCTTTTTCCAAAATGAATGCAGTTATCAACCGCTTCAGTATCAGGATTCCATAGTTCGCGAATGCCATCATTCATCAGCTGGAACCCTCCTTCCTTAAGCCTATCGGAAATCATCTTTATTGACTCACCACTCCAACCATAACACCCAAAAGCAGCCGCCTTTTTATTTTTGAATTTCAAGCCTCGCATTTCCTCCAGAATAGCCGCTGTAGCAGAAAGAATGCCTTGATTGATCGTCGGCGACCCCACGAGAATAGCTTTTGATTTAAAAACCTCTGTAATCAGATCGTTTTTATCTGACCTGGCGACATTAAAGAGTTTAACAGTGATGGTCTTGTCGATTTCCGTAATTCCCTTAGCAATGGCTTCAGCCATTTTCCTGGTTCCATCCCACATTGTATCGTAGAGAATCGTAATCTGATCTTCGGAATAGTCGTTTGCCCACCGCGCATATTGGTTGACGATCTGCAGAGGATCATCCCTCCAAATTACGCCATGACTCGGACAGATCATGTCAACCGGTACATTCAACCCAAGGACTTCCTTGATTTTTTTGTCAACCAAGGCGCTGAATGGTGTGAGGATGTTGGCATAATACTTTATGGCTTCCTGGTACAATTCCGCTTGATCTACAAGATCGTTGTACATTAACTCCGACGCAAAATGCTGGCCAAAGGCATCATTACTAAAGAGGATATTATCCTTTGTCAGATAGCTCATCATGCTATCTGGCCAGTGCAACATTCGAGCTTCGATGAATATAAGCTCTCTTGAACCTAGCTGGAGTGTGTCGCCTGTCTTGATAACCTGGAAATTCCAGTCTTGATGATAATGGCCTTTCAGGGATTTGACGGCATTAGCAGTGCAGTAAATTGGCGTATCGGGGATATGGCTCATCAGTTCCGGCAGGGCACCGCTGTGATCTGATTCGGCGTGATTGGCAATAATGTAATCGATCTTGTCCAGGGAGATCTCTTTTTGCAAGTTTTCTACAAATTCATTGGAATATTTTCCCCATACGGTATCAATCAGGACGGTTTTTTCATCTTTTATCAGGTATGGATTATAGCTTGAACCACGATGGGTCGAATATTCTTCCCCATGAAATCTTCGTAATTCCCAATCAATCTTCCCAACCCAATAAACATTGTTCTTTACCTGAAAACTCATATTCCATTCCTCCTTTTTCTCGCCAAGAATCAGGAACCATTTCCCGAAAGCTTCCTTGTCAGAACCAATATTCAGGATATTGCCGTTTTGATGAGAGGTTATTGACCATCAGAGCTACCACCAGCATGATGGTCGCCCCTAATCCCACAGGGATTATAGCATACAAATAACCAAGGGCATGCACCTTGGCGCTGCCTATAACCGCGATCAACGCTGTAGCTCCACCAGGGGGGTGTAAGGTACGGGTGACGAGCATTACAGCGATGGCAGTCGCGACGGCAAGCGCAGCAGCAAGCCACAGTTGATTGGTAAAGGTCTGGTAACAGAAAACACCAATAATCGCAGAAATGATATGGCCACCGAGTAAATTTCGGGGTTGTGCCAGGGGGCTTTTTATGGCCCCGTAAATAAGGACAGCGGATGCACCAAAGCTCCCGATAATCATGACCAGATCGCTCTGGGCAAGAAGATTAAAATGACTGAAGGAAACGGCTGAGATACCGAGGAACGCACCAAGCCAGGACCAGAAAATTTCACTAAGAGGTGGCCTTGGGGGACTTTTGGTGAACCCTTTCATTTTTCCGAAATAGTTCATTTGTCCCTCCTGGTGCGCATAATGTGACCACCTACCAGATCAGACCTCGTTAAAATACCTACCAGGGCATCACTGCCTTTGGCCAATACCGGTAAACGGTTGATGCCATTTTCCTGAAGAATGGCCGCCGCCGCAATAGAAAGAGTGTCCTCTGCAATGGTTATGGCGGGAGTGCTCATTATATTGGCTGCCGTTGCCTGATGAATGGAGGCCGTTTCGCATTGGCCTCCTTGCAGACAAGAAGTGACCACATCCATAAAGGACCGGTTTGCCCCACCCATTTGCTTGAAAAAATCCCGTTCTGAAATTATCCCGACCACCTTTTCCTTTTTATCAAGGACCGGGACTCCGGATATAGATGCAGCGGCCATTTTATGTGCAACTTCAACAAGAGGGGTAGTGGTCGAGACAGTCACTACCTGACGGCTGGCAAGCTCTCCAACGGTTATTGACTGCAAACGGCCAAGAGCATGCTGGTAGGCGTGCCGATAAAGCACCTTGAAATCAGCGGCAGTGATATCCAGATAGCCATGAATTTCCTGCATGGCGGTATAGATATCCTCGTCAGAAATGTCGATTTCCAGCGGGATGTCTGGGGCGGAGGAAGTTGGGTTTTGTTTCATAATGTCCGTCCTGAATGTTTAAAAATGACAAGCCCGAAATAACCATTGGGTTGTGCCGGGCTTGTCTGCTTCCTAAGGTCTACTGTTTAACCAAGAATAGCTTTCAGGTCTTCGTCCGGAGTGGAGATGGGCATGATGCTGAAATTCTCCACTAAAACGTTCAGCACATTCGGAGTAACGAATGCAGGAAGACTAGGTCCGAGACGAATTTCCTTGATGCCCAGGGAAAAGAGGGACAGCAGGATAACCACGGCCTTTTGTTCGTACCAGGAAAGGACCAGCGACAAGGGGAGATCATTGACCCCACACTCAAAGGCATCGGCCAGGGCCATGGCAATCTTGACCGCTGAATAAGCGTCGTTGCACTGGCCAACATCCAACAGCCGGGGAATGCCGCCGATATCACCGAGCTTTTTGTCAAAGAAACGGAATTTACCGCAAGCCAGGGTCATGACCATACAATCCTCGGGAACCTTCTCCACCAGCTCCGTGTAGTAGTTGCGTCCAGGCTTGGCGCCATCGCATCCTCCGACGAGGAAGAAGTGACGAATGGCTTTGGACTTCACCGCCTCAATGACCTTGTCGGCGACTCCAAGCACGGTGTTTCTGGCAAATCCCACCAGAACACTGCCTTTGTCCAGCTCATCGTTGAACCCGTCCAAGGCCAGTGCTCTCTCAATCACTGCACTGAAGTCTTTCTCACCACTCCCTGCAACATGGGCGACGTCAGGCCATCCCACCAGGCCGGTAGTGAAAACATTGTTCTTGTACGAATCCAATGGTTTCTGGATACAGTTTGTCGTGAAAAGAATGGCTCCGGGGAATTCAGGCATCTCTTTTTGCTGATTCTGCCAGGCGGTTCCGTAGTGGCCATAGAAATGCGGGTATTTCTTCAATCCTGGATAACCGTGACAGGGCAGCATTTCACCGTGGGTATAAATATTGATCCCTTTGCCTTCGGTTTGCTTGAGCAGCATCTCCAGATCCTTGAGATCATGCCCAGTGACGAGGATACATTTGCCGGGGATATGCCCCAAGGGAACTTCGGTGGGAACCGGATGCCCGTAAGTTCCGGTGTTCCCGGCATCGAGGAGCTCCATGGCCTTTATATTGACCTCTCCGGTCTTCAGGGCCATGGCCACTAAATCGTTGAGCCCCATTTCCCCTGTGATCGCTGCCATGGCCTCATGGATGAAGGCGTAGACCATCTCCTCTTCCTGTCCGAGAATGGCGGCATGGTCAGTATAAGCGGCAAGACCACGTAGACCGTAAAGGATAATTTGCTTCAGGGAACGTAGGTCCTCATTGGCGTCAAGCGAGGGAATGAAATTGAGCGCCTTTCCCTGTTCTTCAAGGCCAGTCAAGCTCTCAGCTGGAGTAAAGCTCAGGGAGGCAGCTGCACTATCAACTGTTCCTCCAGCGGCTAGAACCTTGGCCTTGAGTTCGTCACGCAAGGTGACGGCTTCCCTGATCCAGACTTCGAAACGGGCCGGATCAAAATCGACATTGGTTAAACATGAAAAAATAGCCTCGCTGGTGAAACGGTCTATTGTATTGTTAACAACCCCCACCTGGCGTCCCGCATGGGCAACGATGGACAGGCCCTGAACCGCATGCGTCAGTAGATCTTCAAGCCCTGCGACTTCTTCTTTTTTTCCACAGACACCCATTTTGGTGCAGCCGATTCCTTGGATAGTTTGTTCACATTGGTTACAAAACATAGCGTTTCTCCTTGCGTTCGGAATATTGTTAAAATGACTCTTTTATTTGCTCGATTGTGTTCGTCTGGCGTCTATGTTGCCCCATTGCCAGGAAGACGGCCTTGACGTAGGTCAATTTCTTGGGAAAAAATCTAAAATTAAATTGGTGGAGCGATGGTGACCAGAAGGCGCATGTCGCTTTCTGCACGTACGCCATGGGGTTCCCTTATTTCAGAAATGAGAATGTCTCCCGTTGTAGCGGGCATTTCCGCTCCATTTTTGCCGAGAAAAAATCCTTCCCCTTCGACAACAAGAATTGAGAGTTGACCGTCGAGGTCATGCGAGTGTACCGGAAAGGTATGACCTGCCGAGAGGTTGAAGTTGATAATTTTGAAATACGGGGAGTCTTCGACGAGAAAAAACCGCGTCATTCCTTGTTCAAATACTCTTGTGTCGTTCAGGCTCATTTTCTTCATGAGAACACCTCTTTGAGGAATTGGGGGACAGGAGAACCTCGCTCTCATCCCGGTACGATGTTTGTCACTTTTCTGGTTTGGAGTGTTGTTCTGCGGTTAACTCGATTGTGCGGTGGTGACGGCAGCGCATTAATCAAGTTGCCCGCTCCAGGATTTGTTAGCGGTAATTATGTGAAAATTAATTCCCATAAAAGGCCTAAAAAAAACAACCTCGAAACGTTGATGCAGAAACGTGTGCTCAGATGAATGAACTGAGACTCATACCTGATTACTCTGCGACCAACATGAGGTGAAAAAGTGGCCAGGCCGCAATAAAATGGCCTTTGACATCAAAATCTCCTTCACTCATATGCCAAAGGAGGGCTGCTGGTTGCACAATGCCAAAAAACATCCGTGCCACAGCAGCGGGTTCCAGATCAGGACGAATCTCGCCCTTTTTCTGTCCCTCACGAACTATTGCTTCCAGTTCAAGCAAATAACCACTGACAATAAGATACATCCTTTGGCGTTTGATTCTCTCCTGCCCCCACAATTCGTCGGAAAAAACGATGCGAGGGATTCCCTGGTGCTGGCAAATCAGTCCTTCATGCAAGCGGAGTAATTCACGAAGACGGTCTATAGCGTTTTCTTTTTTCTGCCGGACAATCTCCACATTTTTATACATCTTCTCCCGTATGTGTTCGAGGATCGCCCCGAGAATCGCGTCTTTGTTCTTGAAGTGCCGATAAAGCGCTGAAGGGGCCAGGCCAAGATGGGCGGCAATCTCGCTGATCTTTAATTTCTTGACCTCGGTATCGCTCAAAATGTGGAGAGCAGCTTCAACGATCTGTTCTTTTCGTATGTCAGTGGCAACTTTTTCTGTAGTCATCGCAGGATTCCATGTGAATTTACTTTCACATTAAGTGCGGACTATGGTAGCGTCAAGAGTGGTATCGATTATCAGTATGTTGTTGGGTGACTGATTTTCTCAGCCACCTGGTACATCTGCTTGAACGTCGCGGGAGAGACCTTGCTTTGCCAATGACCACTGAAATTGGCTGCAATCCAAAAACCGAGAAAAATAATCACGGTCAATAGAGGAAGGAGCCAAGACCCGACCTTTCTGCCCGCCCCTTGCAGAGTGAGGCACTCCTTCTGAGGGCAGGTGACAATACATTCAAGACAGCCGACACATTCAGGAGAGCGAATAGTATGTTTCTGACTGACCTTAATGCCGCCTGGACAACGAGCATCGCATTTTCGGCAATCAATGCATGTCTTGCTGTCACGGTTGACCTGCAGCGGGCTCACCAAGGCGAGTAATCCAAGTAGTGCTCCATAGGGACAGAGAAATCGACACCAGAAGTTGGCTACTACAAAAGAGAGAACGACCAAAGAGATAAGGATAGCCAAGGTCAGGTGCGATGGGGAAAGAAAAAATTGGAGCATCTTGGCGTCTGCCGCCAGATTATAAGGGGTTTGCAAAAAGGATGCGATTGCTGCTACATCCATCTTCCAGCAGATGATGTAGAGAAAAAATCCGAGGAACAAATATTTGAGACTGCTGAGAAGTAGAGCCAGCCAAGCAGGGACTTTCCGGAGGATCTTGAATTTTGCCCCTATCCATTGAACCTGATGGCTCAGAAAGCCTACCGGGCAAATCCAACCGCAAAACCCCTTCCGGGCCAATAAGCCAATTATTAATGCAGCCATGAAGATGACTAAACCAGCCGGATGAATAGGGTCAAATTCGGCGGTGAGAATGAATCGTTTGAGGCTCAGCAGGGCAGAAATCGGCAAAAAACCTTCCACTCCTGGTGGCCTGGCAACATACTGTCCCTGATCCAGGGTCCATTGGTAGAAGAGAAAAAATCGATATCCTATATAAAGGGTAAATAGCCCGAAAGATGCTTGGACTATTCTCCTTATTCCGCTGATATTTTTATGAAAGAATGCGTTTGCAGGCATGATTCACTCCTAAGAACAAAGGCGGCAGATCTGTCAATTTATCGAGTCCAGTAATCGAGGAGTCCGCTCATCACCGAATTGATTGCGGGGAAACGGCTTTCATCGTGTTGCTGGATGAATGGAGCTTTTATAATTTCATCCGCACAATGGTCGATAAGATTTTGGAGGCTTTCCTTGGTCGTTTCCAGGTGGAACTGCAGGCCAATCACCCTGTTTTCATACATAAACCCCTGGTGTGGGCAGGCCTGAGAACGGGCCAGTAGAACGCTGCCTTTGGGCAGGTCAAATGTGTCACCATGCCAATGCATTACCCGGAGTCCAACTGGAAACAAGGCGCGGATCTCCTCGGGAGCCTCTTGGGCAATGTTGACGGGGAACCAGCCGATTTCTTTTTCTTTATTTTTATAGACCTGAGCCCCTAAAACATCGGCTAGCAGCTGAGCGCCAAGACAGATTCCCAAGATTGGTTTGCCGGTGGCTATGGCCTCCTGTAAAAATTCTTTTTCCCGGGCCAGCCAGGGGTACTTTGCTTCCTCATAAATATTCATCGGGCCGCCCATGACCACGAGATAATCAAAATCGGCCAAGGCTGGAAGCCGGTCACCGGCATATAACCTTGTGCACGAAATTTGGACGCCGGAAGAAACGGCCCAATGTTCGATACTCCCCAACCCCTCAAAAGGAACATGTTGCAGATAATGAAGTCTCATAATGTTTTCCTTGTAACGTTGTTGCTGTTTGCCAAGCACTCCCTGTGCTCACGAAAATCTATGTACGGCGTACATCGAAGATTGCTCTCTAAGCAAAAGAAAGAGATAAGCTTCCAGAGCATGATAATCGGATCGCAAGCACAATAAATTGATTTAGATCAAAAAAATGGAAAGAGATGGATTGGTAGGTTTCATTTATTTCTTGTGAATTTTTTCTTCAGCATTAAGATAGTAATTAATTACTATCTTAATGCAAGGGGGAGCTTAATGGGGCCAAAATCAAAACATCTCCCCGCTGAGGAACGGCGGGCTGTAATCATTGAATCCGTGGTAACGCTTGCAGGGGCGCAAAACCCTAACAAAATTACGACAGCAGCCATTGCCAGTCACATGAACTTGACCCAGGGAGCAATTTTCCGCCATTTCCCTAATAAAGAAGCCATTTGGACAGCTGTTATGGAGTGGGTCGAAGAGCGGTTACTTACTCTTATCAAGCGTTCTGCCAAACAGGGCGATCCTTCTTTAACGACGTTGCAGACAATATTCATGAAGCACATCGAATTCGTCGCCAATCACCCTGGAGTTCCAAGAATAATGTTTGGTGAACTGCAACGAGCCGAATCGACACCGGCGAAGCGTGTGGTGCAGACTATTCTTCAACGTTATGGTGCGTATCTACAGGGACTTTTGAAGAACGGAAAAAAGACAGGTGAGTTATCGCCTAATCTGGATACCGAAGCAGCGACCATGCTTTTTATCGGCTCGATCCAGGGCTTAATTATGCAATCTTTATTAGCCGAAGATGTCGAGCAAATGCTCCTCAATGCACCAAGGGTATTCGCGATTTATCGGCGTGGTATTGGGAGTGCACAATGAAATTTTTCGCCACCTATAGACGTACTTTGGCGTTATTGGGTGTCTGCATTCCGCTGCTTGTGGTCTTTATTTATGTCGGTCTTCGATCTGGGCCGCTCGCGCCTGTCGCAGTAACAGTGGTGGGGGTTGAATCGAAAATAATCAAACCCGCTATTTTCGGAATCGGCACGGTGGATGCTCGATTTATATATAAAATTGGACCTACTGCTGCAGGGCGAATCAAATCGATGGATGTGCATGTGGGCAATAAGGTCAAAGCCGGGCAGATGCTTGGTGAGATGGATCAGGTTGATTTAGATGATAGAATTCAATCACAGCAGTCAGTAATAAAACGTGCCGAAGCCGCGTTGCGCGAGGCAGAAGCTCGCAATGAATATGCCCAGAATCAAGTCAAAAGGTATGGGCAATTGTTTGCATTGCGCTCGACCAGTGAAGAAATCGTCACCACCAAGCGATTGGAACTCAAGATAGCGCAGGCCTCTCTTGCTGCTGCTCAGGAAGAACTTGCCCGATCACGCTCTGATAGGGAAGCGCTCCTTGCGCAGAGGGCCAATCTTCGCCTGATTGCGCCAGTTGATGGAGTGGTGACCATGCGGGAAGCCGACCCAGGTACTACCATCGTTGGTGGCCAGACTGTGGTGGAGATTATTAATCCACAGAGTCTTTGGATCAATGTACGTTTTGATCAGATCAGTGCATCAGGGCTTGCTCCTGGTCTTCCTGCCCATATCATTTTACGATCACGTCCTGGTCAGGTATTGCATGGACAGATCATGCGAGTAGAACCCAAGGCCGATCAGGTTACAGAAGAAACGCTTGCTAAAGTAATCTTCAAGACCATTGCTGAACCGTTACCTGCACTCGGTGAACTGGCCGAGGTAACGGTTGATTTGCAGCCGCTGCCAGCCAGGCCGTCAATCCCTAATGCTGCTATTAGGCGTAAAGAAAATCAAATGGGGGTTTGGCGGATCGTTGATAATGGTTTGCAATTCTCACCAATCAAACTCGGTGCCGTGGATCTAGGGGGCCTGGTCCAAGTACATGATGGACTTAACACGGGCGATCAAGTCGTCGTTTACAGTGAAAGGGCTTTGAACTTACGGAGCAAAATTCGCGTAGTCAACACCATTCCTGGGACGTTCCGATGATTAGCCTGGCTGGTCGGGACATACTGTACACTTGGGGGAAATTTATTTTCACGGGCATGGGGCTGGGACTATTGATCGGCGTGACCCTGGTTATGGCTGGTGTTTATCGAGGTATGGTCGACGATGGCAAGGCGCTTCTGGACAACAGCGGTGCAGATCTTTGGGTAGTACAGAAGGATACCTTGGGACCTTACGCGGAATCATCGAGTCTTTATGATGATATGTATCGTACCATCCTGAGCATCCATGGCGTTGCCCAGGCAGCAAATGTGACATACCTGACCATGCAGGTGCGCAAGGAAGGAAAAGATGTTCGTGCCATGGTGGTTGGTATTGCCCCTGGTAACATGGGGCAAACACCTGGATGGCCACCGTACCTTATTGCGGGACGCCAGATCACTCGGGGCCATTATGAAGCGGTAGCCGACCTAGCCACAGGTTTTCAGGTGGGAGATCATCTAGTTCTTCGACGGAATCAGTACACCGTTGTGGGGTTGACACGGCGTATGGTCTCTTCAAGTGGGGACCCGATGATATTTATTCCACTCAAGGATGCCCAAGAGGCGCAATTCCTTAAGGATAATGACGCTATTTGGCAAAACAGACGTCGCACTGAGGCTAATCCATCATTTAATCGTCCTAGCGTTCCTGGGTTGCTTGATTCCGTGGTTGCTTCGCAAAGTACGAACGCATATGTAAATGCCATCCTGGTTACCTTACAACCTGGTTCTGCTCCAGATGAGGTCGCGGAATCCATCCGCCGATGGAAGCGTTTTACGGTTTACACGCGGGAGCAGATGGAAGGAATCCTGGTCGGCAAGCTCATTGCCACTTCAGCACGGCAAATTAGCATGTTCCTGATAATTTTAGCTGTTGTCAGCGCCGCCATAGTTGCTTTCATTATTTATACACTCACAATGGACAAGATACGTGAAATAGCGGTGTTGAAACTCATCGGCACTCGCAATCGTACCATTGCCACCATGATTATACAGCAGGCCCTTGCACTTGGAGTCATCGGTTTTGTTGTCGGTAAAATCAGCGCGACATTCGCGGCGCCATATTTTCCCAAATATGTATTACTGACTCCTTTCGACTCTATTGTGGGATTTTTCGTCGTTCTACTGATCTGTATCCTGGCTAGCATCGTTGCCATTCGCATGGCACTTATGGTCGATCCATCTGAGGCCATCGGAGGATGAGATGAAAGTTGGGGGAATTCGCATCGAAGGATTGCGCAAATGCTATGGTAAGGGGGATACAGCAGTAGAAGCATTAAAAGGAGTGGACATGCACGTTACCCCAGGGGAAGTGGTTGGATTAATCGGCCCTTCCGGTTCAGGCAAAAGCACACTGCTTAAATGTTTAGGTGCGGTGATTCAGCCGAGTTCAGGCCGTATGATATTGGGCGATGAGGTAATTTATGATAATAACTGGAAAGTTAAGGATTTGAGGGCATTGCGGCGTGACAAGATAGGCTTTGTTTTCCAGGCTCCGTACTTGATTCCATTTCTCGATGTTACAGACAATGTGGCGCTATTGCCCATGCTAGCTGGTGTTACCAATGGAGAATCACGCCAAAAGGCTGTAGAATTGTTGACAGCCCTCGACGTGCAGCATAGGGCTCGCGCCATGCCGTCTCAGCTCTCCGGTGGAGAGCAACAAAGGGTTGCCATAGCTCGTGGTTTAGTCAATCGTCCACCTGTTATCCTGGCTGATGAACCCACAGCGCCTCTCGACTCTGAGCGTGCTCTAGCTGTTATCCGTATTCTCAACGACATGGCACGCAAATATGAAACAGCCATCATCGTCGTTACCCACGATGAAAAAATAATCCCCACATTCAAACGTATTTACCATATCCGTGATGGCGTAACACATGAGGAAAAAGGGCAAGGGAGATAATCAGTAAAAACAAAGGCAAGAAGATGGTGTGACGTTAACTCCAAAATGATTGAAAGAATCATTGATTTTTGCCTTAATAAACCGATGCCCCTATAATAAAAAAACGTTGTTTAATGGCCCAAAATCCAATTATGACGTAACGATTACTCACCGAGGAGGAAACGGATGTTTTGCAATCAATGTGAGCAGACGGCGAAGGGTATCGGTTGTACTGTTGTTGGCGTTTGCGGCAAAAATGAGGAGGTGGCAGACCTCCAGGATCTTCTGATCTATTCTCTGCAAGGATTGTCTTTGTACGCTTTGGAGGGACGTAAGCTCTCCATAATCGACGAGGCCACGGATCTATTCATATTGGAGGCAATATTCTCCACCTTAACCAATGTTGATTTTGATCCTGAGCGGTTTGTTGAGCTGATCAAGCGATCCGTTGAGCTTCGCGAGGCAATGAAAGCCAAGGTTGCAGCCGCTGGAGGAAATGTCGATTTTAAGGAAGCACCAGCTTCCTCTATCCCAACGGGATCAGTCGCAGATTTAGCGGCTCAAGGCAAGGCTCTGGATTTTCTTAATAACCTGGCTGGAGACAGCAACATTCGGTCGTTAAAACAAACGGTTCTTTTTGGCTTGAAAGGTATTGGAGCCTATGCTGACCATGCTGCAATCCTTGGTCAGACAGATCCGTCGATCCCAGCCTTTTGCTATGAGGCCCTGGTCATGTTGCTCTCTGCTGATTTGTCCATGGATGCCGGAGTGGCCATGGTGATGAAGGCAGGCGAGACCAATTTGCGGGCAATGGAGTTGTTGGATGCAGGCAACACCGGAACCTATGGTCATCCTGTTCCCACCCCTGTTCCTCTCGGACACCGTAAAAACAAATGCATTCTCATTACGGGCCACGATCTGCACGACCTTGAACTCCTGTTGCAACAAACTGAGGGCAAAGGAATCGACATTTACACCCATGGTGAGATGCTACCCTGCCATGGCTATCCTGAATTGAAGAAATACCCGCATTTCTATGGTCACTACGGAACCGCCTGGCAGAACCAACAAAAAGAGTTCCCGAACTTTCCTGGCCCGATTCTCTTTACGACAAACTGCATCCAGAAGCCGCGTGACGACTACAAAGATAGAGTCTTCACAAACGGTCTTGTGGGATGGCCAGGCGTGAAGCACATCAACAACAAAGACTATACTCAGGTTGTCGTGATGGCATTGAGTATGTCAGGGTTTACTGATGATATTGATAACGGTCAGGTCCTGGTCGGTTTTGGCCGTAACAGTGTGCTTGGTGTCGCCGATAAAGTCATAGAGGCCGTCAAATCAAAGGCGATTCGCCACTTCTTCCTCGTCGGAGGATGTGACGGTGCCAAACCAGGCCGTGACTATTTCACTAAATTTGTCGAACAGGTGCCTAACGATTGCGTCGTTTTGACCTTGGCCTGTGGGAAGTTTCGCTTTTTTGATAAAAATTTGGGGGATATTGGCGGAATCCCCCGCCTGTTGGATGTTGGTCAATGCAATGATGCCTATTCGGCAATTCAAATAGCCGTTGCCCTGGCCAAGGCCTTTGAGTGTGGAGTCAATGATCTCCCCTTGTCACTTGTTCTTTCCTGGTATGAGCAGAAAGCTGTGGCCATACTGCTCACCCTGCTTTTCCTTGGTATAAAGGACATACGCTTAGGTCCATCGCTTCCGGCATTTATCTCGCCAGATGTGCTTAATTTTCTTGTCAGCACCTTCGATATCAAACCAATAGATACCCCGGAGGCAGATTTAAAAGCGATCCTGGGATAGCCCTTTTAAAGAAAAAAATCACCACGTTCACCTTCTCTCCAGGTGAACGTGGTAGTGTTTGTAGCCGGTTTTATTTGATTCAGAAGACTCGAAGGAACCGGCTTTTTTTAACTAAATTCTTCGTGAGGAAAGATGGTTATGAAGCAGGTTGAGATTGATCAAAATGAATGTATTGGTTGCGAGACTTGTGTTGAATTGTGTCCGGATATTTTTGCCTTCAATAATGAGGGAAATAAGGCATATGTCATAATGCCGGAAGGAGGAGATCAATCTTGTATTGAAGAGGCAATCGCGGCATGTCCTGCTGAGTGTATCAGTAACAATGATAAATAGTCTTATGTCCAGCTTCTACCTGCCAAAATATTGTTAATTTCCTCTATGTTTGAACCGGTTAAGACATCAGGTTAGATTTTTATTGCTAACCTATGGAGGAAGCAATGGATAGACATTTATTGCAATTGATAGAGAATAGCCAGGAAGCTATTCTTATCGCTGACCGCCACGGAAAAATTCTTTATTGGAATTTAGGCGCTGAAAAAATGTTTGGCTATTCCTCATCAGAGGTGATTGGTCTATCCCTGGACCTCATCATTCCAGAAAATCTCCGAGCCCGTCATTGGGAAGGATTTTTTCAAGTCATGAAAACAGGGCAGACAAAATACAGCGCTGATTTGCTGAGAACACCTGGGATCGACAAAAATGGACGTCGACTCTCTCTGGAGTTTAGTGTTGTTCTTTTGAAAAATGTGGAAAACTCTGCTATAGACGGGTGCGCTACCATAATGCGCGATGTCTCTTCGCGTTGGCAAAAAGAGCAAGAGCTCAAAAAACGCCTTGTTGATTGCGAACGGCAACTATCATCGACAGACAAAGGGACGCAATGCCGAAAATCAGGTCTATGCGCTGATTCGTTCCCAGTATGCCCACCTGAGTGAAGTGTTTGTATCGTCTGGAGTATTTTGGCGGATATTTTATTGGTAGGCGAGTTTTGTTTTTTTTAGACAGCAACATTCGTGAAATCAGGCCGTTCGAATTAATAGCCATGTTTTCTTAAAGCTTAAGGACACAAATGAAGAAAATGATGCTTTTCCTGATAGGTGGTATCCTGATCGGTGTCGTTCTGGCATTGGGAGGTGCCGAAATGATTGAACGAACCTCAGGGGTAGAATTTTGTTCTTCATGTCACTCTATGAAGGCTGTTGCCCAGGCCTACAAAGAGGATATCCATGGAGGGATGAATAAATTTGGAGTTAAAGCTCATTGTGTCGATTGCCATCTGCCTCATGACAATGTTGTCCAGTATGTAAGCGCTAAAGGGTACAGTGGCGCCAAGGATGTACTGGGCGAATTGTTTTGGGCGAAATCTTTCGACTGGATGGGTAATCTGCAGCATCGTGAAGAATTCACGTATTCCTCGGGCTGCAAGCAATGTCATGATCTCAATGCTATTCGCTATGAGATTCCCAAAGCTTATCTTGCTCATCGGGATTACAAAATGGGCGTTGTCACATCCTGCGTACACTGCCATCAGCATGTCGGGCATAAAGACATAAACGACTATCTCATAAAACAACAATTATAGGAGGAGGGAAATGCGTCTATCACTCGCGGTGATCTTGGCTGTCGGGTTCGTTGCACCAGCGTTCGCCCTGGAAAGCAATGTCAAAACTCTCAAGGTCGAGCGTGGGCTCACCCCAGAAGGGCAAAAATGCGTTGAGTGCCATGCTGAAAAACACCCAGGTATAGTTTCTGATTGGACCGCAAGTCGCCACGGACACGTCGGCGTTTCCTGTATCGATTGTCACAGTGTCGATAAAGGTTCTCCTATGGCTGCACAAAACTGTCCTGGGGTAAAAGGCACAGATATTTATGTAACCACCATGGTAACCCCGGCGACCTGCGGACGGTGCCATGCCAAAGAAGTTGAGGAGTTCGGCAAGAGTGGTCATTTTCGTGGCAGCCTCCAGTATAACGTTCCAGAAGGACGGAACTATAAATCCATGACTGCCTTGATTGAAAAACACGAAGGCCAGGGCATGGATAAATACAAACGGGCTTCCGAGATGGCCGGTTGTATGCAATGTCATGGCTCTAAAATTAGTATGGGGGCCGATAAGCGCCCGACCCAGGAGAGTTGGCCCGCAGCCGGTGTCGGCACCATCTGGCCTGATGGCACGGTGGGTAACTGTGTTGTCTGCCATACTCGCCACCGTTTTGATATCGCTGAAGCAAGAAAACCGGCAGCCTGTGCGTCCTGTCACCTCGGACCTGATCATCCAGATATCGAGATCTTCGAGAATAGCAAACATGGGCATATTTACAATGCTGAGGGAACAAAGTGGAATTTCGACAGTGCACCTGATGCATGGGAACCTGGAGATTATCGTGCGCCCACCTGCGCAGTGTGCCATATGAGCGGTATCGGTGCTCTAACATCAACGCACAATGTCTCCGAACGATTGAAATGGAATCTTTGGGCAGCTGAATCCAAGGTCCGCAATTCTCAAGATCCTCTGAGCCCACTCGCCGGTGACGGAGCGGAAGGCCGAAAGAAGATGACTATGGTCTGTAGCAACTGCCACTCCTCATTGCATACAGAGAATTTCTTCAAACAAGCTGACCTTAATATTGAACTGTACAATGAGGGATATTATCAGCCAGCCGAAGCCATGCGCAAAGAACTTGCTGACAAGAAACTCCTCAAAGACAATCCATGGGACGATGAATTCCAGAAGGTCTATTACCACCTATGGCACCATGAAGGTCGTCGCATGCGACAGGGTGCAGCCATGAATGGGCCTGATTATGCCCACTGGCATGGTGTCTTTGAGCTGCAACAGGATCTCTACAAACTCAAGAGTATCTATAACAAACGACTGAAAACAGGAGCTATTGAGGACTAAGCAAGAAGCAAAGAGTCAGAAGGGAGGGCAGCGATGATGCCCTCCCTTTTTTTATTGGTTCCTTCCAATTGGACCAGCGGGGCAATATTCAGTTTGTCCCTGTTAGTCCTGAAAGTGATTGTGGACGGAAGTTTCTGGGGTTCCGGCTTCCCCCCTTACAGTACTTTTTCAGTAACCAATCCCAGCAGATGACACGTTAGCTGGATCAAAGGCGTGACAGGGAGTTACCGCATGTACGCAACCGCATTCGGGACACACGGTTTCAAAGGTTTCCATTTCAAAAAGATTCCCACATTGACCACAGGTTATCGAAAGTGGCACCGGCATAGGCTGCTCCGAAAAGCCCATCATCCGTACTTTGTCTACCACCTGCTGTCCATTTTCAAAACTTCCGCTACAGCCGTCATGCATAACCAATCTCCTTTAAAATTCAAAATGTTCCAATGATTCTCCCTGGCGCAACATATGGCGCATTGACTGCACCTTGAAGTCCAGGGCTTCTATATTTGAGAGGATTGCTCGTTCCCGGTCATTTGTTTCGATCACTCTGTGAATACCCCCGTTTTTGATGACGATGCGACGGTCCCCCATAAGAGCCAGCATGGGGTCGTGGGTTGCCATCAAGACGATCTTGTCTTCATTCAATAGGAGTTTCAGGGCTTTTTTTCGGTCAATTCCCGCATTTTCTATCTCATCGATCAGAACGATGGGGGAGCGGCTGAGGATGGCTGTGTCAGCGATCATGAGCGCCCGTGATTGCCCGCCGGAAAGTGAGGTGATTGCTGTATCCGGAGCGAATTGTTCTCCGGCAAGGGCGTTTGCCTCACGAATAATATTCTGCACCACTTCTTCCGCATTGTTCACCATACGACTATCTGCATGAAGCCGTATAAATTCCTCCACAGTCAGGTCCATGACAAAATTCATGTTTTGAGAAAGCTGAGCAACCAGCTTATCGGACGAACTGAAGCGCCATTTCGGATCGGGTACCTCACCGTTGACCAGCAACCTCCGGCCGGTAGGGGTGTCCTTCTGGGCCATCCATTCAATATCACCCAATAATCGGCTTTTTCCAGATCCAGTAGGACCAACAATGCAAACTATCTCGCCACGCTGAAATGTCAGTTTGTCAAAATTCTCCGGTTCGCCATCCTTATTGGTACCAGGATAAAGTGTTATCTCAATAACCGAGCGCTCTTTCCCGTCACCTAAAAACTCAAGCATCTGACTGATATAGGTTGCGGTACCAATGATAATTGACTCTGGATCAAGCGCCTTATCCTCGATCTCGTCCGGATCGAGTTTTTTCAGGAAAGTGGGAAGAGTATCCGTTTCTTCACCGGTCAATTCGAGACCTTGTGTGTTCAGGTAGCTATTTAAGAAAGGATAGCGACCAAACAGCTGCCCAATACCCATTTTTTCAAGTTCTTCTTGTATTTGCTTCACTGCGTTATCCTTTATCAATCATCTTTCAAGGTTGATCTTGCGCACATTGCCCATCTGATATTCGTCTCCGATACGAGTCTCACCAAGGCAATAAGAACAGAGTGCTGAAGGCATTGGAAAACGCAGTTCTCTTCCTTTCACGGTATCCACATGGACATCTTCTTGATACATAAGGGTGCCGAGTTCATAAGCACCCTGCCCGGTTAAACCATTGACATGCATGATGGTAGCCTTGGGGTTTACCGAATTGACTCGGCTTGCGAATACTTCTCGTTCCGCCTGTGAGACGATATCCCCTTTGGTGATCACAACAATATCTGCGCTTTTCAGCATTGGACCAATTTTTTTCGGGGTGTTGATGCCGCTGAGGTTATCAATGACACAGACCGCCCCGATATCCTTGATGTAGGGAGAACAGCGATTACACAACCCTGCTGATTCGCTGATAAGTAAGTCGAACCCTTCCTTCACTCCCCATTTGGAAACCTCTTCAATGTTGGATACGAAGTAGTGATCTGGACACAAGGCACCGGAAATCCCCTTACGAACGGGAATACCCGCCTTGTCATATAGGAGGTCATCGTCGGTGGAGAGGCAGTCAAATTTGACGACGCCGACCTTCACCCCTTTTTGCATCAATGTCGCTGCCGTTTTCAGGATAATCGCTGTTTTGCCGGATGAGGGGGGACCAGATACAGTCACAAGGTTCATATATCACCTCCCTGTACAGAACGGTTAAACAACTCCTCACAACGTGCTATTTCAGCAGATAGATCGGTTTTTAAAATTTTGTCCCAGCCAAGCCACATCATCGGAGCATCAGCGGGCAGCTTGTTATCCACCTCTGGATGCAACGATGGAAAAAGGCCCTGGTGCGATAGAGTTTCTCCAACCGCTTTCGAGGCGAAGAAATCAACAATCGGTTGTAATTCCGCACCACGTTTTTTCTTCGCCAGCATGAAGATCGGGCTTATGATCGCTCCATCTTCGGGCCAAACCGGCTTCATCGTGCCCCCCTCTTTCGCCGTCTTTGTAAAAAAATAAGGCATAATGGTGACTGCAGGCCGTTTCTGCTTCATCCTGTTACTTTTAATCATCTGGGCGGGGTGCATCGACAGAAGCATAGAACGACCCAATTTTTCAACGCCTCCATCTCCGTAACGATCATGTATATTGAGAAGAATTGCATTGAATAAGTCGAAATCCCCAACGGGCAATGAAACCGAACGTTCCCATTCCGGCTCCAGAAGATCAGCCCAGGAACGTGGGATCGCTCGGCCTTCCAACTCTGCTGTGTTGACAAGGAAGATTGCGGGAACAACAGAGATAAGTGAATAGTTACCAGAAGGGTCCCGCAGGTCACGCCCCGCGAACAGGGGATTTTCGTCAGTGTATTGCACCAGGTCAGCAAATACTCCCTGCGCCCGAAAACGACCAATTCTTTCCAGATCGAAAAAGAGATCAAACCCTGCCGACATAAAAAGATCGGGCAACTCTTCCGGGGATGTGATTCCAGCAAGATTATCCGCTACCCACTGGGTACCAACACTTGCAGCTTTAAGTTCGGTGTTGACACCGTGAAGACTGGTTTCTTCAGCAAAGCTGTTATATTGCTCAAGCAGAGGTATCCGAATCGGGCAAGGAAGCAGGCCTACCACATTCAACCCATCTTCATTTATTGCTTCCGGCCTTGCCAGGGTTGGGTCTGCACTGCTGCGTTCAACGCTAATAACTTCATGCAACAGAGATATAAATGTTTCCCGATTCAAATTTTTCATTGCTAGCGCTGCATCCAGCGTGATCATTTTTCCAAACTGTTCACGCTGGGTCACATCTTCCATTTGCGGGAATCCGTTACTAATAAATACTGCAACTGTTTCCGGATACCGCTCAGCGATCGAATGCAGGGTATCTGTTGCCTGAATATATTCCGTCATGGGGTACTCCTGTTGCTTCTAGGGTTGATTTTGTTCCTCTGAAGGAATGATCTCAATGTACTCAGATTTTCAGATTTGAAATTGATCTACGTCAAAAACCGTTAATTTCTTTCTGTGGGTCATTGACGTGGTGAAAAAGAATCTGCTTTTTTAAAAAAATTGACCTAGGTCAAAGATCCCCTCTCCAGAATTTGTATGATGCAAGGGAACGTGCAGGCAGGGATATGCGGTTTTGAAGTTCTGCATCCTCTTCCCCCACCTGCTCTTTGCTGGAAAAATAATCATATAACCAATAAGCAAGGCTGGATAAAATCAGCTCAGCATCAACAAAAATCGAGGTGATCAATATGAGTATGTTCTGTTTTCAATGCCAGGAGGCGGCAAAAGGTACCGGGTGTACGATAAAAGGGATGTGCGGAAAGGAGGAGTCAACTGCAAAGCTGCAGGACTTGCTCATTTATGACATGAAAGGCATTGCAGTTCTGGCAAAAAACCTGAAAAAGGCAGGTGTAGAGGTTGATATGTCTGTCGGTCTGTTTCTTGCTCAGGGACTGTTTACTACCATAACAAATGCGAACTTTGACAACGCAAGCCTCGAATCCTGGATAAAAAGATCCCAAGTTATCAAGGCCAGACTCAAGGATCAGTTTGATGCTATGAATCCATCCGAGGAGAAAACCTCGATCTGGACAAAACTGATGCAATTCCTGGGGGGCGGAAAACAGCAGGGCGCCTCTGAGCAGCTCCACCACTCAGCACTTTGGTTTTCCAGTGATCGCTCGCTTTTTCAAGAGAAAGCAGCAACAGTGGGCGTTCTTGCGACAGAAAACGAAGATGTCCGCTCATTGCGTGAGCTGCTTATCCTCGGCCTAAAAGGTATTGGGGCGTATGCCGAACATGCGGCGGTTCTTGGTGTTGAAAAAGAAGAGATCTATGACTTTGTTATCGAGGGGCTGGCCTCTACCACTGAAGATCTTGCCGTGGATGACATGATTGCATTGGTGTTAAGGGCCGGTGAGTGCGCGGTAACCACTATGGCTGCCCTGGATACTGCAAACACCACGGCCTACGGCAATCCTGAAATCACGCAGGTTGAACTCGGTGTTGGAGAAAATCCGGGAATCCTTATCAGCGGCCATGATCTTAAAGACATGGAAGAGCTTCTCCTCCAAACCCAGGGCACAGGGGTGGATGTTTACACCCACGGCGAGATGCTTCCAGCGCATTACTATCCGGCTTTCAAGAAATATGACAATTTGAAAGGCAATTATGGCAGCTCATGGTGGCACCAGAACCAGGATTTTGAATCCTTTAACGGTCCCATCCTGATGACCACCAACTGTATTATCCCCATTAAAGAGTCCAACACCTACAAAGAACGAATGTACACTACTGCCATGGCAGGTTATCCAGGTGTGACTCATATTCCGGAGCGGGTAAACGGCAACCCGAAAGATTTTTCGGCCATCATTGAGCAGGCAAGAGGATGTAAACCACCGGTAGAGATTGAAAAGGGCACCATCGTCGGTGGCTTTGCTCACGATCAGGTACTCGCCCTGGCAGACAAGGTTGTGGACGCGGTTAAGTCTGGAGCTATCAAACGCTTTGTCGTCATGGCAGGTTGTGATGGCAGACAGAAAGGTCGTAACTACTTCACAGAAGTTGCCCAAAATCTCCCACAGGATGCAGTGATTTTGACCGCAGGCTGTGCCAAGTATCGCTACAATAAGCTTAATCTCGGTGACATCGGCGGTATTCCCCGAGTACTTGATGCGGGGCAGTGTAATGACAGCTACTCGCTAGCCGTGATCGCACTCAAACTCAAGGAGGTGTTCGGACTTGAAGACATCAACGAGCTTCCAATCTCATTTGATATCGGCTGGTATGAACAGAAAGCGGTTGCGGTACTGCTGGCCCTGTTGCACCTCGGCGTCAAAGGCATCCGTCTTGGCCCGACCCTGCCGGCCTTTATTTCCCCGGCAGTGTTGAATGTTCTCGTGGAAAATTTCAATATCAAGCCAATCGGTACCGTCGAAGAGGATATTGCCGCTATGATGGCTGGAAATTAAATTAAGAAAGGTCCCTATCTGCTGCCATTTTCCACGGCAGCAGATAGGTTGTGTGGGGGGAAGACCCAATAAGAACGAAAAACCTCGCTAAATCTAATGACCTGGCAGCCATGATTAGGCTTCCTCCCCGCCATGATTGATTTAGAGGATATATTTTTGCCTCAAGAAATCTTTCTGTCGGAAAACATATGTTTTCCGACAGGAGGCTAACTGGCAGCAGCAAAACGAAATCTAATCCATGTTTTTTATACGAAAAACTCTGTCGGAAAGCTATAGTGTACGGAAAATCTTAACAGGAGGTTTTCCGTATATGTTGATCGGCTATATGAGGGTTTCGTCGGATTCGGATAGGCAAAGTACAGACCTGCAGCGGGATGCACTCTTGAAAGCTGGGGTTGATGTCAGAAACATTTTTGAGGATCGAGCCTCGGGAGCCAGGGATGATCGAACTGGGCTTAGCAAGGCGCTGGAGTATGTCAATCCCGGTGATGTGTTTGTCGTCTGGAAACTAGACCGCCTTGGGCGATCACTGACCCATTTGATTTCCATTGTGAATGAATTGCGGGAAAAACAGGCCGCTTTTTGTTCCCTCACCGAGAACATGGATACCAGCACGCCGTCAGGAGAACTTTTCTTTCACGTTTTTGGTGCGCTTGCACAGTATGAGCGAGCTTTGATCCAAGAACGAGTCGTTGCTGGCTTATCTGCCGCTCGGCAACGTGGCAGGATTGGTGGTCGACCACGCGCCATTGTCGGCGAGAAACTGGACGCGATTATTGTTGCGCTTGAGGGGGGGATGTCCAAGGCGGCTGTATGCAGAAACTTCGGTGTGAAGCGCACCACCTTGATTGAAACACTCGCCCGGGTCAACTGGGTAGGACCGCGTAGTGTCTCATCACGATGAAGCCAAAAGTGAGCCTCTGACCATTTAAGAATGCGAGCCGTTACATATAAAAGTTACATGCGCCCATAATGCTCTGGCATAATAAGGATTATCATAATGCTTCTCTATGTCAGACGGTTCAGGAGCACTCTTCCCCTCTTCAGCCAAAATCTCCAAATGGTCAGAAATGGCCTCTTGGGCATTACTTAAAGCCTCGGCGATGGTTTCACCGGCTGAAAAACAGCCGGGTATATCAGGGACCGATACGCCAAAACAAGAGCCCTGATCTTTGTGGATTGCGACGGGATATTTCATTTTTCGGATCTTCCCTCCAAAATACGGTTTGAACTGCGGAGCTATCCTTTAATCCCTATCTATCTTTCCTAGCACACTAAAAGTGGCAAAAGTCCACGGAATCTTTCTTTGAATGAACCAAGAAAAATGAAATTGGAACAATTCATTGAAAATAAAGCATATTTTAATTGCCATTGAGAGCCTTTACGACATTTTGCTAACGGGAAAAGTGGCAAAAGTCCCATCGGCCTATGAACAAGATTCGATCTGCTCCCAAGCTTATTTATACACGGCCCCCATTAAATTGGAATGACCTGATCATATGTTTTCCTGCGAATTCCCTTAGCGTGCTTTTGCTATCGGGTCATGAGGCCAATTCACGCTCGCGGCCTTCGTTTCCACCACCTTCTCCAATACAATCTTCCATCTTCAGGGGTGAAGCGGCCCCGCATCATGAACGTTCGTTAAACGCTAACAAATTTTGGCGGTTTTTCTCACGGCCCCTACCGTTGGGATTATTTAAAGCTAAACGACTCAAGATAAAAAGTTGGCACTTATCGCAGCTACCGGGTCATTGGGCCTCTTTGACAAAACTGCCGAAAGTAAACACTCCCTCGCTCGATTGGACCCGACTGAGTAGGGTGTTGTAATCGTCGTTGGAAGTACTCATACCGCCTTTACCCCAGGTGTAGGAGCCTCCGATACGATCGCCCTCATGGAAAAAGAGTACGCCGCCCTCGGGTTTCTTGGTCAGTTGCACTTCGATAAACCCGGAGAATTGCTTCATGCGCAAACGAAAGATCAGATCCGGCAGCGGGATCTCGGTGGAACGAAGCCTAGCTTTGGCGCGTTGAAAGCTCGGCATCTGCGCCCAGTAATAGATCGCATTTTGATCAAGATAGAATGCCTTCACCACAAAGTTGGCACTGTAAAAACGACTGCGGACGATCTCAAAAGACGGAATCACAGCTGCATTGCCGTCTTTTTCCTTAAGTGTACTGCTAATAATTTCTTCTTCGTTGAAAAAGGCGAGCATTTCCAAGCCAGGAGAAACACAGTACACCCCACCTGATCCGATTTCCCCTTGGAGATGTTCGATAAATCTCTCGAGATGGAGATAATAGCTGTTGAGCCCCTCGATATGCGGTTTTTCCCGGGGAATCAGCATATACGTTGTACCCTCAGCTGCCCCGAAAAGGTGTGTGGCGCCGGTGTACCTTGATAAGGTGAACCCATGAAGGAAATGATGTAATTTGAATTATTCACCAGCAGGATTTTGGGCGGGTTGTTCGTCTTTGTCGGAGATGGTGGGCTCGCTTTTTACTACCACGATGATATGACCGCATTCCTGACAGGAAAAACGGGCCCTGGGACTTTTCATTTTAGACTCGTCGATATTGTATTTTTTCGAACATTCCTCGCAGATAGCCAGCATCGTTTCTCCCCCATGCAAAAAGCCTTAAACGGGGTGAGTGCGCTCAAGCCCACCCACCGTCTCGTCATTTTATAGGATGTTCTGAGAAGTCGGTCAAAGTATTTTTTAACAAATCAGGAGGTTGCCTCTTTATCTCCTTTGTTTATCCGTTGATGGCGTCGTAAAAACTTCGATCTCCAGCTTCGCAGCGTTTTTTCCGACGCTCGACATACCTTATGTATGCCTTGGATCCGGAAAAAACACGGCTCCTTGTATTTCTGTGTTTTTACTTAACCAACTTTTAGAGTGTGATGGACTTTTTACAAGTCCATCATCCGTTTAGTTTTTTCAGCAGCCAGGCCATGTTTTTTCCCAAATCGTGCATGACACTGATTGCTTCGGTGTCATTGGCCACCTCGCCTTTTTCCCGACCAAAGCCCATATTCCAATAGCTTGAGCCGACAATGATCATCTGGCCGATGGTGAAAAAATGATTCATTGTGTCAAAGGCATGGATGCCGCCGCCCCGCCGCTGGGTGACGATGGCCGCTCCAACCTTGCGTTTGTACAGATCACCGTTAGCGCGTGAGACCATCCCGCACCGGTCAATCAGTGCCTTCATCTCGGTGGAGATATCGGCAAAGTAGGTCGGTGAGGCCAGGACAATGCCGTCGGCCTCGACCATCTTCTCTATACAACTATTGATGCAGTCGAGGTCAACGATACAGCGGCCGTCCTTCTTCTTGAAACACTGGTAACAGGCAATGCATCCATGGGGATGCTCGCCGGAGAGCTGGACCATCTCGGTTTCGATCCCTTCTTTGGTCAACTCCTCAAACATGTAGTTGATCATCATGGCGGTATTGCCGTTTTTGCGAGCACTGCCGTTAAAGGCGACAACTTTCATGATTACACCTCTTCGTCATGGAGAATGGTCCGCGGTAACGCGTCCAGATTAATCTTGGCGGCCTCATCCATACCACGATAAAGGGCCGTTTTGTTCAATTCCTCGGTTCCAACCGGCACTCTGGCTAAGAGCGCCTTTTCCAGACTCTTGCTGATCACCTGGCCGGAAAGCAACCCCACCGCACCCAGGGCCACCATGTTGCCCACCATCTCCTTACCCAGTTCTTCCTTGGCAATCTGGGTGAACGGAATGGCAATCACCCTATTGGTGGGATATTGCTCAACCAGTGAACTGTCTACCACCAAAAGACCGTCAGGGGTAAGATCTTGGTAGTAGGCATCACAGGCCGCCTGGTTCATGGCCAAAAGCAGGTCGAGCTGGCGGGCCTTGGGGTAATCGATCGGTGTGTCGCTGATCACCACTTCCGCTTTGGACTTCCCACCCCTGGCTTCCGGACCGTAACTCTGCGTCTGGCAGACATATTTACCGTCATAGACGCCAACGGCTTCGGAAAAAATGACCGCTGCAGTGATCAGTCCCTGGCCTCCGGAGCCGCTGAAGCGCATCTCATAGCGTTTTTTTTGCGGTTGTTTCATATTTTTTTTTGCTCCTTCCCAGCCAGTTTACGGATCTTATCGTACTCCTCGGTGGAGATGGGTAATTCGCGGTCAGTCAGCACACCGATGGTGGTCTTCCCCTCCAATTCTTCGGGGCTAAGCTTTGCCGCCTGCTTGACCGTTACCGCATTGTCCTTAAAACTGGTGAGCATCTCCACCGCACCGCCCAACTGATTGCGGCGACCGTATTGGACATGGCAGTTGGAAATCACTTCCACGACTGCAAATCCAGGCTTGACCATGGCCTGTTCAATCAGCTGGTCAAGCAACTGGGCATGGTAGACCGTTGATCGGGCAACAAAGGAGGCCCCGGCGGTCACCGCCAACTCGGCAATGGAGAAGGCTTGCTCGATGTGGCCGTAGATAGAGGTGGTTGAACGGGAGCCAAAGGGTGTGGTGGGTGAATATTGCCCTCCAGTCATGCCGTAGATCGAGTTGTTGATGATGATTGCGGTCAGATCCAGATTACGGCGGGCCGCATGAATGAAGTGATTGCCGCCGATGGCCGTAGCATCGCCATCGCCCATGATCGCCACCACCTTCAGGTTCGGGTTGGCAAGCTTGACTCCGGTGGCAAAGGTCAGAGCCCGACCGTGGGTGGAATGGAGCGTGTTGAAATCAAGATAGGTCGGCATGCGACCGGAGCAACCGATGCCCGAAGCAAGCACAACCTCATCTTTATCGAGTTCCATTCGATAAATTGCCCGCAGTAGCGCGGCCATGATGATACCGTTGCCGCAGCCGGGACACCAAACATGGGGAAATTTCTTGTTATGACGTAGGTATTCGTGACGAATTGCCTGTGCTGAAACCGTCATACCCCCTCCTTAGAGTTTGACCAACTGATTGTAGAGCTCATCCGGGGTGATAAACTGGCCGTCGATCCGGTTATGTTTAACCACGGAACAAACCCCCTGATTAACTCGCTGTATCTCCCGACTGATCTGGCCGGTGTTCATCTCCGGCACCAACACTGCCCTGCACTGCTTGAGAATCGGAGTTACATGGCTGCGGGGGAAGGGAAAGAGGGTAATCAGGTGCAGCAGTCCCGCCTTGACGCCCTGCTGCCGGGCCTCATCCACGGCCCGCATAGCCGAACGGGCCACGGATCCGTAGGCGATGATGGCGACTTCGGCATCATCAAGCAGATAGCCTTTGGTCATCATGATCTGGGAGAACCCACGGGTGATCTTTTGTGTCAGCCGCTGCTGAAAACTTAAAATCTCATTGGGCTTTTCGGTGGGGAATCCGAGATCGTCGTGTACCAGTCCAGTAACATGGTGGCGGTACCCATCACCAAAGGCGGCCATAGCCGGTACGCCACGATTGTCGCCCTCATAGGGTTTGTACCAGTCCGGCGGTACACTTGGTTTGAGCCGATTAATAACCCGGATCTCAGTCGGGTCAGGTAGTTGCACACACTCACGGGTATGGGCCACCACCTCGTCGGAAAGGATGATAACCGGCACCCGGTACTGTTCACTGAGGTTAAAGGCCTTGATGGTCAGAGTGAAGGAGTCGCTCACGCTTGAGGTTGCAAGCACAATGATCGGATGGTCGCCATGGGTACCCCAACGGGCCATCTGCACATCCCCTTGGGCTGGGCTGGTGGGTAGGCCGGTGGATGGTCCACCGCGCATGACATTGACCACCACGCAGGGGACCTCCGCGCAGCAGGCATACCCTAAATTCTCCTGCATGAGCGAAAAACCAGGGCCCGAGGTCGCGGTCATGGACTTAACCCCGGCAAGCGAGGCACCGATGATTGCGCCCATGGAGGCAATCTCATCCTCCATCTGGATGAAGGTGCCGCCCACCTTAGGCAGGAGCGCTGCCAGTTGTTCGGAGATTTCGGAGGCTGGAGTGATGGGATAACCGGCAAAAAAACGACACCCGGCGGCCAGTGCACCATAGGCCACGGCCTCATTCCCTTGCAGGAGTTGACTCTTGCGGATCTCAGACATCATCCTTCCTCCGTTTCGGCCTGCGTTCATTCACTGTAATGGCAAAGTCAGGGCAGTGAATTTCGCAAAACCGGCAGCCAATACAGTTGTCCGGCTCCTCAACCATAGGTTTGCCGACTTTGTCGGCAAGGATAATCTTCTTGGGACAGAAGGCCATGCAGATACCGCAGACCTTGCACCAGTCGTGATAAAAGGCGACGTCAAAATGTTTTTTTGCTGACGCCTTTTTCTCTGCTTCCAGTTGTTGAGTAGGTGCACACTTTTCCTTATCTGGCATAGTAAACTACTCTCTACAAGTATTTTTTAACGGCTGGATAAGTACCACTTTAGGCTAATTCCACCATACCCCCAACCGGCTTAATCTCCACATAAAAAAAAGCCGAACCCCATAAGGGCTCGGCTTTTTGAATGCAAAGAAAGGGCAAATCATTCAAGCCGGCACGACTGTCTAGATTCAATCGACAGCATGTTCCGAGAAATTTCCAACATCCGGGATGTCTTGTGTATCTCCTGCCCTTGCTTGCTAAATCGTGATTTACATGCAATCTCTCGGTAATATGATCCGATAGTTTTAGCCCGCGCGGAAATCACTTGTTTCACCATCGACTCTTCTGCGCATCATAGACAACCATTAGCGGTTTGCGCAGTTCCCTTGAGAGCGAATCGGCCAGTGAGCCGAAAAAGAATTTTCTCACCCCTTTGGCGCGGATGGCACCCATGACCACTATATCGTGGTCTTCTGCCTCTTCTTGAATCGCCTTCACCCGAGCATCTGTAGGAACAGACTTGACCGAAATCATGAGCGGTTGCGGCCGACGATCGAGCCAATTGTAGATCTGCTCTGTTTTGGTGTCAATGGTCTCCTGATTGACATCCGAGGCCAGCAGGCGAAGCAGGGTAATCTGATGTTCACCGACTTTTCCCAGAGCGGCCACCACCGGATAAACCTCGGCCAGATCATTCATATCAGTGACGGGAACAAGTATCCGTTCCGTATGCAGCACACCATAAAACTGAACGACAACCACCGGGCACCCCACGTGGGATGCCACCGTCTCCAGCACCTCCGGAAAAGCCGAAGTCTTGTCGTGAAGCGGGTAGCTCAGCACCACGGCCTTGGCATTGTTATATTCAACAGCCGTGACCAGCCCGGAAGGAATACTGGGCTCGGGAACAATTTCCGTCAGTAGTTTGTAACCCATGTCCTCCACCTCCTTCCGCTCGACCTCGAAGTTGTGGGACGGATGCGGCGTGCCCGGCGGTTGCACGAATACCGCCATGGGAGAAGCCTTGTAATGATGGGCAAAGATCGTGGCAATTCTGGCAATGCCGTTGACGGTAAGACGGCGTGTCGCCCCGAAAACAACCACGTTTTGAGCATTGTCTTCGGGTATCAGTTTGTCCCAGGTCCACGGCAGAATTTTCACCCCCGACTCCGACCGCATGAACTGGTCATACGCTTTCTCCGACATACCGGCACAGTCCCGATTTTCACCGGTTGTTTTTTCCACCGGCATGGCTTCCTTGGCGTTGACAATGGCAAAGCGTAACGCCAGAGGCCCGATGAGTTCGGAAAGGAAAACCCCGGTCAGAACCACCGGCGTGATAATAGAGGCGTAGACGCCAAGTATTGTGTCGGCACTGACCAGGAAAATAAGGCCTATGGCCACACCGGCCTGGGGGAAAATGGCAAACCCGATATATTGACGGACAATTTGTGCGGCCCTACCGATACGGGCACCAAGATGGGCCCCAAGCAACTTACCGCTTATCCGAGCCAGAAAATAAACGACCCCGATAATCCCGGCACTGCCGATGGTCGTCATGTCAAGATGCGAACCCGCCAGCGTGAAGAACAAAACATAGATCGGCGGTTCGAAACTGTTCAGGGCCCGAAAAACCCGGACATCACGCTCTGCCTTGTTCACTAGGGTGAAACCGGCAGTCATCCCTGCCAACAACGGTGAAAGATGGATAAAGATCGCCGACTCGCTGCATAACAGCAGGATGGCTAGGCCAGCGGTCATCATCTCTTCCTCATTCTTCATTTTTCTCAACGCAATCTTGAGAACAAAGCCGGTAATACAACCAAGAACAAGCGACAGGACAATTTCTAAGAAACCATGGCCGATTGCTACGATCAGCGGCGTATCGCCCTGCCCTATTATCTGATGGCTCAGAGAAACGGCTAGGCCAAAGATCATAATTGCCAGACCGTTATCCACCGCAACCACCGCCATCAAAGATGAGGTGAGCGGCCCCTTGGCCTTCATTTCCCGCACAACCAATAGTGTTGCTGCCGGTGCGGTTGCCACGCTAACCGCTCCCAGAAGACAGGAAAGCACCGCCTGATCTCTGAAGCGCCAGCCCTCGCTTTGAAAGCCCGTGGTGGCAATAACCGTAAAAACGGCGAGACTGACCATTAAGAAGGATCCCAGCGCTTCCAACAGACCAGTCCAGAACACGCTTCCAGCGTAGGCCTTGATTTTTTTGATTTCTATGTGCTCACCAATGCCGAAAGCTATCAGCATCAGGGCAATATGGGTGAAATGGTCCAGACTGTGACCAATGGTTTTTTCGGTAATGATTGCAAACCCGGTTGGCCCGAGGAGCAGCCCGGCAAGGATATAGCCGGTGACTGAAGGGAGACGAAGTCTTTGTGCGATCTTGGCGGTGACAAGGCCCGCCGCAAGCAGCAACGCCAGGCCGATGGTTACCATAGGGTTGAGTGCGAAAGTTTGGTCGTATGACGGTTTGTCCAAAAAGTCTGCAGAGAGGAAACTGGTATCTTTCCCGTCCTTCGAAATTTCATTTTTTTAGACAAAACGAGCAATTCCCTCGAATTTTGGGCCAGAGGGAAATTCCCTGTTAACCCTGAAATCAATAAAGATGGCCTCGTAAAAAGTCGAAACCCGAGAAGTCACGTGTCGTAAATACAGTATGTTGCGAAGCTCGAAACGTCGTTCTCGAAAGTTTTTACGAGAACGACGAAAAAGGATATCCGACACGGATGATGGATTCGTAAAAAGTCTATCTCATTGTGAGAGATGGCTAAGTAAAAACACAGATATATAAGGAATACTGTTGTTTTTCGGCGCGAAAGCGTACATCAGGTATGTCGAGTGTCGAGAAAAATGCTGCGACACAATAGATCGAAGTTTTAACGACGCCATCAAGAATGCCGTAAACACTCCACCGATATGCTCCGGTGGGGCCTCAATCCAAAACCTCTCTAATTTTAAGAGCTATTTCCTTAGGAGAAAACGGTTTTGATATGAAATGAATACCTTCATCCAATACTCCGCGGTGGGCGATGACGTTTGCCGTGTAACCAGACATAAACAGTGTTTTGAGCTGAGGATAGAGGTGGTGCAATTGTTCAGAAAGTTCACGACCGTTCATCTCTGGCATAACCACATCTGTTATCAACAAGTTGATCTGCCCATGGTATTCCTCGGTCAATTTTTTTGCATCTTTGGGTCTCATGGTCGAGAGGACGGTATATCCCAAATTTTCTAGTATTCTTACCCCAAGCTGCAAGATAGAAGCATCATCTTCAACCAAGAGTATCGTTTCGCCCCGGCTTTGTGGGACTTCCACAGCTGTCTCGTTTTGGGCCTTGGTAGCCTGTTCTGCATATCGAGGCAAATACACCCGCATGGTTGTCCCTTTCTCTGGTTCACTGTAGACGTTTATGAATCCATTGTTCTGTTTGACAATGCCATATACAGTAGCCAGCCCAAGCCCAGTACCCTCGTCAATATTTTTGGTCGTGAAAAACGGCTCGAAAATCTGAGGCATAGTCTCTGGTGCTATACCGCAACCATCGTCGCTTACCGCGAGCATTACATACTCGCCCGGAATAAATTCGAGGTGATCTGCGCAGTAGTCTTTATCAAATGTAATATTTTTCGTTTCAATGGTCACTTTCCCTATGTCAGTTATTGCGTCCCTGGCGTTGACGCAGAGATTTGCCAGAATTTGATCGATTTGCGAAGGATCAATTTTAACTGACCACAGTCCTGTTCCTGGCATCCACGCAAAATGGATGTTTTCGCCGATCAAATGACGGAGCATTTTCATCATGCTCCCGATGTTGTCATTGAGATCAAGTACCTTGGGGGCAACTGTTTGTCGTCGGGCAAAAGCGAGGAGCTGCCGTGTTATATCTGCAGAGCGTACACCAGCCTGGTAAATCTTTTTCAGATCGCTATAAAGATGATCTGTTGGTTCTAATTTTTCCAAAGCCAATTCGGTATAACCGATAATGACACTGAGCATATTGTTAAAATCGTGCGCTATACCTCCGGCCAGTCGCCCCACAGATTCCAATTTTCGAGATTGATTGAGGGCTTCCTGCTGCTGATTCACCTTATCTTGCAGTCTTTTTTGTTCAGATATGTCATTAAAAATACAATGTGTTTGAAGAAAAGCTCCATTCCGGTCTCTGCTGATTGTGCCATCAAAAGAGGCCCAAATATGTGTCCCATCTTTTTTCCTCAGCTGAAACTCGATTCCAAGGACTTCCCCAACAGATTTAAACTTAGGAAAATTTTCTCTGAAATGATTTTGCCAGTCAGGATGCAAAAATTCAGCAAACGATTTACCAACGACCTCATCTCGAGAGTATCCTAAGTGCGCCAACCATCTTTTATTCACTTCGAGGATACAGCCACTATCATCTAAACTTTGATAAGGAAACGGAGCATTTTCAAACAATTCTCTAAAACGCTTTTCGCTATTGCGCAACGCCTCTTCTACCTGCTTACGTTCAGTGACATCTGCCGCCATGCTGAGAAGAATGCGTTTGCCCCTGCTGCTTTCTCCCAGAGGTGTCGTCTGGAATTCCCAGATCTTGATCGAACCGTCTTTTGCTTTTACCGTCCACTCGCCGTTTTTGACCGAACAGGCGATATTGAACAGATCATCGATATACGCTTTTTGAGTCCCGGTGCGTTCGCCATAGGCATTCTCGGTCCAGTCGGGAAGAGTGGGGATATCTTCGAGGCTATAGCCGGAAAGCTCTGTCCAGCCGATACTGAGCTGCAGCACCTGGTCATCTTCATCATGAATCATTATCGGGATTGGCGAGATGGCAACCACACGGCGAAAACGTTCTTCGCTTTCGCGTAGGGCATTCTCAGACTTTTTTCTTTCGGTGATATCCAGAATTACACCCTGAATTTTGACAGGCTTGCCGGATTCATCCCGCTGTAACTCTCCAAGCGAGTTGACGGTCTTACACTCACCTCTGTCTTCTGTGGTAATGTTATATTCAAGATTGTAGGGCACATTATTTTCAATCAAATCGACAAGGGCTTGGTGGACCTGCTCTCTTTCCAGAATAAAGCTTTCCACCTTTTCTAAGGCGAGAGGGGAGGTATCATTTGTGAAACCAAAGATCCGTTTGGCCTCGGAGGAAGCATGAATTTCCTGGGTGACAATCTCATACTCCCAATTACCGACCTTTCCAAGCCGTTGCCCCTTGATATACTTGGCGTTGGCATCCGCAAGCTCCTTCTCGATCAATTCGCGCTGCTGAATTTCCTCTTGCAGATAGTGGGTCTTCTGCGCCACCAGTCGCTTCAGGTACCACAGCCCAACCAATGTGAGAAGCAAGAGAATGGGGATTAGCAGCCGCAGGCTTTGCTTGATAAGTTCACTTAGTGGCACCTCCGGTTTTGGCAGTATAGGCGCGAACCATTTTCCATAGAGGCGATTGTAGGTACCATTAAGATAGAGAATTGCCAGCCCTTCGTTCAACAGAGAAAGCAGGTGCTGGTTGCCCTTGGAGACAGCAAAGCAGAACTTTTGTTCAAAGCCCTCAAGTTGCATGGTCACAGGCTTGAGAGAAGAGACCTGCTTCTGTTCCACAGCGACGATATTCGTGAGTCCGAGTTTTTTGATGATCTCAAATCCGACTATCTGCTGGACGACGACGGCGTCATGTTTTCCCGCAGCCAGCAGCCTGAAAGCCTGTTCAAAGGAAGGTGTGGTGATGATGCTGTCTGTTAGATTTTTCCGCATGAGATATTCATGGGCCGTGTCGCCATTCATCACAAGAACTTCTTTACCTTTCAGATCAGAGAGTGTCTTGATTTCATGATATCCTTTTCGCACGAACACAACACCGTTCATTGTTAGGTATGGCGCTGTAAAATCGTATATTTTGTCTCGCTCCTCAGAATAGGATACTATCGGTAGTACATCAAGCTCACCTCTGGCCAGCTCCTCCTTGATCTGACTCCATTGTCCAACTTTGAAAGTGACAGTAAGCCCAGCAGCATGAGCCGCCTCTTCGAGAAGATCGACGGAAAACCCCCCTGCTGTGCCGTCAGAATGAACTATTGCAAAAGGCGGATAATCTAGCTCACTGGCAGATTGCAGATCAGTTTTGTCCCAGGAGGAGGTGCTGACCTGAGCTGTTGAAAGAGATGGTGTTATGAAGAGGAAAACCAGTAGTGCTACAACATAGAATGAGAGATGCTTGAGAGCTATCGATGCGATCACAGTGAATTTAGCCATGTTTTTTGAGAGTTGTTTTTATTGACTAGAGTTTTGCACACCACACAGGCACCCTTTGGCGACTATAACTCTCTGAAATTCTAACGTTTATAATGGAAAAGCAGCTCCAGGTGTAGTAGTATCGTTATTGCTAAGTAACTATAACTACACACAAAAAAAGGAGCTGCTGTGAGGAAGAATATCTCATTTTCACTTTCCATCCAACGGGAAATCGAAAGCCAGGGCCTCAATGTTGAATCCGAGGTCAACAAGTCCTTCAATGAGCTGGGCATGAGAACGCTCCTCCACCAGGCTGGAATCCGGAAAGAGAAGGGCTTCCCTCCCGTCACGCGGCTCTTTGTCATGACCGTTTTGCCGCTCATCAAGCACAGTCTTTGCTCATTGTGGTCCGGCCAATTCTTTGCCAATGTCATTGCCGCCCAAAAAGACACCTACTACCGGTTTTTAAATCATCCGTGTTTTAACTGGCGTAGATTGGTTCTTTTACTCGCGTGCCGCGAGATAGCCCGCACTGATCGGAGTGCCTTCAACGACAAGACACTCATTGTCGATGACACCATCCTGGGCAAAACGGGCGAAAAGATGGAGTTGGTGAGCTCTCATCACGATCACACCACCAATCGTTCCAAACTGGGCTATTAGATGCTCCAGCTTGGATATCATAACGGTGCCCCCATGACCCTGTCGCAACTCTGGCACGATGTGGCCAGGCATGAGCTGCGATGGGTCAACTCCTGGCGGATTAAAGCGACCATTGTTCGTGTCGAGCTGCCCCTTTCCGGGCAGATGTCCGCTGGAGCAAGAAGACCTGGCATGTTTTCCTTTGCACCGAAACCGGGATGGAACTCTCCGAAATTCTGAACTATTATTCACGCCGCTGGGCGATAGAATGTTTCTTTCGAGACTGCAAGCAACTTCTGGAACTGGCCAAGCGGCAAAGTGAAACGTTCGATGCAGTGGTCGCTTGGGCGTCGATTGTGATGATCCGCTACCTCCTGCTCATCTATATCCTGGCCAAGCGGCAAATCCTCGGCCCTGTCGGCCCGCTGTTCAAAGAATTGGCCGACGAACACCTGCTGCTGGCCGTCATGCGATCACTTTGGGACAGGTTCAGGCAGATTTTGATGCTGTCAAGTCAGCTATTTTCTTCAAGCCAAGACCCAGAGGAACTATTCCATTTCCTTGATGTACTGGAAAACTCGTTCGCTCTCCACACAATGGAGGGGTGTGCGAAACCTCTAGTCATTAATAGTGGGCAAGCTCCATATCAGCCTCCGAGAATGCATTTTTTCACGCCACTCCGATACCGCGTCAAGTGCCCTCTCCCAACTGACCGGTTTTCCTGTAACGTCTGCCTGCCGCGCCCAATAGAGATCGGTCATCCTGCCCCGTTCCCGTACAGGCTATCCCCTGCCCTTTGGTATTGAAACTATCGGGCCATTTAGTCCAACCAGGGTGTGTCATCTCGAACGCATGTGAGAGATCTCGTTTCTTGAGTTGAATTTTGGTGGTAATCACATATTGATGAAGTCGTAAAAAGTCTCAGTGCGAAGAGTTGCACTCAATATATTGTAGCCTTATGCGCAAGCCATATCTGCATAGCGTATGTTGGCGTTTAATTTTCGACTTTTTACGAGACCATCACATATTAAAAACTGATGGCGTCGTAAAAACTTCGATCTACTGCGTCGCAGCATTTTTCTCGACACTCGACATACCTGATGTATGCCTTTGCAACGAAAAAAACATTAGTCCTTGTATATCTGTTATTTTACCTAGCCATCTCTTAGAGTGTGATGGACTTTTAAGAGTCCATCAAATGTGAATTTCCGGATTTTATGGCCTTTGGACGGAGTTTTGGCCATTTTTTAGTAATACCTCAACTTTTGCCAAACAGATCCTTCACTACTTTGAGTATTGCGAGGGTCTTACCCGTAAGGGGGATGACGTTCGCCGTAGCCAACGCGACCAGCAAGTTGACCGTTGTCATGGCCACGGTCGTAGGATGCTCTTTTAAGTAATGCCACGCAGTCTCGGCGAAGTGTTCCGTGTAGGTGTGCAGTTTTCCACCGGTCGATCCGACTGAAGCTTTCAAGCAGGCCAAACGTTCTTCCAAGGGTTGCGCGCAGCAGCTTCTTACCGCATCGAACTGAGCCATAAGGAAGCGATAGAGTGTGTCCGCGTCCCAATCAGGGATCGGCCGTACCACCGCTTGCTTGCTTTCCAGATCAGTGAAAAGAACTAGGCAAGGAAGGTCTTTGGAGGCAATAGGAGGGTCGAATAGATCGCGCCACTCGAAGGCCGATCCTGCTTCGAGGCCTCGCTTTTTCTGCCAATCGCCCCAAATTTCATCAAAACGGTCGCCAAGATGTTGTTTCCAATATTCCTCCATCAGCGGAGTCCATTCGTTGGGTGCGTCAAAGGCAACCACGACGAACTCCTCGCCGCTCAAGTGATGCAACTCGCTCCAGCGCGTCCGCACCACTTCGGCGAGTGCACTCTTGGTATCGGCTGAAAGCAGCAACCCGAACACCTTTGCCAGTGGCAACTGGCGCAACAATTCTTTGGTCTTTTCGGGCCCGCCCCCAGGCGGCATTATTATTGACTTCGAATCGATGGGCAAATCCTCTTCCGGGATTGGTGTATACGGCATATTCGTTCCTCCTAGGCGGCACCGTAAAGGCAAATGGATGCCCAGAAATAAGGGTGACTAAATCGTTGCTGTCGCTTGATGGCCTGCACTGCCTTTTGCAGGGCCACAGCCCGATTCGTGCCGTTCTTTCCCAATTCCGTGTAATACGCCTCGGCCAGAGGAATACTCACTGAATCGGGCATCTTCCACAAAGTGGCCACGATTGATGGTACACCGCAACGCATGAATGAGCCCACAAGCCCAATCAATTCCATCCCATCCTCCAGCATATCCGAGCGTGAGGTCTCGCATGCGCTCTGGAAAACCAAGCCAGCTTGACAGCCTGCCTGGCCAATCTCAGTTGGCGTCAACAACCTATCTTCTAGCTGCAACCCCTGACCACTCGTTAGCCTGCTGGTGGTATTGCTATGACACGATAAATGGAGAATATCGCTCTTCATGCCCTGTTGAATCAGAGCTTCGTAGGTGGCCGGTGCCACTTGCACCCCAAATAATCGCGCTACCGTCTTGGCTTCCTCCAGAGAACATGCCGGCCCGCCTTTTTCTTTCATCACACCTGCGGCAAAAACAGACGGCGTGGCAGAACGCCTCCCCGACACCAGCGCCCGATGTAACACGGCGATCCCGGGCGAATAGGCGACTGGAATCTCGTCGATCAGCGCCGTCGTGTCGTCTTTTAAGGAGGCATGCAAAGGGATTCGTAACAGTGTGCCATCCGCACTGATATAAACCATCTTGTTGCCCATAATCCGGTCGTGTACTGGAGTTATCAGCGCCTGGTAGAGCATCTTCAACGCTCCGAAAGGATAGATGGCCTCAATTTGCGTGTCGAGGTCGATCTGAATCCGGTTCCAATCCGCAAAGTCAGCCCGGATGCCGGTCGCAAATTCCAGTTGAACCAGTATCTGCGCCAAGCGCTTACTTTCAAGAGGCACCTCGACGGGCTGACCGCATAGTCCCTCTGATCCCAGGACAAAGATGACGACTCGATCCGATTGCTGGAAGAAGCACAGCACGGTTGCGTCGACAGGTACTGCTTTCACCATTTCGGCATACTTCAGAGGGAAACAACGTAAATCATAGGCTCGCAAACGAGAGAATTTCGCCATCTGTGTTTCAACTTGCGCCGTGAGCGTGAGCAGGCGGGCCATTTTATCTTTGTGCCGCTTTACTATTTCCTCCGGGAGCAGGCCCAACTTATTCTCCAGATCGCGCGTCAACGCCTGTAACCGCTCACGACGCTGCTGCAGTCGCCGTGGAATCTCGCCGTACGACGTTGCCATCAACTGTGCCGCTCGCAAGTGCGCCCGCGATTTACCCCATTCGACCACTTCCAACGCGCGTTGCCAATAAACTGGATCGCGTTTTCCCAGCTCCAGGCAAGCATCCAGCATCTGCGACACGTCTACCCGGGCCTCCTGCACGATATGGCTAACAAGTTGGGGCGAGTATTCAGATAGAGTCGCCTTTTCAGCAGATTTCAGGTTTTCATCCAAGAGGTGATAAACCTGCTGCCAATCGCCCTCTTTACTCGCCCAATAGGCGAGTCGTCGCCGCATAACCCTTGCCAGTCTGTGCTCCCCTGTCTTATCCGCCAGCGCCAAGGCCGCACTCTGATGTGCCTTTACTTTGGGTAGGTCTGGATAGGCGAGCGCCGCCAAATTGCACTCTGACTGCGCTCGCAGTCTAGCCGGAGTGCGCTCGTTGGCAGCGCAGGCTAGATAACGATCACGGGCCTGCTGGTGAAGTTTCTGCGCCTCTGGCGTGGCGCTGGGCAATGTCAACCAATCGTATTGGGTATCAGCGGAGGCCACAGTGACAGGCTCATTCGCGTCCGATAACGCAGCATGCAATGCTTCGATCCCCCAAAGTAATTGCCGCCAGGAACCTTCGCAAAAATCCACTTGCCCTTGTATCTCGGGGTTTTTACCAATGTTCGCGATCGCGCGGGTGAATTGCAGTTCGAATTCGACATGATGCCGAACACTGTCGGCCAGCTCTTCGGCCCCGGCAAGATCACGGGCAGCAAGACGGATTTGTAGAACACCAAAGGGAGCGCAGACCTTCTCTATGCAGAGTTCTCCAAACGCGAGGTCGAAACGGTCTCGTCTCGCCTGCAGTTGAGCCATAGTTTGGTGCGCGTCTTTGGTGTCGATGCTCAGCAAAAGGTGTCGGGTTACGAGGGACCGGGCGTATGCAGCCCACGACTCAAACTCCGCTGCCCCGTCCGGGTCATGCCCTTGGCGAAGTTCATTCGCTTTCTCCTGTAAGGCTTCCCCTATCTCATCGTTTAACTCCGGAGCATGCTCCAGTAACAGTTCGCGCCCTTCCTCCTCGCAGTTGACACGTTCGAGTGCATCAAGCAATTGGAAGTCTTCCATCGTCGCAGTCCTTTTGTTTACAGAAGGTTGGATTGACTCGATTCTGAACAGAAAAGGTGAAGCGTCCCGTCGTCATTACTGAGCGACCTATGAAATGGGTATCAAATTTCCCAGGTCTGGTTGAGCGGATTGTTCGGAAGTGTCTCCCAATTTGGAAGCATTTTGATCTGAAGTCACCGCCTTTCGAAACCTTTCTCTGGGGGTGAAATGAGTGTTTGGCCAGTTTTTTGTTTCGTTACTCCATGGTAAACGACATGATCACTCAGACCTGTGCCAGTAGTAAAACGTCGCGTGGATTCCTTTTGACTGAGCTGCTTGATAATTCGACAGTTTTTCTGCTTCCAGTTCATCTATCTGCTCTGGAGTTGGTAAATAAGCCTCCTTTTCCGCTGTTAGCTCCCAACGGTCGGCCTCAAGAGAGCGAAGCGCAATATCTCTTGCTTCATTTATAGTGGTCGATAACACCCATAAATGAACCACTGCCCTGGAAACGTGGGCAATCAAAGGATTTTCAACCTGCGGTTCGACTTCAAGAACAAAGTAATACGAATACATACGAGACCTCAAAATATATTTTGCCCACTGTTGCAGGAGGCGTATAGCCTTCAATTTAAGCCATGCTGTGGCCAGCTTCTTTTTATTTAGGATGAAATCCGATGGCGTCGTAAAACCTTCGATCTTCTGCGTCACAGCGCTTTTAACCTAGCCATCTCTATAGATCTGTCCTTTTTTTCTGGACAATATCCGGCTTCAGGCCCTTCATAACCTCGGAGCGTTCCTGGAGCAAACCCAGTGGTGGGTCAGCGGCCGGATATTTTTTGTAATAGACCTGCAAAGCCTCGTCGAGCGCGTTGGCAGCTTCCAATTTTTTGCCCTCGCTCATCAGAAGCTTTGCCTGCAATCGTAAAACCCCGATGTTTTCCGGCTCGCGGGCAAGAAGTTGGTCCACAAGACTGCCCGCAGTCTTTGTATCGCCCTTGAACATTGAAAATTCAGCCATCTGCAATTGCTTTGCCGTGGCAGTGGGCTGAGTAAGCGGTACGGGTTCTTTCACTAAATTTAAGTGAAAACGGTTGCAGCCGAAAGACCTCGGCAGCCCATCCACCGCATTGGGACGAAACGAGACAGTCAGAGTATATTGGCCTTCAGGCAGGACTTGGGTTTCAGCAGGCTCAAGCCACCACTGGGCAGTGGCTGTATCGTCAACCCCAA
>JAQUEZ010000092.1 GCA_028684915.1 Desulfobulbus sp.
CCTGGGATAAATCCTGCATATTTGCGCTGGCAATACCCGCATGGAGAAGGGCGACTTGATTCTTGGGGTCAATCGTTAGAGCACGTTGCGCAAAGTACATGCCTTTAGCATTTTGCTGAAGCCTAACAAGATATAGAGCTGAAATTTTATTGGCGAGGCGAGTATTATCAGGCCATTTATCAAGTGCGTGTTCGTAGATCAGTGCCGCATTTTCAAAATTTTCCTGCTTCTCAGCCTTCATCCCTTTGGCAATCAAGGTTTTGGCTTCAACAACCTCATCAGACTGTTTTTCCTGCTGCTGGACAACCAGGGCTTCTTTTTCGATAACAGCAGAATCTGCTTCAAAACTTAAGTTATTCGCCACCTGCTCAGGCCATTTAAAGCCCTTTCCTTTTGCATAAATAACAAGGGTATTAAACCGTTCTTCTTTTTCCAGACCCTTAAGGTTCAAAATAATATCCAGAGCAAAATCCCATGGCACATCGTCCAGCACGAGTGTCAGCGAGCCTTGAACCGATTCGTCGACCACAATGTTGACACCACTTACCTGCCTGAGAAAATTGAAGACGTTGTGCAAATCCATCTTTTGAAATTCCACCGAGATACGATCTTTATTGTATCCTGAGAAATTAAAAGCATCCTGCATTTGCTGTTCGCGCGCCTGAGGCGAAAGTTTTGCCTCAAGAGGATTAATGTCGGGAAGCTGGCTTTCGATATTCTGGCGTTGGCCAATAATTTTGGAGACCTGATCCTTTACCCCGCCCTCTTCAACAAATATTTCCAGACCGTCGTCCTTCTCACTAATCGTATAGGGAAAAATGACATCTGACGCTGAAACCAAGGTAACCCGAATGCCAGATCCCCGCTGGGCTGTGATGATTTTACTCAGGGTCGTGTTCACTTTTTTGGTGGTCAAAAATTGATCGCTGGCCGAAACTTGATCGATATCAATGATTAACTGGGGATTATTGCCAGAATCCTTTGCTGTGGTTTCTTTCTTGTAATGGACGATTTTGTGGTTAAAGCCAATTCGAACTACCGTTTGTTTTTTTGATTTTTTTATATCAATACCGGTAAACTCGATCTGTTTATTTCCCGAGGAATCAGGTTCGGCATTCAGTGCGGTGCTTGGCGTTCCTTTACTCTCGATTACAAGCAAAGTATCCGCCCCTTCCTGCCTGGACGAGAAAGACCCTAAATTGGGGACAAAGAATTCGAAGCGAGTTATCAACGGATTCGTACCGGGAACCTTTGTTGTGGCGATACGAAAGGAGGTATCCTTTGGCAAAACAAAATTAGCGGCAAGGTCTGCATCTGCGACGTCAACCACAACGCGTTCAGGTTTGGGCAACTCGTATATGGAGGAAACAAAGGGTTTAACGCCTTTCAAGCGAATTTCCGTCTGGTTACCGTTGACCTTTGACTGCATGGAGACGATTTGATTTATGCCGTCTTCAGCATGAGAAACTTGGGGAGCAATCAAACAAGAAACAAGGATAAAAAAAATCCTCAGGGACAGTTGCGGTGTTACAGAAACACTATTTGAAAAAGGATGAAGCATAATTACCTGTCCCCCTCTTTATTCAATCTCATAGCTACAGTTGATTTAAGTTCTTTGCCAGACCGAGTCTTAGCTGTTTCCTCAATAAATACTTGGTCTGGAGTTATTTGAGTCACGATACCTCTTTTTCCTATCAGGGTGCCCACCTTAATAACATATCCTTTCTTGGCCTGATCCTCTACAAAGGCAATCTCCTCTGATGAGGAAAGCATGATGCCAACCAGGTTAAGCTGACCAGGTTCAAAAAGTTGCATTCCCGATAGACCTGTATTCTCATCAACAATTTCATTGGGGTCGGGCCCAGCTGCGACGGATGCTTTGGTCGAAACAAAGGGTTTAAAAGGATCAGCCCGGCCTTCGATAGTGTAGGAGTACGAATCCGATCTTTCAAGAATACCGGCTTGGATAAGACGCTCTGTGTCCGAGATTTCAGCGGCCGAACTCACCCCTGCCAACAAGAGGTACAAAAGAGCCAAAACAAGCAAATATCTGTTCACGAGTATATTCTGCATAGCCAGATAAAAAATTAAGAAAATATTGTATTATCACCATTGCAACGACGAAGGGCGCTCGGATCCTATCGTTTTTTCTGCTTTGGTGTCTCGAGTTTTTGATTGGTAAACCTGTAGGTTAAAAGTCTACAAGATGAAGTTAAGAGGATCTCATTACCTTCTAGATCGACTTTTTCGGTTCGGATATTATTCACCGTTACTATCCGTTCTAACTTGCTGACCTTATCTAGGAATAGGCCCAGATTATGATAAGGCCCCCGAATTTTAATATCGATCGGAATTTCTGCATAAAAATCTTTAGGCACTTCGCTTCCCGGAACAAAAGAGAGAAAGTCAAGACCGGAATGTTTCCCTAAATCCGAAATACTCCGAAGTAAATCTGGAATTTCCTGACTTTTGGGTAAAAGTACGGAGGTTAATTCAAAAGCTTCTTGGGTTTTTTTTAACTCTTCCACATGCAGAGGAAGATCGCGTGCGGCCTTTCTAACCCGTTTTAGCTCATCAGAGGATTTTTGGATTTGTTCTTTTAACTTATCCGTTTGCTCGATGTTCGGTTGATAAACTAAAAAATAGCAAAGTAGTATGGGGAGTAAAACTATACCACCAAGAACGATAAATTTTTTCTTATTCTCAAATGGAATAAATTTTTCGTCAATGAATACGTCAAATTTGCTTTTTTGTACTCCAGCGACCATGAGAGAGACCTTTATATCATTTTTTTTCAGGGGCAGTAGCTGTATTTTCCTCAAAACCAACTGCACATGATATACTAAACGATTTAAGATTTCTTTCGGCAAACCTATCCATCGTCGTGTTAGCTAAATGTACATTTTTTATGTATCGAGAAGCCTCTAAATCATCCATAAATTTTGCAATTGTCTGGTCATCTAAGGCCATTCCGTTTAGAGATAACTGCGAGGCCGACTGGCTTAGTGATTTTAGCCACATCCGATTAGAAGGAGTTAAATTGGCGATTTCATCAAGTACATGGACCGTTAAGGATGATTCTTGTTTTAGAGTTTTAATAACCTTAATTCTTGTGTCTAAAAGAGCTTTTTCCTCATCAATCTTCTTGATTTGGTTTACAACTTCTTGAAATTTTGTTTTTTCTTTTTGAATTTTAGTATTTTGACTATTCAGATCAGCTATAATACCATTTTGGTACCAAGCTATTAAAACAAGGAGAACGATAAGCCCAAAAAAAGATACTGAAGATATTATTATTTGTTTTTTTGCTCGGGCTCTTTTCTTTATTTCCCGTACAGGAAGTAAATTTATCTGTATCATATTATTGTTAAATTGATGATTGACGGATAGCTAACCCAGCAGCAATAGCCATTTCAGGACCAATCAATTTTATATAAGAAGGATCAAATTTATTTTGATCGAATGTCATCTGTTCAAAAGGATTAAATGAATGAACATTTAACCCCGTCTCTTGATGGATATATTCGGCCAAACCATTAACCTTCGCCCCTCCTCCGCTGAGAACTAAAGATTGCAATGGCTTATCCGGATTATTTGCAAAATAGAGATCAATAGCTTTTTTAATCTCAAGCACCCACTGAGTGCAAGTTTGGTTAAATATTCGAGTAACATCTTCAGTTTTTCCAGAAAATGACTCGGCACCAATCTTTACCCTTTCAGCGACAGTATATTCGACCTGCAACGCGTTCGCCAATTGCTCGGTTAACTGTTCACTTCCAACAACAATATCACGGGCCAAAACTGAAATGCCCTCAGATATTATGTTAATATTCATCTTGGAAGCACCAATATCCACCAGAGCCACATTTTCTCTGCCCCCAGAAACAGTTTCCCATATATTTTCCAAAGCAAATCCATCTACATCAACAAGGACTGTTTTTAATTTCAACTCTGAGAGCATATTAAGATAATCATTGACCACCTCTTTTTTTGCAGCAACGAGCATAATTTCCACTCGATCGCGGGAATCATCTTTCGATGGCAACTTTTGGTAGTCTAGATAAACGTCATCGATATCAAAAGGAATGTATTGCTCAGCTTCAGATTTTATATATTCATCCAAAGCAGAATCTTCCATCTTTTCCAAATTGATCTTCTTGACGATGACTGAATATCCCGAAATTGATATACCTATTTTGTTATTTTTAATTTTCAAATTTTTGAGTAATCCGGAAATAGCTTTTGCAACCTCATCAGGCTCTTGCAAAACACCATCCTCTACTGATCCAGGTGGAATATTTGCGCTACCTATTGCTATAAGCTTGTAATTTACACCGGATTTCTGAAGTTGACATATTTTTACGGCATGGGAACCAATGTCAACACCGATTATAAGGTTATCTTTTTTGGCCATTGTTCGTCTATTCACATTAATGGGCGGTGATAAAGGGGAACTGATAAAAATTATACGACTTTTTCCACCTGGATACTATTAAGCACATAAATCAAACCCTTTGTCAAGCCACGAACTATTTTCCCCTGAAATTTATCACCTTATGGGTAATTCCCTATCGTATTTTTACTGTTTAGCGTTCCCGCTTCCGATGAAAAGCGCATTCACACTTTAAGTTCCTTTATCCCACTTTCCCAACTTGCGAAAAACCACCAAAAAAGTTAGGAAATGGGTAAATAATTCTGTGTGTTGGCTTCGCCTAATATCGTTTACCCCAAATTCGTCTCATGAGCGCATCAATTTCCCAATCCAGTTCCGCCTCGGCTATCTTGCTTATTCACTGCCCGGACAACAAGGGCATAGTCGCCACCGTCAGTGAATTTATTTACAAAAATAATGGTAATATTACCTACCTGGATCAGCATGTCGACACCCATCGCAAGGTCTTTTTTATGCGAATCGAGTGGGAATTGAATGACTTTATTATTCCCGACGGAAAAATTGGTGAATATTTCGAGACACTCATCGCCAAAAAATACGACATGAAATGGCAGTTGCATTTTTCCCATGACATGCCGCGTATGGCCATTTTCGTCTCTAAAATGCCCCATTGCCTCTACGATATCCTCTCACGGTGGAAATCCAATGAAATAGAGGTGGATATCCCCCTTATCATTAGTAATCACAAAGATCTTGAACCTGTTGCCCAACAATTCGGGATCGATTTTTATCATTTTGAGATAACCAAGCACAATAAGCAAGAACAAGAACAGGCCCAATTACAGTTGCTTGCTGAACATAATGTGGAGTTCATCGTTCTTGCCCGGTATATGCAAATTTTATCTGATACTTTTATTCAACATTACCGCGATAAAATCATCAACATCCATCACTCCTTCCTTCCCGCTTTTCCCGGAGCGAAACCCTATCACTCTGCCTTTGAACGAGGGGTCAAAGTTATTGGTGCAACAAGCCATTACGTGACTACAGACTTAGATGCCGGTCCGATCATAGCCCAGGATATCATCCGTGTTAGCCATGCTGACTCCATTGATGATCTGGTCCGCAAAGGCCGGGATTTGGAAAAAGTCATTCTTTCCCGCTCTATCTGGCATCACCTGCAACGGCAAATTCTCGTTTTCCAAAATCGGACCATCGTCTTCACGTAATGGCACTTTGGATCAGGATATTAGCATCGTTAATTCAGGATGTTAAGAATACCAGAACGTCATTCTCGAGGTTATTTGTGAGAAGGCAATTTTAAATACTTCAGAAAGCATCCTTATTGAATGTCCGATACCTGAATTCCCTCTGGCGGGGTGTCCATTTCAAAGAGGTGAAATTCAAGACTTCCCTCATAGATAAAAAAACTACCGACATAACGTCCCGGTTCATCAGGGAGTTCCGTATTTGTCGTATATACTCCAAGATATCGATCCTTCGGAGGCATATCTGGGTCTACCAACACCCACAGCATTGGTGTATTATCGCCCTTAGCCTGTACGGTTAAAATCTGGCCCCCAAAGGGTATCGAAACCGATTGCAGCCGATTTGGGGTTAATTCAAATTTCCATATCGTTTTCATTGGCGTCTCCTGCTCGCTACTGGTTTTCTTCCTATCAAACAAAACAATTTCAATTTGTTACTTCTTGCCAACCCTTTTACCTTTGTTCGCTGACCGGTGCAAGACATCACACAAAGGCCCGCGACAACAACAGCAAATTAACGAGATCTGGCTTGCAGAATTTGAATATTCTGTTATTTCTGCGCTAGTTTTTTTCTTCTCTATGAACGGGTACCCGAACATTTTGCTCCTTCCGTTCCCAGAACTTTTTCATATAAGGTTAACTTATGAATTTTCCGATTGATTTATCTACCTATCAGCCCTTGCGCTTCTCTGTTTCTCAAAACAGCCTGGACGCCGAACAAAAGGCCACCCTGCAAAAAAACATTACCCTTGTGCGCGACGCCATCGTTTTTTTCACCGCTCTGGCCAATACCAAGGGTCTGGGTGGGCACACCGGGGGCGCCTACGATATTGTCCCGGAGTTGCTCATTGCCGATGGTTTCATGAAGGGCAGTGATTCCTGCTTTCCCGTCTATTTTGATGAGGCAGGACATCGGGTGGCCATTCAGTACATCATGGCGGTTCTCAACGGGTATAAACAACCGAAAGATCTGCTCCATTATCGCGAATTCAAGAAGGGATTGTACGGTCACCCCGAACGTAACGAAGACGAAGGTATATTTTTCAGTTCAGGTCGATTAGGCCACATGTGGAGCCATGTAAACGGTGTGGCTGAAGCCAATCCTGGGAAAACAGTTTTCATGTTCGGCAGTGACGGGTCCCAGCAGGAAGGCGATGATGCCGAAGCCGCCCGCTACGCGGTTGCGCGTAAACTCAATCAAACCCTTCTGCTCGATGATAATGATGTGACCATTGCCGGGCACCCCAGCGAGTACATGCAGGGGTACGATCTGGTTAACACTCTCTCCGGCCATGGACTTACCGTACAGACCTGTGACGGTGAAGATCTCGGCGCCCTGTACAGCGTTATCCGCCAGGCGATCATTACCCAAGGACCGGCAGCTGTGGTCATCCGCCGCAAAATGGCCACCGGAATCGACGGCCTTGAAGGTCTCCCCAAAGGCCACGACGTTATTCCGGTGAACCTGGCTGTTGACTACCTCACCGCTAAAGGTCATGCAGCCGCTGTGGCCATGTTGGAACAGAAATCGGAAAAAGCACCGAAAAACGTATACAAGGGTAGCAGCCCCGAACAGGCCAAAAACCGAGACGAATTCGGCAAGATAGTGTGCGAGATACTTCAAGGCATTGAGAATCCTGCAGAAAAAGTCATTGTTGTTGATTCCGACCTCGAAGGCTCCTGCGGGCTGCATCACATTCGCAAAAACTGTCCGGCAGTCTATGTCCATGGCGGTATCATGGAGCGTAACAACTTCTCGGTCGCGGCAGGTTTTGGTTCCGCACCCGGAAAACAAGGTATTTTCGGTACCTTTGCGGCCTTCCAGGAGATGGTAATCTCTGAGATCACCATGGCCCGTCTCAATCAGGCCAATGTCCTTGCCCATTTTTCCCACTCTGGTGTGGATGATATGGCAGACAACACCTGCCATTTCGGTATCAATAACTTCTTTGCCGACAATGGACTGGCGGAGCACGATCAGACCCGCCTATATTTTCCAGCAGATGCTCTACAGCTGAAGGCCGTTCTCAATGCAATTTTCCATGATCCAGGGTTGCGGTTCGTCTTTTCCACCCGTTCTGCCACCCCCTTCATCCTTGATGAGCAGGGTGAAAAATTTTACGGACAGGGCTATGTTTTTCAGGCGGACAAGGACGAGGTCATTCGTGAAGGTAAGGACGGGTATATTATTGCCTACGGCGAGATGCTCTACCGTTGCCTCCACGTGGTCGAATTATTGAAAGAGGACGGCATTCATCTTGGTCTGATCAACAAAGCGATTCTCAACGTGGTTGATGAGGCCATACTGGCTAAGGTTGGATCCAGCCCAATGGCCCTGGTAGTGGAGACCCAAAACAGTAAAACCGGTTTAGGGAGCCGTTACGGCAGCTGGCTGCTCGAACGTGGCTATGCGCCTAAATACGGATACATGGGCACATGGAAGGACGGTATGGGTGGACTTTCCGAACAGATCCCATATCAGGGGCTGGGTACGGATGCCATTCGGGAGAAAGTACAACAACTGCTTGGCAAATAATTAGTCTTCTTCCCTGCCCCAAGGCATAAAAAAAACCGGAGCTGCTTTGCAGTGCTCCGGTTTTTTTTTTGCTCGATCCGCCCGACCTTAAAGGAGGCCGGGAAATATGTCCAGCTCTTTTACAGATCCTGCGGCTTGACGACCTCGCCTTTCACCGCTTTGAGTTTCAGCAATTCGGCCTTCTGCTCAGTATAAATGGCAAACAGTCTCTCAGAGGCACCCTCTTCCTTACGCCATGCGGCTTCCTGTAAATCGATCCGGGCAATCACCTTATCGATATAGAGGGAAAATTGCATGGTGTAGAGCGATTCCGGATACTCCTTGTTGATCTTATCGGTGAACAGTTTCTTCAGATCCTCGTATTTGGGGATCATACCGATAGGGGTCTCAATGGCTTCGACATTGCCATGCGTGTAGAGCTCAAGCCAGCCCAACCAAACGTGAACATCTCGCTTCTCACCGAGTAGACCGTTACCACTGCCTCCACGAGCCTCGTGGGTGAGGAAGTAGTTCAATCCGGCCATGGTCGGCTTACGGGTCATTGAGGGGTTGCTGTAAAAATTTAGCTGGGCGTCGAGATAATCGGCCAAACTACCGGCAACAAAGGGAGTATTGGCCCAGGGTTGACGATTGACACCAGTGGCGCCGATTTCGGCGGCGGTCGCCTTGGAGACGATGGACGCACCGATAGCCACGCCAGCATCCATGCTTTTTGCAACCCAGATCGGCGGCATAGTATTGCTGTCGCGACCGGAGTAGGTGATGACCTCAATCACCAGACCATTTGGGTCGGCATTGGCCCCCTTATTGTGATTACCGATATTATCGGCTCGCAAGGTGCAACGTGAGTTAGGGTGGGATATAGGAACCTTGGCCATGGCCGGTGTCCACTCTCCCTGAAAGTTAATCCCTTTCTCCGGTACCGGTTCGCCATCACCTACCCAGCGCGGTTTTTTCTGTTCATCGATCAGGACATTGGAGAAAATGACCTCCGCTCCCTCCTGACGCAGGCATTTCATCAGAAAAGGGTCCCCCTCCTGATTTACATCCTCGATAATACCGAAGATACCGATCTCTGGGTTGACAGCGCGCAGGGTACCATCCTTTTCAATCCACATTTGGGCCAGATCATCGCCGACAAAGTCACTCCCGACCATGGCGGTAGTGGTCTTACCGCAACCCGATGGGGCAGCGCCGGCAAAAAAAGTTTTGCGTCCACCGGGACCAGTCATTCCGGTGATGAACATATGCTCGGAGAGTTCCTTGCCATTATACTTATACATGGCGCAGTCCGAGGCAAAACGATGGTTCCCCTTTTTCATCAAAAGGGTGTTACCGGCATAGGTGCAGAAGGTGGAGAAGGTAGTCTGCCAGCTACGGTCCATATAAATACGCGCTTTAGGCACATCTTCAGAGCGATTGGTGCCTTCGGAGTGGACGTTGGTAAAAAACTCGCCCCGCCGTGCGACCTCAGCATCAAAATCAGCAAAACAGTTCCGGTATAAAAGCTCTGCCGAATGCATGACATAGGTGGAACTCGAGATTTCAATCGCCGGGATTGAAGCCTTGGCACCGACCGGACCGCGGCTATAAAAACCGACGAACATGGTCATGCCTTTCATGATGCCACGCATATGTTCGCGCATATAGGCATGCGATGTTTCCCGTAATTCCTTCTTCGCCAAGGAGGAAACCTGCTCCCCCTCATCGGCGATGTACAGGGTTTGCTCGACCATTCGGCCCTGATCTTCGGGCAGATCAAAATGGAGGGTATGACCAGGAATGGCCAACTCTATTTCTTCACCTTTTTCCAGGCTCATCCGACGGACGAAAGCTCTATCCTCTTCGCTGCCCGTATGAATATACACTGCGTCCGGCTCACACATGGCAATGGCATTTGCAACTTTTAGCAGCGCCTCTTCGTTGGTGATTTTGGCAAGGCGAGCGAGCTGCTCGCAATCAAGCCGCTGCTCAAACAACTTCTTAGCCTCGCCAATGGTCGCAACCCCGCCAACCGCTGATAAAATATCAACGCCCTTCTTAAACTCCAACATCCTGCCTCCGTGGGAATTCTCTTTCGTAACTGAAATAATATTATAGGGAAAACTGTCAACAGACAGCAGCTTACAAGTTTGTAAATTGTAATATTTAGCTCGATTTGTGAGAATTCGCAAATAGGAATGAACAATTATTCATTTTTTTCTCGAATACTCCAAAAAGGACGCCGGAAAAACAAGAAAGGACAGAAGGATGATGAGGTGGGTCAAGGGAAGGAATATAACATTTCCAGTCCATTCCCACCTTTTTTACAGAAAAAGTCACCGGGGCTGCGTTAACGGATCTCTCGCAGGTCGATAATCTCCATCTTGTGATTTCTATGCGGGTTTTCCGGGGATGGTCCCTCGGTTTGGATCACACAGCTGCCCCGCAACTGAAAACGCACCGCATACTCCCGGGCCACATCGGTCCAATCGGCGGGATGATGGGTCTCGTACAGAGGAAAGACGCCAGAGGAAAAGAGCAGTTCACGACAGGTCTGCTTGTTGGAGCTGACGGCCACGATCCAGGTTGGCAGTTTATAGCGGGCTAGACGACGCGCGGTCAGACCGCTGTCGGTCGGGGTTAAAATAGCGGCCACAGTATCATTTTGGCTGACAATGGCATTAACGCTTGAGGCAATGTAATCGACTTCACGGATTTCACAAAATATGGGGTGCTCCGGAATTTTTTTGTAGCTGTGTTTGGTCTGATGCGGTTCGGTGGCTAAGGCTATCTGCACCAACATCCGTACCGCCTCCAGTGGATAACGCCCCAGGGCCGACTCCTCGGAGAGCATCACCGCATCGGTGCCATCCAGGATGGCATTGGCCACATCGGTAGCCTCAGCTCGGGTTGGCCTGCGGTTGTTAATCATCGACTCCAGCATCTGGGTTGCCGTGATCACTGGTTTGCCAAAGAGATTCGCCCTGGCAGTGATCATCTTTTGTATCACCGCAATCTTTTCGATCGGCACTTCCACCCCGAGATCTCCCCGGGCGACCATCACCCCATCAGTGGCCTCCATGACCTCGTCGATCTTGTCTAAAATCGAGGCGCGCTCAATCTTGGCAATGACAAAGGGCTGGTACCCCATCTCCTTTGCCGCCTGCCGTACCGCATGAATATCATCGGCACTGTTGACAAAGGACTGACTGATCGCATCCACCCCCTGGTCCAAGGCAAAACGCATGCATTCCCGGTCATGCTCGGTGAAGGCGGAGATGCCCAGATCAATCCCCGGCAGGTTCAGCCCTTTTCTCGAACGCAGGCGACCGCCCACCACCACCCGGCAGTGCACTTGCACCCCTTCGATCTCCTCCACCTGTACCTGAATCAAACCATCGTTGATAAAGAGCAGATTTCCTGGCCGCACCGCCTGGGGGAGTTCCTTCAAGGTTACCGAGACCAATTCACGGGTCCCCATAACCTCTTCCGTGGTCAGGCTGAAACGGCTCCCGATGACCAATTCGATAGGTTCCTCAGCCAGGATACCGATACGAATTTTCGGTCCAGGTAGATCCGCCATAATCGCCACCGGCCGGTCCATTTTCTCAGCCGCCTGCCGGATGCGACGGATAACATCCCCATGATCCCGAAAATCCCCATGCGAAAAATTAAGCCGGGCAATGGTCATCCCGGCCTCAAGCATTTTTTCCAGCATTTCTGGCGAGTCGGTTGCGGGGCCAATAGTGCAGACAATCTTGGTTTTACAGCTTGGCAAAACAGGCGCATTTAACATAGCAAAACCACATCCACTTATTGAATTAATTTTCTATAGACGCTGCATAAGATCACTGATCGACTGATCCATTTTATCCCGCAGCCGATCATCAATAGGCACGGCATTGCCTTCACCATCAATCTTGACGTAGACCATCCTGGTTGAGCAGACGGTTTCTTCCAACTCTTTTTCAAAATCAAACCGCCGCGCCTCAAGATCAAGGGTGATCGATGATCTTCCCACTTTGTACACTCGGGCATAAATCCGCACATGGTGGCTGATTTTTACCGGTCGTCTAAAGAGAACCTCCTCCATTTTCAAGGTAACCATGGCTGGAGCTCGACAAAGATAACCGGCAAAGGCGGCTCCGGCTTCATCGATCCAAGAGAGCATAGTCCCCCCGAACAGGTTGCCGTTGAGGCCTATTTCACTGGTCCGACAAATCTTGGTTGCCACATAGTGCATGGAGTACTCCTTTCGTTGAGAAAAATGACCCAGCAGATGCAATATGACTACTGGTTGTTGGAAAATGGTTTCACTTTGATACCAGTTGTATCGGCCACTGCGCCAACATAAGGCACCCCAATTCCATACCGGCCTGTGTTGCGTTGGTCCCTGGCACGGGGTATAATCCAGAAGATAGATCGACATGATCATCGAAGCCCGTGGGCGCCCCTCCGGGATAGCTCAATATTTCTCCAAACCATTCTCACTTTCCAGGCAACATGCAACCGGCAAAAAAAGAACACCGCAGCTTTGTCTGCGCTCAATGTGGTTTTGAAAGCCGCAAATGGCTTGGCCGTTGCCCCGACTGTGGGGCCTGGGATAGTCTCGGCGAACAGCTGCAGCTTTCGTCTACACGTATTGGACGTAAGGCGGCCACCGCGCAACCGCTCACCGCTGCGGTTGCGGAGGAAACCACCCGCCTGCTGACCAATATCAGCGAGATGGATCGGGTACTCGGAGGGGGTATCGTCCCCGGATCCATGGTACTGATCGGTGGTGATCCGGGGATCGGCAAATCCACCCTGATCCTCCAACTGCTCGCCTCCCTAGCCGCACAAGACCTGTCCACCCTCTACGTTACCGGTGAAGAATCGGTGCGCCAAATCCGCATGCGGGCAGACAGGCTCAGTATCCGGGAGAAGGCCATCTCCGTTTCCACGGAAAATTGCGTCGAGGCCATTGTCGATCTTGCCCTGTCGATGCGGCCAGCCCTGCTGGCAGTGGATTCGATCCAGACGGTGTACAGTGAGGAGGTGGGTTCGGCCCCCGGGTCCGTGACCCAGGTGCGTGAGTCCACCGCACGGCTGCTGACCCTAGCAAAGGCGCATCATCTGCCTATCCTCCTGGTGGGACATGTCACCAAGGACGGCGCCATTGCCGGCCCGCGGGTGTTGGAGCATATGGTGGACACCGTGCTCTATTTTGAGGGTGACCGCGGTCAGGTTTTCCGCATTGTCCGGACGGTAAAAAACCGCTTCGGTTCGACCAACGAGATCGGTGTTTTTGAAATGAAGGAAAACGGACTGGCCGGTGTGGACAACCCTTCGGCCCTGTTTTTAGCAGAGCGGCCGGTCAATGTCCCGGGTTCGGTGGTCCTACCCAGTGTTGAAGGAACCCGGCCAATCCTGGTGGAGGTTCAGGCCTTGGTCAGTCGTTCCAGCTTGGGAACAGCGCGGAGAACGGCCATTGGCGCCGATCCGCAACGAGTAGCCCTGCTCACGGCGGTCTTGGAAAAAAAACTCGGCGTGACTCTTTTTGATAACGATATCTTTCTCAATATTGCCGGGGGGATCCGAATCGTCGAGCCTGCCCTGGATTTGGGTGTTGTCGCGGCCTTGCTTTCCAGTTTTTTTGAAAAACCCATCGATCCCTCCACAGTGGTCTGCGGAGAGGTAGGGCTGGCGGGTGAGGTCCGGGCGGTTGGCCAGATGGAGATGCGGCTGCGTGAGGCCGGGCGTCTTGGTTTTACCACCTTTCTCATGCCGGAATCCTCAAGCCGTCAGTTGCAAAAGAAGGCCGGTGACATCAAAATCCTGCCAATACGAACGGTGGCCGAATTGGCAGAGACCCTCTTTCACCCCTAAAAACGCATATTATTGCATTGTTTGTGGGTCAAGGCAGATAATTACGGTCCATACGTATTGCTATCCCCCTTTGCCTTAATTGCGTTTGCTCTTGCGCGATACAAAGAAGCACCATCACCATAAGCTCTATTTTCCCGGCCGGGATAAGCCATCGCTGTCGATCTAGTGGCAATGACCCTTGCCAGTACCTGTCCAAGAAGTGTGAAAACCTGTACTACGCCGGTTGCTGATTGTGAATTGAGCCAGCCCTGCGCTTGGGCAACACCGGACCAGGCATAATTGCTCCCTTCATTGGCATGAAATAATTCATGTCTGATACAAAGATCTTCAGCCCAAAATTGCGTGCGGGGTGGACGACCGTTAAGATCGTTCATATCCGGTGTCAAATCTGAGGCCACGGTTGCATAATTCGCCTGAGTAATGGCGGCGTCTGTGTCAGATGCAATATCTACCCTCCCTCCCCTGTTAACCTGGTAGGTAATCGGATTGTCGACAATGGCCTTAATAATGTAGGTCCCGGATGCGAGGGTGACCGAGGTCCCGGTCAGAGAAAAATGATACGGCCTGGTGACGCCAAATGGACCCGTTGTACCCGACTGGTTGATAGTGGGGGAATACCCAAGAAGGAAGGCATAGGAGTCTGACTCATGCACCTCCGGCGCAATAACAATATCAGGAAGATCGACCGTTTCTCCCTCCTGAGGCTCGGGTATTGCCTGTGCAGGAAAAGATTGGGTTTGAGATAAGGCCGATTCGAAATCGACTCCCCTTGTCTGTTCGGCTCCCGGTATTGCATCACGGTGGGACAGTTCCACGCTTGACGGCATTTCCGCATTAACAGAAGGACGACTGTGTTCCAGGGGCTGTGTTTGATCGATTCGACGTATGGAGGCGATCAAACTTCGCCTATAAGGGATGACGGTTGTTGACGGCGCAGATGTCTGTTTTGCCTGCGGTCGTTGATCGATCGCGCGAGGGCTATCGTTTTCACCTTGAGGGCTAACCACGCTCCTCACAGTATCCCTGAACTCTCCGCCAACACCATGGAATAACGTTTTTCCACCAGAATTTTCAGTCGTGATCTGCGGATGCAGGATCGAATGGACTGCATGTCGTGCCCCTGAATATGTACGGCTGGCGAGTTGAGGTTTTGAACATGTCGTTTGCCGGTTTCGCTGTTGTTTCTGTGCGTAAGTAAACATTACTCCCCCTGCGTGTAACAGACACACTGCTCAAAAGAATTTCAGCTAGCTGCGCTGACCAAATCCACACCCAAGTTGCCGCTGGACTGAACCCGGCCTTTACGAAGGGTACTAGTGAGCCGCAGGCTCTCCGAACCTGAATCCAGCAGGTTGCCGGTAAAGACACCCCGATCACCAATAATCGATCCGAGCGGCTTCTCCTCGGTTTCCCCGTTCCAGGTGTTGCCTTGACCGATAAATGTTGCGGCTACCAGCGAATTAAGCTCCTGCTCAATCCTGTTTCCGCTCACCAAAAGCCGTGCGTAACCGCTCACCTGCATGGTCAAACGGTTAGCGGTATCAAGACTTCCGGAGGGCAGGTTGGCTTTGATCCCTTCCAGGCTGTTGTCCTTAATGCGTAAATCTCCCCCGCCACTTTTCACAGCGTTCCCGGTAAGGGTGGAGTCAACCACTGCAACTTCCGGATGGCGGTAGCCGCTCACTCCGTTGGCCAACAGCAGCCATCCACTGATCTCATTGTTCGCCAATAGCCCGCCTTCCTTGGCTGTTTCAAGACGCAGGGCATAATCGGGCTCGGATTGCACCCACACCGCAACCAGATCCTCCACGGCCAGGGCCACTTCAAAGACGCTGGACTTTTCGGCGGTCAGACTTTCTATCATTGAGGCAGTCCCTGCTTTTTTCGCCATAGAAACAAAGGCTCGTTGAGGAGAAGATACGGCCTCAAGATTGGTTTTCCAAGTGCTCCGGGTTTCCTTGGGCAAAACAATAATTTGCTCAGCCACTTTTTTGACCGCCGCATCATAGGCCGCCTTATTGGTCAGCAGTTCGGTGTTGGATAAGGCTTCCAGGTCTTTTTTCAGTTTCTCGTTGCCCGTTCCCACGGTATCGATCCAGGGTGCGCCGCTACCGGAGATCGTCTTTAAGGAGGCAATCAGGCTATTGTCCTCCCAGCTCAAGCGACATCCTACATTCCCTTGCCCGCCAACGCTGAGCATGGCCGGACTTTTAGCGCTGGTACTGGTCCGACCGAATCGGCAGCCGTTGGTGCGGGACTCACCGGCACGAATAGCCAACTGCCCACTACCGGTGCTCAAAGTAAAGCACAGGTTCTCAAGGATAACCTCATCCGCCTCCATGGTCAGTTTAGTGGAGCTGAAGGTAATCTGTACCGCCTCCTGTCCCTGACCGCTGATTCGCAGGCTGCGCTTGCCGCTGATGGAAAGTGCTTTATCGATGGGATAGGTACCTGCACGCAGACAAACCCAAAGATCGGTGGCCTTGCTCTCAGCAGCGAACTGCTCCAACAGCAGGGCAAGATGGGCCGTCGAGGTGGCGACCACTGCACAGCCGGTTGAGGATTTATTGCAGAGTATCTTGAGTGCATCCTGAACCGTGACCACCTGATCGACCTTGAGATCACTGCACAGACCGCTATCCAACTTATTGAGCGGGAGAGTATCGGCCCGCATCCGGCAAAGCAGGGTATCCAAAGCACGCTGCACGCTCAGGTTACCGTCACCGTCCGGGTCAAGCACAACGGCCAGCTGGTCTTTAATGGTATCCTGCAATTTTTTGCAGCCGGGCATTTTGTAGGCGATATCAGAGGCATCGATAGCACAGAGCGTATCCAGCGCCTGTTGCAGGTTTTGCGCCGTACCATACAGCCCTGCACATTGGCCGGTGAAACCGACATCCGAGGCCCTAATATCGGTCAGGGGCGGAAAGTGCATCTGCCGCTTGAACCCATCAGACTGACCAACCAGCCTTTTGTTAATGCCGATCTCACCCAGCAGGAGATAATGGTGGCAAATGCCGTGAGGGAGGGCCCCCTGGACAGGTGCGGCCAAACCCTCCATGGCAGGGAGGACATACTGCCCGGACACCTGGACAGACTCACGCACCGTGGCCAGCCAATAATCACCAGCGACAAACACTTTATCCTTGGTGTCCAGGTGCAGCTCCATCCGTTCCAGATTGATGCTGATCCGGCCGTCACTGACACTGACCCGCCCATGGCTGGCCGATCCGGCTGCGCCCTGGGCCAACGCCACACTACGGTCCATCCCGTTAAATATATGGGTGGGATTGGTGAGGGTCTTGAGGTCAATGCTCAGGTAGCCATCCCATTGGCGAACAAAGGTCTTGGGTTCCTTGGCGCCGGTGGGCACGGTAAAGGTCTCCCGCAACAGGCCGCGCAGGTTCTTGGCATTGGCCGCAAAATGATTGCCCAGAAGCCGCTCGGTATCGTCATCGTAAAACTCCCAGATCCAAGGCCCCTGATTGAACCCGATCGGCATCTCTGCCACTCGGCAAGCCTCAGCACCGTTGTCGCGCGACCACTTGAGGGTCAGGATACGGGCGGCAGTATCATAGTGGTGCACCTCCACCCGAAAGAGATAGTTGCCGATACGTTCATCCACATCCACATGACTGGTGCAGGGATCGCAACTGTCGGCTGCTCCGCTCATCAACGCCAAACGCAGACGAAGCTCTGCATCGCCCTGGGGTGGGTTCACCTTGGTATCCAAGGGATCAATCGCCTCAGTGCCACTGCTCGCGCACCACTTCACCTGGAGCATAGTCTGCATACGGGTGGCGGTGTCAGCACCGTGCAGGGCTGGATCCATCAACGATTCATCTTCCAGGGCCGTCACCGTCCGTTCCCAGATATCGGCATAAAGGCGGAGATTCTGGCCACTGTAATCGGCCTGGATCGGGTAATCGGGTTGCCCATTGATCGCCACATTGCCCTCGGCCGACAATTGGGCAGCGACCCCTTCAGCGTAGAGTGTTCCGGGCTGGATCAGGACGTTGACCGAGCCTTCCGGGTCAGCAACAATCCGCAGTCCATCGCTTTTCGGTGCACCGCAGCTCACCACATCTTTGAGGGCCGCAATCAGCTGCTTTTTTTCGATATCGGTCAGTTCGTTCCAATCCGCATCGGTGATCATCCGCCCCTGTTGCAGGTAGAGGCCGGAGTAGGCTTTATCGGCTTGAAACGAATTTCGGGAAATTTGGGTTTTCATGAATTGTACCTTTTCAGGTTAGGTTGCTTTCGGAGGTACACAGGCCAAGCTCGAATCCAAAACCAGCACCGCCTCCATGCCCACGGGCAAAAATTCGCGCAATTTTTCCAGCACTGCCTGCCTCCGCAGGACGTAACGATGACCATGGTAGGCCCCCATCTCTCCACCATCCTCGGCTCCGGCGGTAATGAGGGAGTGGCACCGGCTGTGGAGCACCCCGCACCCAGGTTCTCCGAAAATATCACTGCAAAAGAGCACCATTTGGGTGGTGCAGTTGGCGGTGGAACAACTCAACGCCGAGCGCTTGCCCTGCCTGAGCCAATCGGAGAGTCGACCGGCGGCCAATTCGGACGGTTTCAACCCCTTAGCATCCTTGGGGAAAAAGGGAATACGGCTGAAACGCAGGCAACCGCTGCCGGGTACGTCCTCATCCACTCGATCCTTGGCCAGGGAGGGAAGAAGAATACAGTCACTGGCCTGCAGTGCTTCGGCGAGCAGGGTCTCGAGCACGGTGACATACTCAAGCCGCACCAGGCCGCGAGCGGCCTCTACCCGCTTGAAAAGCGAGTTGGTCGCCACAATTACCGGCCGTTTACGGTCGGCGACCATGGAACGAAGATGGCGAAGGGCACACCCCGCGCACTGAACCACGCCCTGATGGATATCGACCCGGTTATCGAACCAGAGGTTGGCAAAACGATAAACAGCCGCAGTCTCCAGGGAGACCAGACCACGCACTCGCACCGGTGTTTTCCTCAGACCACGCACAGTAATCAAGGGCAGGGTTTTGCCGTCCACCCGGATGGTGGCGGCAGCGACTTCCACCAGGTCGGCATAGAACGCCCCAGTTGCAGAAACCAAGGCCTCGTTCACCAGGGGGAGGATCTGCTGCCACTGGAGGCTGACATGATCACGGGAAAAGAACCCCTCAGGTGGGGGGAGATGGAGCAAGAGCCGCCGGGGATGATAATGCCCGCGTTGAGCATCCGGGGTGCGCAGATCAACGGTTCTACGGGAAAGATCCTGGTAGCTGTCCGGGGCGATGGGTAGACCAAAACGATTGGCCTGGCGCCAACTTACCGGCGCATCGACTCCGGGGAAGCTGGTGACGGCGGCACCATCGTTACTAATCGGGCACTGCACCGCCCGCGAGCAGTAACGAAAATCCGGGGTTGAGGCAGGCAGACCGGGATGGCGGGCATGAAGCGCCGGGGTTTTCTTCCCCGAAATCGGCTGCTCTCCATAGGCCTGTTCGGGGAGGAGCGGACGGTCAATCCGTGGGGTCATAACCACCCGCTTCCAGCCCTCCTGGACCTCCACCTCAAACTGGCCCACCGCCTCGGCAATCCCTTCCACGCTGACGCGGGTGCCTTTGCGCTGTCGCCAGTAGACCGCCTTGGCCACTTCTTCCCGCCGCCCATCGGCATCGGGAGAAACCAGCTGTACGTCGAGTAACCGGGCAAAATAGGGAATCAACCAATCCTGGCAGTGGTTGCCGTGCTCGTCCTTGTCGGGAAAACCATCATAGAGATGCTGATGGATGGTGGCGTGCATGGCATCAAGCATATCGCCGTACACCGCAAGTAGATCGGTGAGATCGCCACCATCCCGGACCCGCCAGTGATTGGGCAGCCATTCTAATAAGCGTAGACCATACTCAGGGGTGGTATAGGGACCGCTCATGCCAAACCCTCCTCAGCCGCTTCGATCCTGATGTTCAAACTCGATGCGTCCAGCACCAGACATTGACGGGGACTGGGCAGGATCGACATCACCGTCTCTCCGGCGGTCGCCACCCGGGGGCGGTCGTCTGTGGGAACTCCGGCCTGCGGCCAAGGGAAAATCAAGGCACAGGAACTGTTTTCCACACCGAAAACCGCATCAACAAGGCTATATATTTCGCCGCGATAGATCGGTTGGCCCAGCTGACGCCTGGAGAAGTCCAATCCTCCGACCAGGCTGGCCTCCACCGCCTCTTTGACGCTTTGGCTCTCCATGGTGCTACGGATGCGTACCGTCACCTCCAGTTGGAATCGGACCGGTACATAATCGGTGAGCAGTACCTGCATTCCCGGTTGGCAACGCGCAATCAACCAGCTCTGCACCGACTGTTTAAGCGAGGTGGAGAGAAAACCGCCGCCAGCGGCCATGACGACGACTTCCAGCCGCTCACGTCTGCCCAAACCCGGTTTGAGCCGGAAGGCGGCTGCCTGCCACACACTGGGATGACTGCGGGCCAATTGGGCGGCATCCTCGATGGACACCGCCCGGTTCAGGGCCAAAAGACTGGCCGGAGCATTGCGGCGCAGATCGGCGTTGCTTTCCCGATCATTGCCGCCACTGCCAGCTAAAGGTTGCTGAAGCGTCTCAATCAAGGGATGGGGTTGCATGGGTTTGACTAGGGAACCGGGATCGAGATTACCGGCCATCCCTACCCCCTGGCGCAGCCGCACCCGGATATTGTTAGTGCCCGACGAAAGTCGCCTACCGTGTCGACCATCGCCGAATTCAACCACGGCATAGCCGTCTTCGTTAAGCCGCACCTGGTAATGGGCATCACTGGCGACAGAATCCTTGAGATTATCCACCTGGGTCCAAGTTTCTCCGCCGATCACAATCTCCATGGCGGCCCGAACGCCGGTGGCCATGGCGGTATCGGTGACAAAACTCAGATCCTCCACCTCCAGGGTAAAGGACTGGTTGTTGCGGGACCCATCACCGCTGCCCAACACTCGCCAAGGGCGTGTTTCGCCATGACCGGCAATGAGCACGTTGGCAAGAATTTCCAGATTACCGATGGTGCTGCCGGCAGGAGGGGCGTCGCTGATCTGCAACCAGGCGCCGTTTGCGTCCAGATCCTCGACCCTGGACTGCATCACACTGGTCCCGTTGCTCACCAGCACCAGACGACCGACTTTTACACCTAAGAGTGGGCTCTGCAGATAAATACGTCGGCTCGTGATTGCAGTGTTGTTCTCAGTCCAACCGACCACCCGCACCTGTTCAGTAAAATGAGCAAACACTCGGGTACGGCTGAGGAAAAAGGGGCCGCCGCCCCGATCTTGCCACTGGGGATCGGCGCTGAGAATGGTTTCCTCATGTTCACGGTCCTGGGCCACCGTGCCCAAACGGGCCCAGGCCATCTGCCCGCCTTTCATCACCACCG
>JAQUEZ010000366.1 GCA_028684915.1 Desulfobulbus sp.
TCTACGGCTACACCCTCAACCGCATCACCCTGTTTGCCCTGATCTTCTCCATCGGCATCCTGGTGGACGACGCCATTGTCGTGGTCGAAAACATTGTCCGCCACATGCGCCAGCCCGCCAACCAGCGCGCCTCGCTCAAGGAGATCGCCGTGGCGGCGGTGATCGAGGTCGGCAACCCCACCATCCTCGCCACCTGGGCGGTAATCGCCGCCATCCTGCCGATGGCCTTTGTCGGCGGCCTGATGGGTCCCTACATGCGACCGATCCCCATCGGGGCCTCGGCGGCCATGGTCTTCTCGTTGCTGATCGCCTTCACCATCACCCCCTGGGCCGCCATCCACATTCTGCGCAAGCCCAAAGGCCCGGCCGCCGGCGACGAGCACGATCCGGACCATGCCCCCAACGATTGGTCCACCCGGCTCTACCACCGGATCATGGACCCGCTGCTCGCCCACGCCCGCTGGCGGTTCGGCTTCTTTGCCCTGATCGTGGCCCTGCTGCTGGTTTCCTGCTCGCTGGTCTATCTCGGCAAGGTCAAGTTGAAGATGCTGCCCTTTGACAACAAATCCGAGTTTCAGATCATCCTCGACATGCCCGAAGGCTCGCCCCTGGAGCAGACCACCCGGGTGGCCCTGGAGATGGCCGAGGCGGTCGGCCGGGAACCCGAGGTGGTCAACTATCAGATCTACGCCGGCACAGCCTCGCCCTACAACTTCAACGGCCTGGTGCGCCATTATTTCCTCCGTTCTGGGCCAACCGTGGCCGACGTCCAGGTCAATCTCAAGTCAAAGGCCAACCGCGACAGCCAGAGCCACGATATTGCCAAGCGGGTGCGGCCGGAGATAGCCCGGATCGCCGAGAAGTACGGAGCCGCCGTGGCCGTGGCCGAGGTTCCGCCCGGACCGCCGGTGCTGCAGACCCTGGTGGCCGAGATCTACGGCCCGGACGAGACCAGCCGGGTGCAACTGGCCACTGAGGTCAAAAGGATTTTCGCCACCACCGACGGGGTGGTGGACATTGACTGGTATCGGGAGAAGGAACGCCGCAAACTGGTGCTGACCGTGGACAAGGAAAAGGCGGCCCTCAACGGGCTGTCCGAGGGCGAGATTGCCCGCGCCGTGGAGATGGGGCTGTCCGGCCAGTCCATCGACCTGTTCCACCAACCCCGCGACAAAGAGGAAATCGAAGTCGTCCTGCAACTGCCGCAGTCGCAACGCGCCCGGGTCGACAACCTGCTCAACGTCTCGCTGCGCCCGGAGAGCAACCCCCGGGCCCCGCTAATCCCGCTGCGCGAACTGGTGCGGGTCGACGAGCAGCCGGTCGAGCAGCCGATCTACCGCAAAAACCTCAAACCAGTGATCTACGTCACCGGCGACGTGGCCGGCGCGGCGGAAAGCCCGGTCTACCCGATCCTGGAGATGAACCAGCGGCTCAAGGAACTAAACGCCGCCCAATTTGGCGGTCAGGCCGGGCCGGTGACGGTCTACAACCTCAGCCAGCCCTTCACCGAAAGCCAACCGTCAATGAAATGGGACGGCGAATGGCACATCACCCTGGAGGTCTTCCGCGATTTGGGTCTGGCCTTCTGCGTGGTGATGGTGCTGATCTACATGCTGATGGTCGGCTGGTTCAAGGACTACGTCACGCCGCTGGTGGTGATGGCGGCCATCCCCTTCTCGCTGATCGGCATCCTGCCCGCTCACTGGGGATTGAACGCCTTTTTCACCGCCACCTCGATGATCGGCTTCATGGCCGGGGCGGGCATCGTGGTGCGCAACTCGATTATTCTGGTTGATTTCATTGAGCTGCGGATCAGCCACGGCCTGGGACTGGCCGAGGCGGTGGTCGAGGCCGGCGCCATCCGCTTCCGGCCCATGCTGCTGACCGCGCTGGCGGTGGTGGTTGGGGCCTCGGTGATCCTGGCCGACCCCATCTTCCAGGGCTTGGCCATTTCCTTGATGTTCGGAGAAATCGCCTCGCTGCTGATCAGCCGCATGGCGGTGCCGGTGCTGTATTACATGGTCAAGGCGAGGAACGGGCGGGCAGGTCTCCCCGGATAACAACGTGATCTGTCGCTACACGGGTAAGCGTAGACTTCGGGGGTTTGTCAGGTTGTGCTGATTTGCCTGGAGACTTGGGCTTGTATGCCTTTGCTGTTCTTCGACTCATAGCTTCGGAGTCTCACAGCGTTCGCTTACCTGCGCTCCGGCTTCCCTCGGACGGCCCCTCGCGGTTCCGCCCTTGCCTTCGGCTCGTATTTATGATCCTCTCTCAGGATGGTACCAGGATTTATTCCATTTCCACATCAAGCGAAGCATGGTGCATAGAGCAAAACCTCGTCAACGAAGGTGGGGCATCTCGACCGCAAGGGAGAAATCTCGGGCCAGAACGAGATTTCTCCTCGCTGTGCTCGTCGACATGACACACAGGCACGCTTCACCCTTGAAATGGAAATGGAATAAAATTAAACCTATGCCGGGTATACACCAGTCGTTGCAGAGGACGATGGAAAAGGGTGCTTGTTGATGAGGAGAGATCGATTCATTTATTTCATGCAAAATGGCGAGAAGGGACCAATAAAAATAGGCATTACCTTTGACGTGCAGCGGAGGTTAGCACAAGCCCAGACATTCAATTACCAGCCGATTACTCTTCTGGGGGAAATACCGGGTGATCAAAGGCTTGAGACTGCCCTTTTGAATAGATTTTCTTCATATCACCTCTCTGGAGAATGGTTTGCCTTTAATGACGAATTATACAATCTCGCAAGAGGGATATTTGACGTAGAGTATGACAAACATGGTGAGCGGAACTACCTCGTACTCTATCGGCAAAGAACAATGGCGAAAACCGATCCCTGTCCTTTCTGTTTGGCGCCCCATAACCATGGGGATGGCGATGGACACAGAGTAGCGCACTGTTTGCCCCAACATGGCCGAACCTCAATAGTTACAATTGACGGAACAGTCCTTCATCGTGATCACGGATATATCATAAAGTCTCGTGATTCAAACGGTCCTGCTCCAAAAGCACCAAAATATAATCGCGTGAGTAGAGCTCGGCTTCGAACTTTTGCAAATTTACTTACATTTGCCACGAACAAATTTATAGAATCGAACATTTTCTCTCTCGATCCAGTTACAATTCCGCCGAAAGGTGGGGTTGAGTTTCTCGTAAAATACCCCGATGGAACACCATGCAAGATAGGTTGCAATGACGCAGGGTACGGTGAAGTAGGGATAAATGTTCTCTACGGAATAAAGCGAGACAATCCCCCCATGTACACTTTCGTTTCGAGGCAATCCAAAGAGATATGTTCAGCCCACGCAACTGGCTGGCTTGAACGAAGCGCGGGAAAATATCTTCAGATACCGGCAAAGTCAACATCAATTGAGCTGTACTGTGAAAGACATGTTTGTAACAAACTTTCAGAACTTGAAATCCGACCGATAGCCGATTCATTCGGAAAACAAGGGCCTTTTCATTTCTAATTCCAATTTGCTTTCAAGATGACACCATGTATCCATCGCAGCGCTGGAAATCCAGGTGTTTAGTGGTTTTCTTAAGTGCCACCTTGATTGTAATTGCGAATAACCATATGCGGGGAAAGCCTTGCGCTATAAATTTCCAATCGAGTAAGGGCGGGGTCCCTCCCCGCACCACCTGGCATGCGGATCCGCAACCAAGAGGTTCCCAGTTGTCCATAGCCGCCCGGAACAAACAAAAATTTAAACTTCCAGATACAAACAAGCACTGCAAGCATGAAAGAAACGCGTTGGAACATGAAACCGAACAAGGCAAAGGCGCTCATGCTCGCGAAACGCCAGTTGCCCGAATTTGTCTGTGATGCGGTGAATCTGGAGGGCATTCCTTTTACCCTTCCCGAAATCCAGACATTACTGGAGGGGATTACCGTTGGCGGACACAAAGTGGGCGACCAGCACATCGCCCTGAATCAAGCTGACGCGTGGCGGGCGCTGTTCCAATGGATAGAAAAGGATCAATTTGCAATCACGGCGGAGCGCATTTGCGCTCTGCATAGAATAGCCGCCAAGGATGAAGCATTGGAGTGGGGAAAATTCAGATCTGGCGGGGTGATGATTGCGGGAACAGACTATATGCCGCCGCATGCGGATGCGCTGGCGGGGTTGTTTGTACAAATGGCGGACGAAGCATCCGAAATTGAAGACGTTTATGATCGGGCCATCTATTTTTTCCTGACCATGGCAAGGCGTCAGTTTTTTTATGACGTCAACAAACGAATGGGCCGGTTCGTGATGAACGGGCTTTTGCTGAGTTGCGGATTTCCGGCGATTAATCTGCCAGCCAAGAGACAACTTGAATTCAATCAATTGATGCTCGCTTTTTACGACACCGGCGATCAAAAAGAGATGAACGATTTCCTACGCTCCTGCCTGGAAGGGAAAATAATCGCCATCATGAAAGAATAGCCATTCCAACCAGTTCGACGCACACCCGGTCCAGTTGCACACCAGACGCGCAGCGGGTCTTTTCCGGACCGCATCCACCTCTTCCCTCTGATGTATTCCGTTTCCATTGCAAAAGTGAACCGCGTTTGCACCAGAGAACGAGAGATGATGGCCGGCGACCATAGCCCGGATGCAGCCTGCGGAATCCGGGATTTGATGTGAGGTGTTCCCGAATTCCGTTGCACTGCATCCAGGCGCTACGGGTTGGGGAGTGTGTTATTCTCGACGACACAGTGCGCCCCTTTTCTGCTGCTTTTCCAAAAATAAAAAACCGGGTGTTCCCGGAAAAGCATTTGCTGCAATTCCCTGGAACCCCGGTCGCGTCAATGATGCGTTGCTGACGGGTTTTGCTTCCCGCTCATTCTGTACGGTCAGCCTTCTACATACCCTTTGCCCTTGCAGGTTGGACATTTCTGTTCAGGGGTGCAGACCTGACCGTCGGGTGTTTTTCCCTGCCATTCACCGCTGGTCTCACAGACCCCCTCAAGCACCTTCTTTCCCCCGCAGGTAGGACATACTTCTTTTTTCTTTTCTTGTGTCATGATTGTCTCCTTGATCAGTTTTTATAAATGAGCCTCTCGCAGAACCAATTTTCGGCGAGGCTAGC
>JAQUEZ010000367.1 GCA_028684915.1 Desulfobulbus sp.
TGCTGGGCGGCGGCGACACCGCCATGGACTGCTGCCGCACCGCAATCCGCCAGGGCGCGGCCAGCGTCACCTGCGCCTACCGCCGCGACGAGGCCAACATGCCCGGCTCAAAGCGGGAGGTGACCAACGCCCGTGAGGAGGGCGTGCAGTTCCTGTTCAACCAGCAGCCAGTGGGGATTTTGGGGGATCATCGGGTGGAAGGGGTGGAACTGGTGACCACGGAGTTAGGCGAGCCGGACGCCAGCGGCCGACGACGGCCGGTGGTGGTCGCGGGCAGTCAGGTCACGGTGACGGCGGACATTGTCCTGATCGCCTTTGGCTTTCGCCCCAATCCGCCCGCCTGGCTGGGCGCGCACGGCGTCGCGCTCAACGACCGCGACCGGGTGATCGCCAGCGAATCAGACGAGTATCCGCTGCAGACCAGCAACCCCAAAATTTTTGCCGGCGGCGACATGGTGCGCGGCTCCGACCTGGTGGTCACCGCCGTCTGGCAGGGCCGCCAGGCGGCCAAGGGCATCCTGGCGTATCTGGGGATTGACTGAACCAACCCGCTCATTATCTGGCCTGTGCAGCCCGCTCGACTGGCCTTGCAGCCGCGCAGGCTGCAAGCATACCCACACCCTGCCGACGTCTTTGCGCCCGGAGACATTCCATCGCTTGGCAGGCAGAAATTTCCCGCCATTGTTCCACACTCCGAATCGCCCCGACTGCACACTGACCGGATGCCGTGGAATATGCACTCCACTGGGCCATGCCGATTTGGCTGGCGGAACTGAAAAACCGTGTCCACACCACCCAGCAACGGACGACCCTGGCGGTCAACCGCGAACTGACGCCGCTCTACTGGCAGATCGGGCGGGAATTCTGATCCGGCAGGCCGCATAGGGCTGGGGGCCAAGATTATCGAGCGGTTGGCCCTGGATCTGCCAACGCTTTTCCCGAGAGGCAAGGCTTTTCGCCCTGTGTTGTGCCCTGTATGCCAATCAGAAAAGCTGAGATTGAGCGGTAATCAGAAAAGAAAAACCCCGCCAATACAACCTTGGCGGGGCGTGGGGCAGAGCAGGTGGACCAGCGACGAGCCTACCAATTGTCCTTGCTCAGGACCTGACTCACATCCACACAGCGATTGACCTCCTCAGCGGTCAGCTCCTCTTTCCTTTTGATAAACTTTATCTCCTTAAATTGGCAAGCATATTCCTTCCCGTCCTTGTCCCGAATCCAGACCATTTCTTCATATCCCAAGCCGGTTTTGCCACTTTCGTTGCTCATAACAGCCTCCATGTTTAATTTTGCACTGCGTTGCTCATCAATCACAAAGAACACGCCATCGTATGTTGCCGACCGTGGAAAACATACTTGCACATTCTTTCAATGATGCCGAAGAATGCGGTTACAGCTAAAACCAATAAGTTAGACATATCCCTAACAACAGTCAATCTGTAGTACACCTCGACCTGTGTTTAATGCCAGGCCATCAAGATCTTCTTCCCGTGGCTATTTCCCCTCATGCGCAAGAAATTGGCCGCGAATCTCTTCAAGACGGCTGCGGTTCTTGCCAAGATCCGAATAACCAAGTCGCGAAGCGGAGCGGACGTGAATGACTGCATTCGTTCGGTCCAACAGAAATTCAACATCATCGACAAACAGGAGTGTGCGCAGTTCAACCCGCAGGTAGTCGGTTAAATCATCCACGACGGTTGCATCGCTCCGCGCTGAAAGAACTTCTTTGAGGTGAGCAAAGGCTGCACTGGGTTCACCACTCACTGCCAATGGCGCTATTCGGTGGACTTCGCTCTCAGCCTGGCTCGAAACGCAGTTGGGCGAACTCGGGCACGGGGCGAGCATCCCCTCCCTGGCTCCCAAGTTATTGGGACGCTCACCAGCGCAACCGGCCAATCCAAGCAATCCAAGCAATCCGAGAGCCATACCGACAATCCTCCTTGTCATTTTTTTCATCGTTGTCCTCCTGATCCAGGCAGCGGAAGACACCACTGTCTGTGTTTCCATGCTTGCGGGGACTTCCACATATTGCGACAACTTTCCTTGTTTTCCCCAGTTCTCCCGCTGCTTGCTCAAGGTTATATGGGACGACGACGCTGCGCGGTGGCGAGCCTCGATCTCAGCAGGCGCGCAACGTGGCTCCAACAGGGGGAAGAGCAAAGCCCCAGCCTTTGGTCAGGGTTTGGGCCGCGTTTACTCGTAGTGCCTCCTAACGCAAACCACCTTCCTATTCTTCGTCAAAACAGCGATAGGCGCGCGCTTTGTTAGGGGGCGCGGTGAGCAAGGAAACTTTCAGCAGGATGAGCATGGTCAGGCCCCAGCTCAGACCTATCTGCACCAAACTGTGGATGAGTTCGACGCCAAATGCGGCGGCGCCGAACCTGACCCCCGCCCAGTAGGCAAGGGCGCCGGAAACACTCCCCAGCAACGCGCCAAGGAAATATCGCCCGGATAGCCAGCCCAGCGAGTAGTGGAGGCTCATGGCAAATTGGAGCCAGAGGACGAGGATCCAGGCCGGCGGCAGGTTCGGATGGAAACTGCCGATGGGGAAGTCCAGCACGCCGGTGCGGATATGAACGCCGTCGACCACCAGCCCAAGCAGCAGGCCTGTCAGCAACAGCAGGCTTTCGCGAGTTGCATTTCTCACCAGAACCAGGTGTGCCAGCACCAGCACCAGCCCGGCTGCTGCCGCCAGCCACGGATACCCTGCGGCCGCCCCGAGTACGCAAACAAACCATCCTACTTGAAACAAGCCGTAATTGAGCAGCGATGTCCACGTTTGGGCGCTGAACATTATTGTTGTACGTGCTCCACCGGTTCCCCCATCCTAGCCAGCACCAGATGATAATTCCGCACCAGACGGTTGCGGAACCCTGCCTCGCAGTAACTGAAATAGTATTCCCATTTGCGCACAAAGGCCGGGTCAAATCCCAGCTCAAAGATCTCCAGGCGCCTCTCGAGAAAAGCAGCACGCCAGAGTTGCAACGTGCGGACATAGTGGCCCCCGATATCCTCCATCCCGACGATGTTGAGGCGGGTTTTGCCGCTCATGGCGGAGACCATCGCCCCGACTGAGGGCAGGTGGCCGCCGGGGAAGATATGTTTGCGGATCCAGTCGGAACCGGCCCGATAGGCGCCGTATTTCTGGTCGGGGAGAGTGATGGCTTGGATGACTATCCGTCCGCCGGGAGCGAGCAACTTATCCAAGGTCGAAAAATAGACCGGCAGGTGGGGATGACCGACAGCCTCGAGCATCTCGATGGAGACGATTTTGCTGAAGCTGCCCTCGACATGGCGGTAATCGGTGAGGAGGATTGTGATCCGATCCGCCAGCCCTTCTTCCTGCACCCGCCGAGTGGCCCAGTCGAACTGCTCGCGGGAAACCGTGATTCCCGTCAGGCGGCACCCGGTCCGCCGCACCGCCTCAAGCGCGAAACCGCCCCAGCCGCAGCCGACCTCAAGCACATGGTCTGCCGGGCCGATGGCTGCTTTATCGATGACCACCTGGAACTTGTTGTATTGTGACTGCTCGAGGCTGTCGTTACGGTCGAGAAAGATGCCGCTGGAGTAGGACATGGTTGGATCGAGAAAGAGGGCATAGAGATCGTTGCTCAGGTCGTAATGCTCGCTGATGTTGCGTCGGCTGCCGGCCGGGGTGTTGTCGCGCTGGCGGTGAACCATCAGGTTGACCAGCCGCCCGGCCAGGGCCGGCCAGATCCGCCGGTCGTTGACCGCCTCCTCCCTAAGATTGAGAAGAGAGAGCAGGGCAACCAGGTCGGGGCTGTTCCAGTCTCCATCCACATACGCCTCGCCGAAGCCGATATCGGCAGTGAGCATGGCGCGCTGAAAGAACCTGTTCCTTTCGATGTGCATGGCCACCTGCGGCGATCCGTCGGCGCGACCGAAAACCAGCTGCTCGCCATCGGGCAGGGTCATGGTCATCTGGCCATGGTCGAGCTGGCTGAAAAAGTGGGTCATCACCCTGCGACCCAACCGCTCCAGCAGGCTCGGCGGCGACTGGCGCAGGGTCAAAGGGGAACAGGGGTCGGGCTTGGTATAGACTCTGAGCCGTTTTTGAAAAAAGAGACGTCCCGCCTGCCAAAGAATACGAGGAAAGGTTAGGATTGCCCGCAGCGGGTGCAGGCACACGGTGCGAGCCAGGGTTGCAGGGGTCAATGGCTTGGCCGTACCCGTGAACGAGGCCACCAATGCCAGTTTGTCCGCATCGAGACAGAAGGTGATCTCAAGCAGCAGGGTGACGCCCGGCGGGCTTAGGCGGAAGGCGTACTGCCCTTTTCGAGGAAAGAAGGGGGAGACGTGAAAGGCCTTGTCGGTCGCAAAGGTGAGGTCCCCGGACTCGTGCCGAAGTACGTACAAATGGGTTTCGCCAAAGGTGTTGTTCACCTGGGCGAGGACGCAGAAAATCTCGCCCTCTTGATCGTAGCAGTAAAAAAAGCTGACCGGATTGAAGACATAATGGAACTGCCGCAGGGCGGTGACAAGGACGACGCGGGCGGGGGGCTGATCGATGCTGTTTTCTTCGAGCGCCCGTTGCACCTTGGCGATCAGGGGCGCGTTGCCGGGATACAGGTAGTCGCGGTCATGGAGGGCGAGTGGCCGGATTCGGTTATGCCCGAACCAGAAGGAATCACGGTCCAACTGATCCAGTTCATCAAGGTCCAGGGCAAAGAGGTGGAGGCTGTAGGCAAAGCTGTGTTCAACTTTATGGGTGCGGGCGTGGCGAAGCTGACCGGTAAAGAGTTGCGAGTTCATGCCTTTTCCTGCAAGAGTTTGACTGCCTGGACACTGGAACGAACCGCATCCTCATGAAAGCCATAGCCAAAATAGCTGCCGCAGAAATAGGTGTTATTGACCCCGTTGAGTGTCGGCAGCTCGGGCTGGGTTGCCATGGAATCGACGGTATAGGTGGGGTGATGGTAGACCATGCGGGCGATCACTTGGCTTTCGTCGTAGTCGCCGGGCCGATTCAGGGTGACGAGATACTGTTTGCGGGTGGTCAACCCCTGGAGCAGATTCATGCTGTAGGTGAGATACACAGGCTGATCCGCC
>JAQUEZ010000368.1 GCA_028684915.1 Desulfobulbus sp.
CCAACTCGTTCAATGGTTTCGCCCACTCTTTCGTGATCAAAGCCGTTGTCGTTCCACCAATCGATGATGGTCTGACTCAAGGCAATAAAAGCCTCCAAATCCGCGTCTGTTTCCATTTTCATGAAAGACACAATTACCGTGCCTCCCATGGCCCCAACCTTCAAGGTGTTCTTCCCGCCAAGCAGCAGGGCCACTCCTCGTTCTCGTCCAGGCGACAAAGCGCCATTCATCACATTGATGCAGTGCATACAGCGCACGCAGCAACTGTTATCAATACGTACACCTTCTCCATCAAGAGACATCGCCCGGGTCGGGCAGCGGGTGATGACATTGTTGACCAGATCATCGATCCCGTGCTGTTCAATCCAGGCCGAGACAGCTTCCGTCTCTACCTGGATGGTATCCCGCCAGATCCCGATCACGGCCATGTCGGCACGAAAGATGGAGTTGGTGCAATCGTTGGGGCATCCGGAAAATTTGAACTTGAATTTGTAATTGTAGGAGGGCCGATGGATATCGCCAGCAAAGTGTTTCAGCACCTCATAATGAATGCGCAGTGTGTCGTAGCAGGCATGTTCGCAGCGGGCTGGACCGACGCAAGAGACAGCGGTTCGCATGGCAGGGCCAGCTCCGCCAAGGTCCCAACCAGCTTGATTGATGTCGTCGAAACACGCCTGAACCCGTGCCTCCTCAATGCCTTGCAGCATGATGTCACCGCTCTGGCCATGCAGGGCGATGATACCTGATCCATGTTTTTCCCAGGTGTCGCAAAGATTGCGCAACATGCTGGTGCTGTAGTGGAGACCAGGTGCGGGTTGCACCCTAAGCGTGTGGAATTCGTGAGCCTCTGGAAATTTGTCCTGGATTTTGGAACGGCGAGTGATAACCCCACTGCCATACCCGCGCACGGTGACTAAGCCACCTTCCCAATATCCGGTTTTTGTCTGGTAGGAGTATTCGAGTTGATCGATGACCCCGCGAAGCATCGGCTTGTGCGTCCTTTCCGCCAGCTTTTTAAACCCGCTGACAAAACTGGGCCACGGGCCTTGTTCCAACTCGGCGAGCATGGGAGTCGGGTTGAGAAAGTTATTCTTCTCCGGTGCACTATCGTTTTCAGGTGGATCAGCGTTGTCAAACCTAGGCATAGCGTCGCTCCATGGCGCGAGGCGAGAAGAGCACCTCGAAAATTATCATAGAATCAAACGGAGTTCCCTGCGGCACTGACGTTCTGTACCGAATCACATTGGCTTTCATCACCTCCAGTTGTTGAGAGGAACATGACGCTGTTCGCGGCACTACTGCTCAATCGACTTCTCCCTCATCTTGCACGGCCTCGCCAACCGGCCAGACATAAAAGGAGGGCAAAGGCTTGTGCCCGACACCGCATGCTCCCTTGTCGAGGTACAAGACCCAGGCCCAATCCGTCTCGAAACAGCTGGTGGTCGATGTCCAATAGCTCACACGCACTCCTGTAAAAAAATGTTCTGGCGGCAGCGCCGGTGAGTGAAAGTCACAGTCCACCAGTGAGGCAAGCTCATTGATGGTCGGCAGGCGCCAGAGCAAGGTGTCTTCGGTTCGCTGCGAGGTCCATTGACGAACGCTGGCAAGAGCCTGTTGCCAATTGACCGGCTCTCCGGTCACATCAGCGTGCCTGCACCAGAAAAGGTCTGTCAGCCGGTCGTGGACCGTATCCCCCCTCACCATAAAACGGGGGACTGGCCAGGGGCTGCCCAGTTTGAGGTCACCATCCTGACCGGTTCCGGCGCAATCGATTCCTCTGCCGAGCACATCAAAACACCGTTGCTGCCCTGTACGTGGAAGAAGACCATTGCCCACACCGCGAACCGGCCAGAATAAATACCCCTGATCTTTGCGCCCATAAAACATCCTCGCCCCTTCAAGGTGAACGGACCAGGCGTAGGCAGGATTGATGGCGGCGGTGGTCGACGACCAGTACCATCCGAGAAACAGGTTGGTGAAAGGATGGTCGGCGGAAAGGGCAGGTTTTTTCGCCTGATAGCTGACCAGGCTGCGCAGTTCATTGCGATTGGGCAGTCGCCAGTCCGCATATCCGCCATAGTGCTGCCTGTTCAAGGAGGCAACATGGTCGAAGGCCTCCAGCCAGGTGCAGGGAAATTCACCGATGTTGGCATCAAGCGTCCACATCAACCCGGTCAGATGGTCGATGGCCACCGGGCCGTGGACCTCGAAGCGAACGAGCGGCCATGGTGCTCCTGGTTGCAACTCGCCATCGTGACCGCTTCCCTGACAAGCAATCTCCGCTCCGGTTGCATCGTAGCAGTGGGTCTGGCCGGTGTGCAGCACATGACACATGATGGTCCGCTCAGTTCGAAGCCCGACAGGCTGGATCAACGCAGATACAGGGCCGGCATCTGCTCGAGAACGGCATGAAATTGTTCATGCGCCCCCTTGCCGATTCGCGCTGCCGTCCAACCGTTCGAAGGCCGTGATGTTCCTGAATCAGCTCATGAATCGCTCGCATGGTTTCCTCCTTTGGGTTCCTTGTCCAGGGACGACAGGTAGCCTTCCAAGGCAACGGCCTGATTGAAACGAAGATCCCGTGCCGAGAAGAGCAAGATAAGTCCCTTCTCATTTGCCACATCAAGCAGGCAACGAACAACCGCTGGCTTGCCCTCTAATTCGGCAACATAACGGCGCTTGAATTCCTCCCATTTGGCGGGATCATGGTTGAACCATTTGCGCAAGGAATCGCTGGGGGCGACGTCGCGCAACCATTGATCCGCCCTGAGATCCTGCTTGCTCATCCCCCGTGGCCAGACCCGATCCACCAAAACTCTCACCCCATCGTCTTCGTCAATGGGGTCATAAACGCGTTTGACAGTGATGCGCAGCATGCGCGAGTATCCGATGGCTGTCGATAACGTTAGCGAAAACCGCTCTCTTGGTGCTTTTGCGCAATGGTGTCGGCCAAGTGCTCCAGGGCGGAATAGGTTGTCTGTTCGGGCATTCCCTTGCATAGGACCGGCTCCAGCACCTCGACTTTGAGATTGCCGATCATCCCGGCGAGGGCTTCCACGGTCTTACCTCCCCAGCCATAGGAGCCGATGATGGAAAGGTATTGCGCCTTTGGCCGTAAGGCATTGGCGAGAAAGGCGGCATGGGCCGCGAGCGGATGGGGGCCGGCGAGGACAGTTGGCGTTCCGACGACAATGGTACCGGCATCGACCAATGCCATGGCCAGCTTGCCGATGTCTGCGACAACGAGATTGAACAGTTCGACCGTGACGCGCCGTTCAGTAAGGGCTGCGGTCAGATGGTCAACCATCATCCGCGTGCTGCCGTGCATGCTGACGAAGGGGAGCACCACGAGGTTGCGGGGAGGCTGCAGCACCCAATCGCGATAGGCTTCGAGAATCCAGGCCGGCTGATCGTATATTTGGCCGTGGCTCGGCGCGATCATCTGCAGGGGCAAATTGGCCAGTTTTTCCAAATTTTTGGCGATAATATTCCGAAACGGCAACATGATTTCGCCGAAATACCGTTTTGCCGACTCGTACACCCTACCCTGGTCGGTGACAAACAGGTCGCTGGCCGCAATGTGGGCGCCGAAAAAATCGCAACTGAACAGGACCTGGTCTTCCTCAAGATAGGTGACCATGGTTTCCGGCCAATGGACCCAAGGGGTATGGATGAAACGCAGGGTCTTGTCGCCAAGCGAGAGAACTTCACCGTCGGCCACTGGAACAAAAGTATCCTCCGGCAGGTGGAGGTGGTCCATGAGCAGGGCTTTGGCCTTGGGGGTCGTGACCACCTTGGCTTGTGGATACCGTGCCAGCACGTGGGGAATGGCTCCGGAATGATCCTGTTCCGCATGGTGGGAGACAATGAAATCGATGGTGGCCACACCATCCAACTGTTTGCTAAGCAGATCCAGCATCGCCGGATCGACCGTGTCAAGCAAGGCTGTATGGGTGCTTCCTTCGATGAGGTAGGCGTTGTAGGAAGTTCCGTCGGGAAGGGGGATGAGAGAGTCAAACAGGCGCCTGTCCCAATCGATAGCGCCCAGCCAGTGGATCTTGTCCTTGATTGGTCTTCGTTTCACAGTACACCTCTCTTGTAATGGGATGGGAATGATCGCCCGGGAATTTCAGGTATCCTCAACAAGATTGACTTGTATAGATGGGGTTGCCCACCTCCTTATGTCAAAATATTTATGGGGGACTAGCGGAGAGTTGCTTCTCGCAGGTGGCGAGACGTTCTTTGAGTTCCTTCTCCTTTTGCCAGCGTGCGGTCACATCCCGCATTATCGTGGCACAACCCTCAATCCCGCCTTGGTCGTCACGCAACAGAACCATGCTGAACTCCAGGGATAGACGGCTCCCGTCCTTGCGTACGCCGGGAGAGGTGAGTTTCTCTGTCAGGTATTTGGTCTGCCCTGTGTTCATCACTCGGAAATACCCCTGCCAGTGCCGGGCACGGAGGTTTTCCGGGATGATGAGATCAAGGGATTGCCCCAGGGCCTCGGTAGCGGTGTGGCCAAACATCCGCTCTGCACCGCTGTTCCAAAAACGGATGGCGCCATCTCGATCAGCGATGAGAATTGCATCTGGACTGTCTTGAAGGAGTTGCCACAACAATCGATCCATATCCCCTCCTCTACCGTGTTCTGTCCGAAAAATTCTGGCCTGTTCAAATCTCCGCAGACAATGAATACTGCCATTGGCACATTGCCACAGCTGGCTTGCCCCTATTTCTCTGCGAGTTCCTGGTTCACTTCGCCAGGAACTCGCAATTGAGCTACAATTGCCCGGAAGCCCTACTACGCCTCTGCATTACTGATGCAACTCGCCGGACAGGAGGCTATTGCCTCATCAATACACGCCTGATCGCCTCCCTCGGGAGTAGTGACATACGCCTTGTTTTCGTCGTCGTTAAAAGCAAAAATATTCGGACACAGTTCAACGCAAGCACCACAACCAATACATTCATCCTGATCGATAACGACTTGTTTCATCTTGATCCTCGTTGTTTAAAAGTGAACATCTGCCCAATATTATCGCTCTCGCGAAAAACCT
>JAQUEZ010000369.1 GCA_028684915.1 Desulfobulbus sp.
TGTTCGACCCGACTAAGCCGGACGGCACTCCTCGCAAACTGCTGGATGTGTCCAGACTGGCGGAGTTAGGATGGAAGACACGGAGCGGACTGGAGGAAGGATTACTGGAAACGTATGCATGGATGCTGGCCAATGGAGTGCTGGATGGCGGATAGGATAACCCGCACTGGGACCGTGTGGTGCTTCGCTGGACCATGGTCGGACAGGCAAGGCACAACGCGACGAAGACAAATTGCTGAGCACGAAGTCTTGCAACGGCGCAAAAATAGTGATGCCCTGCGACCTTTCTTAACTCATTGATCTCACACAACAGTAAAAATACTATAAAGCATATTTATGAAAGCGGTCATCCTTGCCGGTGGATTCGGCACACGTATCAGCGAAGAAACGCACCTGCGGCCCAAACCCATGATCGAGGTTGGAGGCAAGCCAATCCTCTGGCACATAATGAAAATTTACTCCGCCCATGGAATAAACGATTTCATTATTTGCTGCGGATATAAGGGGTATGTAATTAAAGAATATTTTGCTAATTATTTCTTGCATATGTCAGATATCACATTTGATATGCTTCAAAACAAGATGGAAGTGCATCAACAAAACGTTGAGCCTTGGCGAGTCACGCTCGTAGATACTGGTGAGGGAACCATGACAGGTGGCCGTCTTAAACGAGTGGCTCAATATTTGAGAAATGAAGAGAATTTCTGTTTTACGTACGGCGATGGCGTTGGCGATATTGATATTTCAGCCTTAATAAACTTTCATCGCAGCAGCGGCAAACTAGCCACCCTTACAGCTACCCAGCCTCCTGGTCGATTTGGTGCATTAACCCTGAAGCAAGAAAATATTTTAAGTTTCAAAGAGAAACCACAAGGGGACGGTAATTGGATCAACGGTGGTTTTTTTGTGCTCTCTCCGAAGGTTATAGATAGCATCATAGATGACAGCACATATTGGGAACGCGAACCTATGGAGAGATTGGCGCAAGACGGTCAATTTTCAGCATTTTTTCATCACGGTTTTTGGCAGCCGATGGACACTTTGCGCGATAAACTTCTTCTTGAAGAGTTATGGTTGAATGGCAAGGCCCCATGGAAGGTGTGGTAATGCACTCAAATTTTTGGAAAGGTAAACGAGTTTTCATCACTGGCCACACCGGTTTCAAAGGTTCTTGGTTATGTCTCTGGCTTCATTCAATGGAGGCCAAGATCAGTGGCTATTCCTTGGACCCTCCAACTACTCCGAGCCATTATGCATTAGCCAGGATTGATGAGCTTGTAGATTCAACTACTGCCGATGTACAAGATCTCAATTCATTTGCGAATGCTATGGAAAGGGCAAACCCGGAAATTGTTTTCCACCTGGCAGCGCAACCTCTCGTTCGCGAGTCGTATAACACACCAGTAGAAACGTACGCCGTCAATATCATGGGGACCGTTAATCTACTGGAGTCAGTCAGGCAATGTTCCACCGTTAAGGCAGTGGTCAATATCACCAGTGATAAATGCTACGAAAACCGGGAATGGTGTTGGGGGTACCGGGAAAACGAAGCTATGGGAGGGTACGATCCTTACTCGAGCAGCAAAGGCTGCGCGGAGCTGGTTACGGCCGCTTATCGGCGCTCTTTTTTCAACCTTGATAAATCCAAACCGCATACTGTTGCCGTCGCTACAGCTCGCGCTGGTAATGTTATTGGTGGGGGGGACTGGGCCGCCGATCGATTGGTTCCAGACTGCATGAAAGCCTTATTAGCTGGCCGAAAAATTGAAATTCGTCATCCTCAAGCGGTCAGGCCTTGGCAGCATGTGCTTGAACCGTTGTTTGGTTACCTCCTTTTGGCGCAACGTCTTTATGAGGATGGCGGTATGTATGCCGATGGGTGGAATTTTGGGCCAGATGAGTCGGATGCTAAGCCAGTGGAATGGATTGTCCGCAGCTTGTGTTCGCTCTGGGGCGGTGATGCGAAGTTTAGTGTAAATTCAGGAACTCATCCGCATGAAGCAACGCACCTTAAACTTGATTGTTCCAAGGCAAGGACTCAGTTGAAATGGCAACCGCGTTGGACCCTGGAGCAAGCACTGACGAGTTTGGTCGAATGGACGTTAGCGTACAATCGCGGTGCTGATGTCCGTGCCTTAAGCCTGGCACAAATTGCCGCCTATGAAAAGTCGCTAGGAGAAGAAATTTGAGCTCCCAAGAAAACGAATTGCGTCGTCATGTTATCGATGCGGCACGAGCATATTACGATTTTAAGCACAAACCCAAAAAAGAGTTCAAACCTGGCGATCGTATTCCCTATGCCGGTAGAGTTTTTGATGAACGGGAAATTGAACACTTGATAGATGCTGCTCTTGATTTCTGGTTAACCACCGGACGCTACGCAGAGCAGTTTGAGCGCAGCTTCGCTCAATTTTTGAGAGTGCGCCACTGTTCGTTAACAAATTCCGGCTCCTCGGCTAATCTGCTGGCGTTCATGGCGTTAACGTCGCCAAAACTTGAAGAGCGCCGAATAAAAAAAGGCGATGAAGTTATAACCGTTGCTGCTGGCTTCCCAACTACCGTCGCCCCAATAGTTCAGTATGGTGCTGTTCCCGTGTTTGTCGATGTTACCCTGCCTACCTATAACATTGACTGCTCCCAGCTTGAAGAAGCCCTTTCAGGGAAAACCAAAGCAATCATGGTTGCACATACTTTGGGCAATCCCTTTGACCTCGAACAAGTAAAATCTTTCTGTGACAAACAGCACCTATGGTTGATCGAAGATAACTGTGATGCTCTGGGGGCAAAGTATTTCCAGGATGGCGAGTGGAAATACACCGGAACCGTCGGCCATATCGGCACGTCCAGCTTCTATCCTCCACACCACATGACCATGGGTGAAGGTGGAGCGGTTTACACCAATGACACGATACTCAAACGACTGATCGAATCTTTCCGCGATTGGGGCCGCGACTGCTGGTGCGCTTCAGGACATGACAACACTTGTAGAAAACGCTTTGAACAGCAATTTGGTGAACTTCCCTTTGGATATGACCATAAATATGTCTACTCCCATTTTGGGTACAATCTCAAGGTGACCGACATGCAGGCCGCTATTGGTTGCGCACAGTTGGAAAAAGTTCCACGATTTGTTGAAGCACGAAAACAAAACTGGCAGCTATTAAAGAATGAGTTGGCGGAACTGGACCATTTTTTTGTTATGCCAGAGGCCACAACAAACTCAGACCCTAGTTGGTTTGGTTTTTTGCTGACTGTGCGAGAAGGTGTGGGCTTTACCCGTGATCAAATTGTGCAGCACCTTGAGGCTAAAGGTATCCAGACCCGCATGCTTTTTGCTGGTAACCTGATCAAACACCCGTGTTTTGATGAAATGCGTGCTTCAAAAGATGGATTTCGGGTGGTTGGAGATTTGACGACAACAGATAGCATTATGCAAGATACATTCTGGGTCGGAGTGTATCCAGGCATGACCGAATCAATGCTTAATTACATGGTTGAGACAATTCGCTATTTTTGTAGAAAATGAGCAACACTATGAGAACCTTCGGTTATACAAAGTGAGTAATCGCGTGAACGCATCAGATTTTATAGCTGATTTTCTTTATGATAACGGGGTTCCAGTTGTCTTCGAAATGATTGGCGGGATGATTACGCATATTATTGATTCGATATACCAGAAGGGTCAAATTCAGATCGTCAGTATGCACCATGAACAGGCTGCCGGATTTGCAGCGGAGGCGGTTGGACGTGTAACTGGAGTTCCAGGGGTTGCGCTGGCAACGAGTGGACCGGGAGCCACTAATTTGGTGACAGCCATAGGAAGTTGCTATTTCGACTCGGTTCCGGTCGTTTTCATTACCGGGCAGGTCAACACAACGGAACTTTCTGGTGAACGGCCGATTCGTCAACAGGGTTTTCAGGAAACCGATATCGTATCGATTGTAAAACCGATTACTAAGGCAGCATGGCTGGTTAAAACGGTGCAAGATCTGCCTAAGATCATGGATAAGGCTTTTCAGCTTGCTGTTGAAGGGCGCCCGGGACCGGTTTTGATCGATATCCCAATGGATGTGCAGCGCATGGACCTGGATGCACCGTTTCTGCATAAGCCCGTGAGCAGAACGACAAGGTCAGAAAAGTCCTACGAATTCGCCAACCGGGTTTTAAGCGCGTTGGGTGCAGCGGAAAAGCCGCTTATACTTGCAGGCGGCGGTATCCGCTCCGCCGGAGCTGTCACGGAATTTCGTAATATGGTGGATAAGCTGAATATTCCGGTGGTCTGCTCCTTGATGGGATTGGATGTGCTCCCAACGGGGCACTCATTGAAGGTAGGGATGATTGGCACATATGGAAATCGTTGGGCGAATCAGACTGTAATGGAAAGCGATTGCCTGCTGGTGCTGGGTAGCCGATTGGATGTACGGCAGACCGGTGCGGATGCATCTGGGTTCAAGGGGAACCGACTGATTCTTCATGTTGATTGTGATCCCGGACAATTAAACAACCGGGTCACAGGCTGTGAAACATGTTTGGCTGAACTTTCAGACTTTATTCCTCTATTAATTCAGATGGTGGAGAACAGGGCACATATCAAGAGAGAAACATGGAGCCAATGGATTATAGGTAAAAAGCAGCAGGCTTTGGATACAGAAGAATTGAACGGATGCAAAGGTATTAATCCGAATCGTTTCATCCATGCCCTTTCGGCATCTTCATCGCGGGCAGCGGCTTTTCTGGCTGATGTCGGCAAACATCAGATGTGGGTGGCGCAATCGGTCGAACTTCACGCCAGGCAGCGCTTTTTGGTTTCCGGCGGGATGGGTTCCATGGGTTTTGCTTTGCCGGCTGCCATCGGAGCTGCTCTGGCATCCGGTGCTCCGGTGGTCATGGTGGCCGGTGACGGTGGAATGCAATGCAATATCCAGGAATTGGAAACCGTATCCATGCATCGGCTTCCAGTCAAAATGGTGGTCCTGAATAATAATAGCCTGGGGATGGTTGGGCAGTTTCAGGAAGACTATTTTGAGTCGCGGATGCAGTCTACGATCTGGGGAT
>JAQUEZ010000093.1 GCA_028684915.1 Desulfobulbus sp.
AAAAGTGATGAATCAATAAATAAATTAAATGAATTTTTAAAAGAGAACTCATTTTTCAAAGATGAAGAGTCTGCAAAAAAGATTTCTGACTTTATAAATAATAGTAAACAATGAACAAAATCCGCTCCCAGGTTCAGTCCCCGCTCCTCATCCGGGTTGTAGGAGAGCTTGACCCCGGCCCGATGGCGGAAGCTGTCGTTGTTGACCGTATAGCCCTGGCTGGTTTCCACCTCGCCGCCTGCCTCCGCCCCCCAACGACCGCTGCGGGCCTGGACATTGGCGCCTGCAAATCCGGTATCCTGATTACCGCCGTAGGTTTTGCTGGCAGCACTGATCGACTTGAGGGATCGGGTGGTGACAAGAATCACCCCGCCACCGGCATCCTGGCCGTAGCGCACCCCGCCCTTACCGCGTAGGATCTCGATCCGCTCGACCTGGTCCGGATCGACCATGGACCAGTTGACCGCGCCGTAGCTGGAGGTTGGGTCGTTGATCGGCCGCCCGTCAACCAATACCCGCACCTTGGAGGACCCGTGGATACTCACCGAGGAGTCACCGGCATTCACGCCGGGTACGTGATTCAGCAGATCCGCCATCTTGTTGGCCTTCATCTGCCTGATTTCCTCAGCCGTGAGCACGATGGCGCCGTTTTCCTCCAGACAGAAGCCAAGATCGGGCATCAGCAGACATCCCACACAGGCCAGAAAAGCCCAGGCTGTGCAGAGGCCGCCTACTCGGTCCATTCCTCGACCTCACCCTCCATCTCCAAATAGGTGTTGCGCAGTTCCTCCTCCATGGCAGAATCAGCCTGCCACATGCCGCGGCTGATCGCCTCGAGCAGCTTGTCGAGGATGTTCTGCAGGGCAAAGGGGTTGACCTCCTTCATCCACTCCTGCATTTCCGGATCCAAGGCATAGGCACGGGCAATTTTCTCGTACATCCAGTCATCGACCACCTCGGCGGTGGCATCCCAGCCCAGGACAATATCCATCACATGGGAGATATCCCCTGCCCCCTTGTAGCCATGCCGCTTCATGCCGGAGATCCACTTGGGGTTGACCAGACGGGAGCGGAGCACATGCTTGGCCTCCTCCTCGGTGGTGCGGATCTTGACCCGCTTGGGATCTGAGCTGTCCCCCATGACCGCAAAAGGCAGATGGCCGCGCACCGTTTTCACCGCTACGATCATGCCGCCGTAATAGTTGTAGTAATCGGTACAGGACATCATGTCGTACTCACGCGAATCCTCGTTCTTGACCGTGATATCCATGCGCGAGAGCTGGCGGCGGTAGGCCATGGGCTTGGACTTGCCATAGCTCCCCTGGCCATAGGCATGTGACGAATAGCGAATATAGTTGTTGCCCAAGTCCTCCTGGGTCTGCCAATGCTTGGATTCGATCAACTCGGACACTCCGGCACCGTAGGTCCCGGGCGGGCAGCCAAAGACGCGGAAGGTGGCCTCGCGCCAGGCCTCTTCTTCGCTCAGCCCCTCGTTGCGATACTCCTCCATATCACGGTAGACGTTACGGCGGACAAAGTTCGACTCCATTGGCTCCTCAAGCGCGGCCACCATGCGTGCAGCCTCATCGACCAGTTCCATAAGATTGGGGAATGAGTCGCGGAAGAAACCGGAGACACGTGGCACCACATCCAGCCGTGGACGCCCGAGTTCGTTGAGCGGGATCACCTCCAGACCGCGGACATTGCCGCTGCCCTTCTGCCACACCGGTTTCAGCCCCATCAGATAGAGGACCTCGGCCAGGTCATCGCCCCGGGTGCGCATGGTTGCGGTGCCGTATATAAGGATACCTATTGAATCCGGATACTTGCCGGTCTCACTCAGATAGCGTTCGATCAGGGCGTCGCCGAGACGGACTCCCACCTCCCAGGCCGCGGGGCTCGGGATCTTGTTGGGATCGACCGAGTAGAAATTGCGCCCGGTGGGCAGGATATCGGCCTGCCCCCGGCTGGGCGCACCCGAGGGACCTGGATGGACAAATCGACCGGCACAGGCCGCCAGCGCCGCATCGAGTTCTTCACTGCAGAGACGGATGTTGGGCACGAGCGTCCGGATGATATAGTCCAGGGTGGCGACAACGCGGTCACGGGCGGCAACCGGCAAGGTTGAGAGCATCTCACCGCTGAGGTCGGTCAAGGCCTCGGGGCGGAAATCGAACTCAGCCAGACGACCCACCAATACCAGTCCCTGCTCATGGGCGGCACGCAGCACCTCGCCGCCGGTACGGTTTCCAAAACGGGCCAGACGCTGACCGCGATGTTCGATCACATCGTCGTAATCACACCCCATGGCCATGACCAGAGATTCGCGCAACGAGGGCACCGAGCCATTGGCCAAACGGGTGAGCTGGACCACGAACTCGACCAGACGATGGTCCTCGGGCGCCAGTCCTAAAGTATGGAGCCCATCATTGATCATGGTGTCGCCGAGTTCATCCACATACCCATGCAGCTTTTCAAGAAACCCGGCAAAATCAGCCAAGGCCTCCGCCTCGCCGATCCCCAGATCTTTGTCCAAATTGGCCGCCGCCACCGCCTCCCAGATCATGGGCCGCAGTATCTCCACCTTGGCCGGATCCTCGCTACTGGCTGCACCATAGTCGGCCACCAGTCCCTGCACCTTGGCCAGATCATCGTAAAGATCGGCATTGGTAAAGGCCGGGGTGAGGTGGTCGATGATGCAGCAGTAGGAACGCCGCTTGGCCTGGGTGCCCTCGCCCGGATCGTTGATGATGTAGGGATAGATATTGGGAAGCTCCATGATGGCCAGGTCCGGGTAGCACTGATGAGAGAGCCCCAAGGCTTTCCCCGGCAGCCACTCGAGTGAGCCGTGCTTCCCCACATGCATCACCGCATCCGCCTTGAATACGTCGCGAATCCAGCGGTATTGGGCCAAATAATGGTGCGGCGGCGACAGATAGAGATCGTGCAGCACCTTGTCGATTTGCTCCAGATAGCCACGCGGCGGCTGGATGGTAAGAAAGACGTTGCCGTTCAAAAGGCCTGCAAAATGGAGTTTGTCGTCATGGACGAACAACTCGCCGGGCATCTCGCCCCAGTCCTCGCACATCTTTTCTCGGATGGCCGGGGGCAACTCGGCATGCCAGCCCTTGTAATGTTCGACCCCGGCTTTGGCCTCGGCACGGGCCGCCATCTGGTCCATGGGCAACCAGCGCCGGTCACAGGTCATTTTTTCCAAGAGGGCGTGGGCCAGTTCGTCCTTTTCCGGGAACTCATGCTCGATCCGGTAGCCTTGCTGCCGCATCCTCGCCAGTAATCCGCTAACGCTGGCAAAGCTGTCCAGGCCGGCCGCGCAACCGATACGATCGTTGCGTGGCGGATAATGATGAAAGACAATAGCAATTTTCCGCTCTTCCACCGGGATGTGAGCAAGCCGCCCCCAATTGAGCGCCAGACGCACCACCTTGTCCACCCGTTCGCGGATGGGCATGTACTTGGCCAAAAGCGCACCGGTGAGCGGGTCAATGCTTTCCTGCTCGCGGGTGGCCACCGGCACCGTGATCAGGGCGCCGTCGAACTCGGGTTGGGCAGCACTGTAGGAAACATCCATGGTCGGCAATCCCTGAATCGACTCCGTCCATTGGGCAAAAGGAGCGGAACAGGTCATGGCCTGGATCACCGGTACTCCGAGCCTGGACAGAAGTCCCTTAAACGCGGGGGCTGCTAGAGTCAGGGAGAACATCAGCGGATTGATGAGCACATCGATACGTGGTTTATCGCCATCCATGAAGTAATCGGCAACCACGTCGTCGGCCCCCCGGTTGCCGCGTTCAACATCCTTGTAGCGCAGATGAAACACCGGAATCACATTGGCCCCTGCGGCCTCGATCGAGCGAATCAAGGCGTCGACAAAGGCAAGATTGTTGTTGGTCCAGTAGGTCTGATAAAACCATAAACCCACGGTGATTTTGTTGGAATCGACCCGCTGGGCCAAATACTCCCGCAAACTGGGGATGCCGACAAAATCGGGATGATAAATACCGTCATCGGGCAGCGGTTGCGGCGGATTGGCGATCTCCTCCCCTTCGTGGAGCCGCTGCTGGAGATGAATCAGTAATTGGTGGAAATTGCGGGCACCGCCATACTGGAGATACTGTTTGATCAAATCCCATTGCTGGGTGCCGAATTCGGTGGAAAACTCGTGCGCCGCTTCGATCGAGTCCTCATCGCCACTGGTGGGTTGGACGTGGATCAGGGGGCGTTTGCCTTCCGGGACCTGCGCAAGGCTTTCCCCCAGCAGGTCAAAAGCGGGAAAGGAGGCCCGGCCGCCGTGGAGCGAGATGATCACCACCTCGGCACGCAAGGCCTCGCGGACAAAGGCCTGATGCCGGTTGCGATCAAAAAGCTGTACCTGGGTGCGGGCATGGATCTTAAGCGGCCGTCCCTGATCGAGAAAGAGTCGCACGCCCTCGGAGAGCGAGGGGATTTCCGAGGCGGTCGCGGAAAAATAGCACATATTCAGGGGTTGCATTTCAGGCCTCCTCGACTTGGCGGCTGGAGGCAATGATAGCCCCATAGGACTCCAACGCCTCGACCAGCTGGGTGGAGCTGGAACAGCGATAGTAGCGGGCCTGGTCAGCGGTCATCAGGGAATGGGGATCGGTTGTGCGCAGGGTGAACACGGTCTTGCCGCTGTCCAAAGCCGCCTGCAGCAACACCAAGTTGGCCTGGTTGCCCTCCATCAGGGCAAAGCCGCTATCAATGACCAGATCGCAATCCTTGAGCAAACGCAGCGCCTCACTGGTAGCCGCGCCGTTGATGGTCTGCAGGGGATCGACCACCACGCAGTCCGCGCCCAACGCACTGGCCACATAAAAATCCAGATCATTGGCATGGACCACCCCGGTAGCAATGGCAAAGCCCTTTCGCGCCAGGAGTCGATAAATGAGGGAGCTCGAGCCCATGCCGCCGATGACAAAGGCGCGACCCCGGCTCCCCTCGCTCTTGAGTTCAATGCCCCCCAGGTTGCGATTGAACTCGGCCTTGTCAAAGTCATACAGGTCGGTCACCGCCTCGGCGCTGAGCACTTCTTCCGGGGTCCCCCAATCGCGCAGGCCACCGTCCCGTACCAGGGCCACCCGGTCACTGACCTTGGCCGCCACGTCGACATCATGCAGCGAGGCGATCACGGTGATCCCCTTGGAGCGGCAGAGGTCACGGAGAATGGCCATCACCTCCACCCGGTGCTTAAGATCAAGATGAATGGTCGGCTCATCCAAAAGGAGCACCAGTGGCTCCTGGGCCAGGGCCCGGGCCATGAGCACCTTTTGCCGTTCGCCGTCGCTGAGATCGGCAAAGGGGCGGTCAGCCAGATCCAGGGCATGCACCGCTGCCAGGGCAGAGCTGATGATTACCTGATCCTGGGAACGAAGCCGGCCAAGATAGTCGGTGTGGGGATAGCGCCCCAGAGCCACGAACTCGAACACGGAAAACAACGGCGGCGTCACCTTATCGGTGAGGACCACTGCCATAATCCGTGCCAGTTCCATGGCCGAAAATTGATCGAGAGGCCTGCCCTGCACCCTGATTTCACCAGCCATGGGGGCAAGGTGGCGGGACAGGGTGCGGAGCAGGGTTGTCTTGCCGGCACCGTTGGGACCGAGCAGGCTGATGAACTGTCCGGGTAGACAGCTAAAATTCAGATGATGCAATATCGGCTCGTGCCCGTAACCAACGCCCAGATCCTGGAGTTCGATGACGGGTACTTGGTCGTATTGGTGCAGATTGGCGTTCATAATTTGACCCTCCGTTTGAGCAAAAGCATGATGACGATCGGGGCACCGAAAAAGGCGGTGATAGCCGAGAGCGGCAGTTCCACCGGCGCCATGACCGAGCGAGCGATCAGGTCGCAGAGACTGGCCACCAGGCCGCCCATCAGGCAGGCACCGGGAATAAGTATACGGTTGTCCGAGGTACCGAAACCAAGCCGGGCCATGTGGGGCACGGCCATGCCGACAAAGGCCACCGGCCCGGCCATGGAAGTGACCATCCCGGCCAGGGCGCAGGAGCAGAGCAGAATCAGGAATCGGAAACGGCGGATATTGACGCCCATGGAGGCGGCGTATTCCTCACCGAGCAAAAAGGCGTTGAGCGGTTTACTCTGCAGGTAGAGCAACACCAGGATTGCGCCACCGATGACCAGCAACAACCAGATCTCATCCCATTTGAAGCCCGAGAAGCTGCCCAGCTGCCAAAGAACAAAGCCCTTGATCTTGTCCTTTTCGGCAAAGGCGGTGAGGATGGCACTGACAGCCCCACAGAGGTAGCCCATCATCAGGCCGACGATCAACAGCGTCACCCCTCCCTTGATCCGGGCGGCGATGGCGAGCACGATCAGCATTACCCCGTAAGCCCCGGCAAAGGCGGCCAGGGTGGAGATAAACGGGGTGAACAGGGTCCAGCCCACGGTAACGCTGGTCAGCATGACAAAAGACACCATCAGGGTGGCGCCGGAGCTGATACCGAGGATGTAGGGCCCGACAATCGGGTTCCGGAAGTAGATCTGTAACAAAAGGCCGGCAGCAGCCAGGTAGGCGCCACCAAACACTGCGGCAATGGCTCGGGGGATGCGAATGTTCCAGAGGATGAAGCCAGTGGTCGTGGCCTCACGCGGGTGGCTGAGCGCCTGCCAGATCTCGGCCGGGCTGAAGTGGATCGAACCGACTGCAACATTCATGACCAGCATGATCAAGGTCAGCAGGCCCAACAGGGAAAAAAACAACGGCGCTCTGCGCACCGGCAATGGACGTGCATCCAGGCAGCAATCGGCACCATTCATAGGGACTCCTTCACGGGTTTGGGGTCGGTTGCGGGTAACTCGATGAAATAGCGCAAATGGTAGTTCGGGTAGGCCTCAGGATGGAGAATGGCGCTGATCTCGGTGAGGATTTCATCCAGCCGGTCCGCCGACTGGTGGTAATGGGGCAAGGGCGCATAGACACGCCCCCGTTTGAAGGGGGCGATATCCTTGATCAGAGGATTGAGCCGGGCCAGGGCCGCCTTGGAGGTGGCCCCCATTTCCCGGGTCCGGTAGGTAAAGAAGATGTCCGCATCCTGACCGGAATAAAGAAAACGTTCCAACGTGATCTCGATACAGGAGGTACCGAAAACATCGTCGAACTGGTAGTCGGACTGAGCCAGCCCCACCAGTTCGCCGACCCAGGCATTTCCGGGTTCGACCATGACCCGTTTTTCGTAAATATCGCCCCACATCACCTTGGGCTGAGAGGTCGAGGCAACCGTGCGCGCCCGGATATCCTTCAGCGCATTGTCGATCCGGGCAAAATAGGCATCGGCCTCCTTTTCCCGGTGAAAAAAGGGTGCCAGAAACTGGACAAAACGCATGCGGGCATTGAGGCACATGGCCGTGGGAGTGGTGGTCACGGCCACCGGAATATGGAGATCGTCCATAAGAGGAATGATCGAGGGATCCCAGGTCAGCACCAGCTCCGGCTGGGCTTGTTTGAGCCGTTCATAGTCAATGGACGCGGCATCACCGACATAGGCGATCCGCCCGGCCTGCATGCCTCTTTTGATTTCCGGGATATACCAGCGTTTTTCCGGGGCAGTCACCCCGACCAGGGTCTGCTCCAGCACCCCGAGGGCGCGAAGTACGGCAATATCGAAAAAGCCGTAGGCAACCACACGCCGCACCGGCACCCGCACCACCTGGTTGGGTGGACAATCCGTGGGCAGGGGTGCCTCGCGGGGAATAAGCACCAGAATACGCCCGGCGCCGTCGCGCACCTCGGTCCGCGCAGGCGAAATCCGGTGAACCGCGAATTCACCGATTTGGAGAAAGGCCGGGCGTTGGCCATCGGCATCACTACCGGTGGTTGTGCCGTTGTCGTTGCGGCAGCCGAAAAGCAAAAGCAACATCCCGAGCAAACAAAGGCCAATCAGGCGAAGGAAAAAAATATGTTTCACGATTTGCGGACCTCCCGAACCATGATCCAATCAAAGAGATAGAGCAGCAGGCCCAGGCTGAAGAGGACCATTCCCGCCAGATAAAGGCCGACTCCCGGATCCTTGCGCACAAAGAGGTCGACTCTGGTTTTCATTTTCATCCCTTCCAACCCTTTGGGGGCAAAATTACGCAGGTGCAGGCTGTATCCCTGGAATCTGATCGGTTGAGTACAACCAAGGACGGCCTCCCGCGGAGTGACACCGTCATCGAGCAGCAGCCGGAATCGGGCGGAGATCACCCTATTGTCCATAAAGGCAAGACGTTTGCCTTGATAATACTCGGGCTCAAAGGCAAGCAAACCGACCTGACCGCTGGTGCCGGGCAAGGAGAGTCGGGAACCCGGCACCAGGGTACGGCCGGTCAGAACCTCGGTAAACAGGTAGCTGCAGAGATAACCGCCAAGGATAACGATCAGGGCGTAGTGCATGATGTGCGGCGCCAGTTTCAAGAGCCATTGCCACCCGCCACGCCGCACGGCCAGCAGTTGCCCTACCCGGTTGGTGGTGCAGACAAAGGTGTTGGCAGACAGACAGCTTAGCAGGACCAGCAGGAGGAAAAACCACCCGGTCTGTTCCAGATTATTGCTACCGTAGGTTTGACTCCAGGCAGATAGTCCCATGTCGTTGAGCGGGGTGAACAGGGAGGTATGGTGTTTGAGGCAGAAATAGCCCCACACCAGGTCCAGGGTCAGGAGCGAACAGAGGACAATGGTGAGGTTGATGCTGCCCAACCCCTGCCAGATGGAGGTGCAGGTTCGCTTCATGGCATTACCAGGGTTCGAAAGGGCCCAAAATCAGGCAGGCAGCTCAGTGAAAGCATGAGCAGTCCGCCCAGGCCGACAAAGATCGCTCTTGCCTGCAGGTTCCAGGTTTTGGTGAGGTGGAGATGAAGAACGCAGGCGTAAAAAAACCAACCTGCCATGGTCAGGGTCAGGGCGGGATCTTCCCAGACCACCGGCGTGCCCCAGCCCAGATAGCACCAGAGTTCACCGCAGAACATAGAGACGGTCCAGAGACCAAAGCCCAGGGCGGCCCAGCGTAGGGAAGACTGCAGAGCAACGGCGGGTCGCAATGAAGCGGAAGAGTCACCGACAAAGGGCCAGGCGCACAGGGCCCAAGCCGCGCTGATTGCACAACATCCTTTGGCGAGCAGGGCAAACCAGAGAAAGGCATGGGCAATCAGGGTCTTGGACTTGAGAAAGGGCAGATAAAAATCCTTGGGGAAAAAGATAGCCGCCGTCACCAAGCAAACAATGGTAGTGAGGATGATCCGCAGCACCCTTCGCTCGCCCGGGCGTGATGCCCTGCCGAGAAACACCATCAGCAGGCCCAAACAAAGGGGCAACGCCATTGGACCGAGATGCATGGGCAGCATGGGCCAGGCTTGGTAATAGCGGAGGCCAACTGTCACCAGATTGCATCCCAGGGCCGGAATCAGCAGGACCCGGGACAAAAACGACCACCTCAGGGGCAGGAAGGCGGCCATCAGGGCGGCCAGATAACAGAGACCGGCGCAAATAAAAAACGTTTGGGCAAGATGGCTCATATTCTTGCCTTAGAGGGAAGGGAGCAAGATACAAACAGCGCTACAGATAGTGGTTGCAGCACCCGAGGGAAAAGTAAGGGGAAATCCGCTGAGATGGCGATAAAGCGCCGCTGGCGAAAAAAAGAAAGGCCTGTGGCCTGAGAGTGTTGCATGGCTCCTCGCACGGGTTAGGTGATGGAGTCGACAACAATGAGGGGGGTGGCCACGGCCTGCAGTCGGTAGGGCTGACAAAAAAAAATCCCGGATCGACAAAAGCATCGATCCGGGATAGCCCTATTTATCCGCAGAAATATATCATACCGGGTACGCCGCCGTCCACGCAGTCGTCTCCAATTACCATTCAGGCAGGTCTTCTGACTTCCGGATCATCCTACTTGCTGCGTCTTCCCAACCTTTTGGTCAGTGACATCAATGCAGCGTTCGTCCTCGGTCACAGCGGCGGGCCCGTCCCCGAATTACGCAGGGTTCCCTATTGTGTTCTTACGAACACCTGAACTAGCCATGGATAAAACCGATGTTACCTATTAAGTCAAGTGTTTTTTACTACAGGGAAAATCCGTTACTGCCGAAGGACTTGTCCTTATTTGCACCCCACCTTTTTGGGTAACGTGTTTGCCTGGCACCATTCTTCCTGCTCAACTTATCGGGGACACCTTCACTAGGCCATCATCCTGTACGCACAGGGGGAGAGGAGAAAAAATCGGTCATGCGCAATGCTTGCTGCAATCTTCAATTGCACCCTTCCAGCAGGGCGAGCAAACGATCGTATTCCAAATTATCGGCCAGTTTTTTTAAAACCGAACCGATGACGCCATCCTGCTGTCCTATTGTTGCCACCACCGCCGTGATACGGACAGTATCCAATTCAAGCACCGCTTGCAGCAAATCCGCACGCAGATCCGCCGGCAGGGTCGCCAAATCTTGGGGGAGGAGTACGATTTCCGCTTGCTCGGACACCTGTGGTTGCTCTTGTTCATAGAGATATGCAAGCCCGAGCTGTTCAGCCATGACCCGGAAGAGGTCTGCTTCGCGATAGGGTTTGCGCACGAAATCGTCAAACCCCGCCGCCAGGACCGTTTCCCGCTCCTCCACTAACGCACTGGCCGTGAGCGCCACGATCCTGACCGACGCACCGCCCGGGGTGGCCTTGATCCTTCGGGTCGCCTCCAGCCCGTCCATCACCGGCATACGGATGTCCATCCAGATAAACTGCGGGGCCCATTGCGCTGACATCTCCACCGCCTGCGCACCATTCTCCACCGCCCGGACATCAAAACCCACCTGTTCGAGAAATTTGACCAGCAGAAGCCGGTTTTCCTTGCTGTCCTCGGCAACCAGGATCCGAGGAACCGGTTGCGAGGGGGCCAGGCTGATCACCTGGCATGGCTGAGGTGTTTCCCGGAGATTCGATTCCTTGCCCTCCTGAATATCGCTTTCAAAACAAAACGTGCTGCCTTTACCCACCTGACTGGTGACGGTGACGTCTCCTCCCATCATCCGCGCATACTCCCGGCTGATGGACATGCCCAAGCCCGTCCCCCCTTGCTTTCGCCTTCCCGACGTCGTCTGCTCGAACGACTGGAAAACCTTGTCCAGTTCTTCTGCCGCGATCCCAAGACCGGTGTCCTCGACCTCTACACACAGACGTATCTCTTCAGAGGAGTGGCGTTTTGCCGCAATCCGCAGGACAATGCCACCCCTGTCCGTGAATTTGACGGCATTCCCGAGCAGATTGATCAGAATCTGGCGGAATTTATTTTCATCCGTCACCACGTAGCGGGGCAGATCGGGAGCAAGATCCAGGTCAAAAAAGAGACCCTTGCCGTTGGTCCTCATGTTGAACATAACGTGAAGGTCACGCAGCATGGCGGGGAGATCGAAGGTACAGGGATCCAGAGTGATGCGCCTGGCCTCGATCTTGGATATCTCCAGGACCTCGTTGATTAGTGTCAACAGATGCTCACCACTGCGATTGATCGTCTGTAGATACTCCAGATGTACAGGGTCCTGAGAGGCTGTCCGCTGCATGAGCTGTGAGTAGCCCAGAATGGCATTAAGCGGAGTGCGGAGTTCGTGACTCATATTGGCAAGGAACTCGCTTTTTGCCTGGTTGGCCGCATCCGCTGCTTCTTTAGCCCGCCGCAGTTCCTCGGTGATTTGTTTTTGTACCGTGATATCCTCAATAACCAGGACGACCTCCCCCTCTTGTGCCGACACGTCAAGGACTCGCGAGAAGATAATAAGATAGTCTCGAACCCCGTCTTGTTCCATGACCTGCTTCTCAAAGCTCAGATGCATCGCATCGCTAACAGCAAAGGATTGGAGATCATCGGTTAACGAAGCAATCAGCAGTTCCAAAGCATAGTCGGGAGAATCATCGGAAGAAGCGCATTGCGAGAGCAATACCTTCGAAGTCAGTCCTTGCGCCGCCGGACTGTAATAATGGGCTCCGGGTGTGTCTTGCGCCTGAAAACGCCTGGCCGCAGCATGGTTCAAATTGAGCACATTGCGGTCCTTATCCAGAATAAAGACCATGTGCGGATGGCTTTCAAACAGCGTCAGATACCGGTTCTTCTCGTTGGTCATCAACCGGTTTCTGGCCTGAAGCTCTTCAATCAACTTGCCCTGGTCGGATTCCGCCCACTCGATACAATACGCGATCTCCAGCCGATCAAAAAAACGTTCAACCAGGTTTAGGCAAAAAGAGGCAAAGGAAGGCAGATATTCGGCATCACGCACCATCTCCTTGTAACTTTCCCGGTAATATTTCATCAAGCCCAGGAACATGCCTAAACTCACGCCGCGCTCACGGTGGCGCCGGGCTTCGATACAACCGAATGCAGCAATGGGATCGTCTACAAACGTATCATCCGGCCCCAATTCCAAGTTTGGGGGCTCCCCTTGGATGCCAGCGAGGAGGGCTGCGGACAAGCCCGAGATCGATAGCCGCCAGGCCTCCCGGAGCGTTGAAGTGTATTTCGCATACTGATATTTTTTTGCATAACCGAGAATCCTTTCCATGAGCCAGTCTTCACGATCAGCGATGAGCGTGCGAAAAGAGTCGATATCTGCCTTTGCAAAATTGTTTGTACCAGTCACCCTTTCTCTCCTTTTCACCACGCTTTTCTAGCGAATTCCAACACTACACTCTCGTCATAACAAACACGGCGGCATCATCGGCAGGCGGATAATGAAGGTTGTCCCCACATCTGTTGCTGTTTCAAAGGCAAGGGTACCATTATGCTTATTGGTAATAACATCGTAGGCGATGGTCAGCCCCTGACCGGTCCCTCTGCCGACTTCCTTGGTGGTGAAAAAAGGATCAAAGACCTTGTGTCGAATATGCTCGGGGATGCCGGCACCTGTGTCGGTAATCAAAATTTCCACATCCTGGTCGTGTTGTCTCGTCGTTATGGTAATCGTTCCTTTGGTACCCGTTGGATTGCGGCCGAATCGTTGTTCAATGGCATGGGCAGCATTGATCAGCAGGTTCAAAAAGACCTGACTCATTTCATCGGCGAGACACGGCACGAGTTGCAGCGCAGGGTCAAGGTCGGTCTCAACTATTGCCACATATTTCCATTCATTTCTTGAAACCGTGATTGTGGTCTCGATAATGCGATTGAGATCGGCACTAACCTTCTCCTTGCTTCCAGGATGTGAAAATTCTTTCATCGCCTGGAGAATGGAGGTGACACGTTGTATGCCTTCCGCTGATTGGATGAGAGCGCGAGGAATCTCTTCTTTGAGATAATCCCAGTCAAGGTGGGCAAGGATTGCTTCATTAGCCTTGATCTGCTCCTCGGTTACAGGACCTATTTTTACGGATTCAAGGAGATTCAAAAAAGCATTGATGAGTTGCGATGCTTCTTCGAAGGCTTCGCTGAGGAAAGAGATATTTGCGCTGATGAATTGGGCCGGGGTATTGATTTCATGTGCGATACCGGCTGCCAATTGACCGACTGACTCCAGTTTTTGAGCCTGCAGCAGCCGGGCATGGAGTTGTTCCTGTTCCTGTTGCGCCTTGATACGTTCGGCACTCGCCTGCAGGAGCTGCGCATTCTGTATTTCCAACTGCCGATGCATCCGCCGCAAGGCCAGGTGTGTTTCAACCCGCGCCAACACCTCTTCCGCTTGAAACGGTTTGGTAATGAAATCGACGCATCCGGCCGCAAATCCCTTGACCTTGTCTTTGGTCGCGTCAAGGGCGCTGATAAAGATAACTGGGATGTCGCGGCACGTCTCTTTCGACTTCAAGATCCGGCACACCTCATAGCCATCCATGTTGGGCATTTGCACATCCAGCAGAATCAGGTCGGGCTGCCGGAAGGTGACGGATCGCAATGCCAACTGGCCGGTGCTGGCGGGGCGTACTCGATAACCCTGTTCGGTCAGAATCTCCATCAACAGCTTCAAATTTGCCGGGATATCATCAATGACGAGGATCTCGGCCGGGATCATTTCTTGCGGTTCCTGCTGCATCATTCCCTCTCCGATTCGGCGTTGTTACCCTCCAACAGGGCGAGCAACCGTTCATCCTGCACATTCTCGGCAATTATTTGCAACTTCTGGCCGATGCCTGTACGTTGTTGCGACACAACCAAAGGCTGCGTATCATCCTTAACCTACTGTTTTTTCCAATGTATCCCCAGATGCACGCCAACGTAACACGCACATCACCCTTTTTTGATGGTCTCGCAAAAAAGTCTGCATTTGCCCGTTAACGTCATTCCATCTTAGGCCGGAATCCATTGATTTCGACAAGTTATGGACTCCAGCTAGCGCTGGAGTGGCGGAAAGATATCCGCACACGGTTCGAACGCGGGAAGATACACATGCACGATCGTCCCGCCACCAGCCTTGGAGTCCAGGATGATATCTCCATAATGCCTTTTGACAATGACATAGGCCATGGTGAGCCCCATCCCCATTCCCTTTTGACTCCCTCTTTGTTTGGTGGTGAAATAGGGATCAAAAATTTGCGGGAAAACATCCGTGGGGATCCCCTTGCCGTGATCCTGCAGAATAAGATGAACATACTTGCCTGCATTCACGGGGACGAACGAGTCCATCGTCAGCAACTCGTTTCTTGCCGATATATCTATGGTTCCACCTTGTTCCGACGCCTCCAGGGCATTAACGGTTAGGTGCATGACCATTTCCTTGATCTGCACGGCATCGCAATCAACCGGGCAGAGATCTTCGGCCAGATCGAGATCACCATGCACGTCGGTGCCCGACAATACCGTGGAAACGGCATCCGCTATCAATTCCCGGATGCCCTGCGGTCCCTTGCACGGTCGTATGCTTTCGGTCAAGGCGATCATTCGCTGTGTCAGCTCGCTTGACTGCTGACAAGCCCGTTCCGCTCCCTTGAGGTATTTGTGGACATCAGATATGGAATGCTCCAGGCTCATTGCCGCAAGATCGACATTACCCAGGATGATCCCCAAAAGATTATTGAAATCATGGGCAATTCCCCCTGCAAAGATGCCGATGGACTCCCATTTGCGCGCCCGTTGCAACTCGACTGCCATCTTTCTCAGAGCGCTCACGTCCATTAACGAGGCCACACTCTTTTGGGTCTCTGGAATCATGGCAACATTGAGAACAGTGTCTGTGATAATGCCTTGCCTGTTGACAAACTGGAATTCATAGTTCGTCGGTACCGTGTGAGGATCAATCCGGCGCAACGCATGATTTTTTTCCATCTTCTCCAGATCCTCGGGGACCACAAAGGACGTCCAGAACATTTTGCCCTCTATTTCTTCCTTGGAATAGCCGGAGAGCTTTGCAAAACGGCTATTGGCAAGAGAAATAATCTTGCTTTCCTCCAGGATGGCAAGTGCGGTGCCGGTATTTTCAACAACGGTACGGTAGATATTCTCGGATTGCCTCAGCGCCGCTTCAACCTGTCGGCGTTCAGCAATCTCCAGTTGCAGCCGGTTGTTTTGCCGTTCCAGTCGTGCCTGCAAGCGCCGCAGGGTAAGATGAGTCTCTACCCGAGCCAGTACCTCCGCCTCCTCAAAAGGCTTGGTGATGTAATCAACGCCTCCGGCCTTAAACCCTTTGACCTTATCTCTGATCTCATCAAGGGCACTGATGAAAATCACCGGAATATCCCGGCTCTTCTCTTCAGCCTTTAAGGCTTGACACACCTCGTAGCCGTCCATGCCGGGCATCTTCACATCCAAAAGGATCAGGTCGGGTGGCCTGAGGGCAACGGATCGGAGGGCCAACTGCCCGCCGGTGGCCGGACGAACCCGATATCCCTCCCCTATCAAAATCTCATTCAACAGTTTTAGATTTGCCGGGATATCGTCGACAACAAGAATTTCGAACGAAACATCTTGTTGAGTTGCCTGGTGCATTACACTGTCTCCGATTTTCCATCGTCACTTTCCAACAACGCGAGCAGACGATCGTACTCCAGGTTCAGGGCAAGTTGTTGCAACATCGGGCCGAGGACTCCATCCCGCAGCGTAATTTCCGCCACCACATCCAGTGTACGCTCCGTATCCAATTCAAGTACAGCCTGGAGCAGGGCCGCGCGCAGCTCAGCCGGCAGGACGGACAGATTTCGAGAACTGAGGGCGGTTTCCGGGGCAGCGGACACTTCCGTTTTCTCTTGTTCGTAGAAGTAGGTAAGCACGAGTTGTTCGCCCATGACCTGGAAGATATCCACTTGACAATAGGGCTTGAGCGTCACGATCATGATCTCGTCGCCTCCGGGAACGTCCTTGTTACTTCCAGCCCTCCCTCACCGACATGCGCATACCCATCCAAATGAACTGGAGTGACCACTTTTGAGCGGAATCCAATTCGTCGTACATGGGGAGTCCCCTCTTCTTGAACTTTGAGCGGTTCTAAAGTGGTAGACTTCCCATTTCACCCGCACTGTCAAACTTTGGGAGTCCGCCGGCAGAGCCGGTGGTTTACCTGTTAATTATTAAAGCAACTATTCACCTTGAAATGCGAATAAATTTTAAAGTAAGGGTCGCGGAAAAAAATAATTATCCAATTCTGCTTGTCTTTCGGTTCGGCGCATTATTCGAATACTTTTTTCTTTCCCCGACCCTAACACGCGGTACCGATACTTTGGCACCCATACAATGTGATATTGAAAGCACCATAGCACATGCAATAGCTTCCAAAACCTGCTCATCTTTTACTCCTTTGCTCTTGAATTGTGGGGACAAAAAGGCCTTGTGTAACAGGAGGGCAACTCACAGGCAAAGCCAGCGAACGCTGCCCCCGCCCAAAGGACGGGGTTTTACAGGACTGAATAAAAACATGTAAAATCAGGATATTGCAGCATTGACGTTTTCATACTTCGACAGGCGGCTAGCCATAACACTCTAAGAGTTGGTTAAGTAAAAACACAGGTATACAAGGCGTAGTATTTTTTCCTGCGCCATATTGTTTGGTTTTGAAAAAAAAATATCGTTAGCGCGTATTTTATGCCTCGTTGCGCCTCTGTTGTGAAACGAGATTTTCTGTATTTCAGGGGTTCTATGAGTTCATTATCTACAGTGGCTTGGGTGGTGAGGAGTTCCTTGTGTCTTGTTTTATTCAAAAATGTATCATTATAAGGTTTGGTATTTCAAAAATGCAACGATTTTATTGAAATTGTAATTAGTAAAAATGTAATAATAACAACATGTTGCTTGAAAAAACATAAGGTGGATCAGTTGTTGCTGTAAGCCTGCATGCTTGGAGACGCCAGTGTCTCCAGGCCTGAGGGAGTAAACCCGTCCCCGGTCGATATCGTGATTCGGGGCGATGATCCATTTTGGTTCCACAAAAAAGAGGGAGTGGTATGAGCAGCAACACAACGACAGTGCAATTGGAAAGGAAATTAGGCCCCTGGATGCTCTGGGGACTTGGGGTGGGTTATGTTATCTCCGGTATGTATTTCGGCTGGAACTTAGGCCTGGAGCAGGGTGGGACTCTGGGGCTGGCGGTGGCTACGGGATTCATCATCGTCATGTATCTCACCTTCACCTTCAGCTACACCGAGCTGGCCTGCGCCATTCCCAAGGCCGGCGGCGTTTTTGACTATGCCACCAAGGGATTGGGCAAGGATCTGGGATTCATCGCCGGTATGGCCCAGGTGATTGAATTTGTTTTTGCACCTCCGGCAATTGCCGCAGCCATCGGTGCCTACTTCCATCTCTTCATGCCCGATGTCCCGGTCATGGCCATTGCTGTTGGCGCTTACATTATTTTCACCGCTTTGAACATTTACGGCGTCCAGGCCGCTGCCCGATTTGAGCTGTTCGTCACCGTACTTGCCGTGGCCGAATTGCTGATTTTTGCCGGTGTGACCGCGCCGCATTTTTCCTGGGAAAATCTGACCGTGAACACCCTGCCCAACGGCTGGGGCGGCGCTTTTGCCGCGATCCCCTTTGCCATCTGGTTTTTTCTCGCCATTGAAGGTGTGGCCAACGTGGCCGAGGAGACCGTCAATCCACAGCGCAATATCCTAATCGGTTTTGGTGCTGCCATTCTTACCCTGGTGGCGCTCGCAATTATCACCTTTGCCACCTCGGTCGGCGTAGGTGGCTGGGAATCCATTGTCTACCCGTCAGCAGGTGCCGCCGCTTCCGATTCTCCCTTGCCCCTGGCTCTGGCCCATGTAGTCGGTAACAACCATCTTCTTTATCACATGTTGATCTTCATCGGTCTCTTTGGCCTGGTTGCCTCCTTTCACGGTATCATTCTTGCCGCGGGCCGCGCCGTGCTTGAGCTTGGCCGGGTAGGCTATATGCATCCTTCCCTGGGTAAGGTTAGCCCTCGGTTCAAGACCCCGCAGAATGCGCTGCTGTTTAACCTGGTGATTGGTATTGTCGCCCTGATGACCGGTAAAACCGGTGAGATCATCACCATTGCCGTGTTTGGTGCCCTGGTGCTGTATGTGATTTCTCTGATTACCATCTTTGCTCTGCGCAAGAATCATCCTAAAATGGAGCGTCCGTTCAAGGTGCCGTTTTATCCGGTAGCACCGGCGATCGGTCTGGTGATTGCGGTGGTGGCCCTGATTGCAGTGACCTACTACAATCAGACGCTGGCGTTGATCTTTGCCAGTATTATGGCTGTTGCCTATGTCTACTTTAAGCTGTTTGCCAGCAAGGATGCCTTAGCCGAACAGATTATGGTTATGACGACCCAAGTGGAAGTCAAACCGGTCCGTATCGACGAATAATCAACAAAGCTGGACTCTGTTCAACCTTAAAATGCAACTATGAAAATCGGCTTTGCGGCGAAGATTTTGCCGGGAGGTAACGGTTTTCAGCGAGTGGAGGGTGCCGTGGTCGTTTGCCGTGATCGCGCGGAGAAACGACCACGGCCCAAGCGTGGATGTATAAACTGACATTGCAACATCGTACCTTTGTTTTTAACAGTCTTCGTGAGCTGATGGCCAAGGCCAGTCCGCACCGTTCCGGCGACTGTCTGGCCGGGATCGCCGCCGAAAGTGCCGAAGAACGGGTAGCGGCCCAGATGGTCCTGGCCGAGCTGCCTTTGGCTACCTTTCTTGAAGAGCACCTCATCCCCTACGAGGTGGATGAGGTGACTCGTCTTATTATCGACACCCACGATCAAATCGCATTTGCGTTGGTGGCTGATTACACCGTAGGCCAGCTGCGCGACTGGCTCCTCACTGAAGAGGCCGACAGCGCTACCCTCACCAACCTGGCTCCTGGCCTCACCCCGGAGATGGTGGCGGCGGTTGCCAAACTGATGCGGATTCAAGATTTGATCCTGGTGGGCTCCAAATGTCGGGTAGTGAGCCGTTTTCGCAATACGCTTGGCCTTGCCGGCACTTTTGGCGTGCGGTTGCAGCCCAATCACCCTACCGATGACCTCAAGGGAATCGCAGCCTCAATTCTGGATGGCCTTTGTTACGGCTGCGGTGATGCGGTGATCGGCATCAATCCGGCCACCGACAGTGTCGACAATATCCGCAGGTTGCTGGACATGCTCGACATGATCCGCGACCGCTACCAAATACCCACCCAGAGCTGCGTGCTCACCCATGTGACCACCACTCTGGAGGCAATACGTGCCAGGGCCCCGGTAGACCTCTGTTTCCAGTCCATTGCCGGGACCGAGGCGGCCAATCGCAGTTTCGGCGTCAACCTGTCTTTGCTCGGCGAAGCCCACATGGCCACGTTAGAGCTTGAGCGCGGCAACCTGGGCAACAACGTGATGTACTTTGAAACCGGGCAGGGCAGTGCCTTATCGGCAAACAGCCATTTCGGGGTTGATCAGCAGACTCTGGAGGCACGGGCCTACGCGGTAGCGCGTCGGTTCCAGCCGCTCTTGGTTAACTCGGTGGTCGGTTTTATTGGCCCGGAATATCTCTATAACGGTAAGGAAATCATCCGTGCCGGTCTGGAGGATCATTTCTGCGGCAAACTGCTCGGTCTGCCCATGGGGGTCGATATCTGCTATACCAACCACGCCGAGGCCGACCAGGACGACATGGATATACTGCTCACCTTGCTCGGGAACAGCGGTTGCAACTTCATCATGGGCGTGCCGGGAGCGGATGACATCATGCTCAACTATCAGTCCACCTCCTTTCATGATGCCGCGTATCTGCGCCGTCTGCTGGGGCGGACTCCGGCACCAGAATTCCATCTTTGGCTGCAAGAGCAAGGGATCGTTGATCCTATCGCGGGTCACCTGCGATCGATTAGTCCTGCCAGTCGTTTACTGGCTCTGCCGGAGGGATGGCTCTAAAAATGGAACATTTTCTTCAGGCAATGCGAAAAAATGGCAATTCAGCAGTGGTTGAGGATCCTTGGGAAGAACTACGCCGTTTTACCGATGCCCGTATTGCTTTGGGGCGATGCGGTGCCAGCTTGCCCTTGGTCTCGGTGTTGAACCTCCGCATGGCCCACGCCCAGGCCCGAGATTCGGTGCATCTGCCCCTGGATATGGATCAATTGGTTCAGGAACTGGCAGCTCTTAATCTGTCGACCTTGGCTTTGCAGAGTGCGGCACCTGATCGATCCACCTATCTCACCCGCCCCGATCTCGGTCGTCGGCTTAATGAGGGCTCGAGGGCGCTGTTGCGTGAAAAGCAGGTTGATGCAAGGTGTGATTTACTCCTGGTCGTTGGAGATGGACTTTCCTCGCGGGCGATTGCGGAAAATGTGGTGCCTTTCATTCGTCGTTTTCAGGAACTCTGCTCCCGATTCAGCGAACTGCAACTCGGCCCTATCTGCCTGGTGCGCAACTGCCGCGTGGCCACCGGCGATGAGCTCGGCGAGTTGTTGGGCGCAAAGATGGTGGCCATGCTCATTGGTGAGCGACCCGGACTCAGCTCACCCAACTCCATGGGAATCTATCTCACCTATGAACCCAAGGTGGGAATTTCAGATGAGGCGCGCAACTGTATCTCCAACGTACGTGCGGGCGGGCTCCCCATCGAGGAGGGGGTGCGCAAACTCGCCTATCTGATCGAGGAAGCTTTGCGCTTAAAAATTACAGGCGTCCAGCTCAAGGACCGGATGCAGGCCGATTACCTGCCGTTTCGACTAAACCAACAGTTACGTTAAGCAGCAGTTGATAAGCCGTCGGTAAGGGGAAAAGCATTTGCCGGCGGGAGGGGGTATTTTTCATGGTGCTGTTTAATTTTAACTATTACTATCTCCATGAAACCAGCAAGAGGGGGAGGAAAGTACGGG
>JAQUEZ010000370.1 GCA_028684915.1 Desulfobulbus sp.
TTCTCTGTGCGTCCTCGGTACGTTGTGACCGCATAAAATTTGTGCGCTAGTAGCTCAGTTGGATAGAGCAACGGCCTTCTAAGCCGTGGGCCGCAGGTTCGAATCCTGCCTGGCGCACCAGCAAATACAGCCACTTAGCAAGCTTTAGCTAAGTGGCTTTTTTTGTTTTGTGCCCCTATTGTGCCCTGATGACTAAATTTTAATAAAAAGCTCATCTCACAAGTCGGTGCAAAACTATTTAAGAGTTGGGCACTATTGACCTAGCAAGCAATCCAATGATTCATAACACCGGCAGCCGTAAATCCCTTAACTTGATCCAGGCCAGAGGCAAGGGCGATTTTTTTGCCGTCCCTTCGCCATCGCCACTTTCAGGCCCGTCATATTGGCTTGTCAAAATAGCTTAGCGCCCCGCGGGCTTGGCCTTGAGAAACCAAGCCGTGCATGACACCTAAAATCCAAAAGCGCGCGGTTTAAGCATGCGAACTATATCCTTGGGAAATAGGCAACATGTTTAATCGATCGTAACTTATTGGTATCAGGTTAAATATTGATCGATTGACCTGGCTATCTTGCATCGATTTTTGTGAAGAACCGAAAAAAATAATCTTCCGCTATGTGAATAGGACTTTATTGCTAGAGGTGAACAGGAAGCGAGGCGGGACAGGGGGGTGATGTGGCAAAAACAGAACTTCGTAAAATATTCGATCAAGTTGACCGCACTATTTAGAATTTCAAATTTCCGACAGAGGCTAAAGAGGTGTGGAAAAACGGGAAAGGCGGAGGAAGTTTCCCCGCCCCCAAAAAAATCAAATTGTAAGAGTGGGAACCTGAATGAGCGGGAGAATCATTTGCGGAAGCCCGCATCTGGTCGTCAGCGCGCACCAGTGTTCACGTACAAAAGGGTACAAAATCATAGGAGCATTTCTAGTAGCCCATGATTCGATATTACCTTCATCGAACTGATCTGTATCAACCGTAAATGAACCAACGATCTCAATTCTCATCGAAATGGGGAAATCGTTATTTTCATCCATGCCTAACATTAAGCGCAAGCCAACATTAATGGTCCTATCTTCTTTATTGAAGTCACCATGCGCTGAATCCAATTGAACCTGATCCCCGCAGGCAGTTACAACTGTATCGTCTACAGGACCATTAATGCAAATAAAAAGCTCTCTAGTGCTAACAGCTTGAAGCTGTATCGCATGAAGAGCTTTAAAAAGATTTTCTGCCATAATAATTTTAACTATGCAGCAGCTTGAAACTTAAAATAATCATCGCTAGTAGAGACGACCCTTTCATAATCCACTGACACATCTTTTTTGCAGAAAGATTTTCCATCTTTAAACAATGACCCGCTCTGTACATCCAGAGCACCGCAAAAGCCTTGTTTATCAACAGAAACCTTTTTCCAGGTTACGCAGCAATCTTTAAAAGATAAAGATTCTGAACAATGTGCATTCCATGCATGATAAAGTGAACGGGCTCGGTCGCTACCAATTGCCTTGTTGAGTTCCTGTCTAAACTCTTGTTTAGACATAGCTCCAATTTCTTTGACAACGGATTTGATAGCTTCACGGAGCCTTGAATTAATAGTGCTCATATGCTCCTCCCCTTGATAAACTACTCAGAACAGTTACTTATATCCAACAATTCTATACAATTTGGATCTCTAACGATATAACAATGCGGTGGCCCTAATATCCTCTCAGGGTATTTTGGGAAATAGGTGCTTCCTGCCGTATTGACTGCACTTTCGTGGACTTTGAACTCTTTCCCAAGTTTTTTTTCCAACTGAGAAAGAAACATGTCATAGAATCCAGAGATTTCCTCATCTTTGGCTGAGGAATCAAGGTCATTCTTTAAACAAAGGTCCGCAATTTCATTCTTTAAAAACTTATCTTCCAGGTCAATAAACTCATCTTCCTGGACTTGCAACTGAACAGATATTACCGAACAAGTCTTATCTGTATCATCTTTAAATATTTTTTTTGTTAATCCAAAGTTCCACCAACTTTTTGCCAAATATTCAGCGTAAGCTCCTTCGCACCAGAAATAAGCACCTGTCCCGCGCCTTCCGCCTTCCATCCTGAATCCGGTGGCTTGAATGCTATCGGCACGGCTTTTAGTAGTTCCATGGCTACCTTCCAAGACAATTACGCCCATAAAAGATAATCATTGGTGCTAGTTGGATCCCCGGAGAAAGGCTTAAAAAGCAAGAGGACAAGATATCGGAAGAAGATGAATGGCTGTTCAGTACACTATGGTGGCCATTATTAGTAAATCCAGCACAATTTGTAAACCGCTAATCTTGCAATTTTTTTCCGAAATAGCGTACTTTTCAATATCTCGTACCATCCCCGCTAAACAACGCATTAGGCAATACCAGATCCTGGGGCCTTGCCATTAAAAAAAATATCTCGCATAAAACATTATATGCGGCAGTGTTTGCCGAATCAAGGGAGCCTCTCATTAAATAAAAACGGTTCCTCAGCAGAATCTGTGGGTACCCTTGGGGATCTGCAGGTCACCAATTACATGACATAAAGCTATTTTCAGCCCATCGTACGTGCGAAATCCATAAGATCGCTTGGTGATCACTTTTGCCTTGTTGTTAAAGCCCTCCACACAGCCCAGGGCAATCGTATTTTTTGCACGAAACCAGTTGAGCGGGGAGGGGACGGTGAGCCCGCAACATTTTAGCGACCTTCTTCATCGGTTTGATTTTGGATCGCATGGTTCTTGTGCAACAGGCATCAAGGAACTTGCCAGCCCAAGTCGGGGAACTGTAACGCCAGAATCGCTGAAAATCTTCCTTGAGCAAGTAGGCACGGACGGTTGTGAGGTTGCATGCGAGCAGATCCTTCAGTCTGTCCACCTGCTTTTCGGTCAGGTCGGGGGCGCACGAGAAGGTAAGGGAAAAGATCAAAGCCATCTGGGGGTGTTCCCACTCGGGATGGTGCTCATCGTCGCATAGGGCCCTGATCAGGTCTACGGTACTGATCCGTTCCACCTCCTTTATCTCAAAGATTTCTTTGATATCGGACAACAGTTCTACCCCGATGGCTTGCGCCGCGCTCTCGCAGCCGGACAGTTTGATGGCGACCCTGGTTCCGATCTCCAGCCAGTGCCCGCCGGCAACCATGGCAATTGCCAACAGGGGGTCCCAATTGTCCTGAGCCCGGTCATTTAGGCCCGATGGAAGAGGCGGGCGGGCCTGCCGAACCGTAACGGCGTAATCGTCAGCGAACCGGACGAGCTTTGCCCGTAGGTCGCTGAAGAAATTGGCCTCGGCGGAGCGGAGCCGGGCCGCCTCTTCATGGGGCAGTTTGCGCCGAAGCTCCAGGATAACCGAACGATCCATGATGGTTTCGGCAACATGGCCGATTCCGGCAATAGCCTTTGCTCCCCAGGTGTTGAACTTGGTGGGGGTGAAGTTGTCATCGACGGTACGAATGACATACGCTGCATCACGGGTGTGTCCGCTGTTGATGATCCCGCGCAATTCCTCGTTGTCTTTCAGGAAGGCGTCGGCCTCGTCAATCAACAGGGTTGGTTGCCACGCGTCGATGGCTCGGTACAGCGCCGCCGGGGAAATGCTGCTTGCCGTGATGGATCTGGCGGTAAGCCGCCCCAGTAGAAACAGCAGTTGCGATTTGCCGCACCGTTTTTCTGGGGCGGTGATGATAGCCAGGGGGGCGACCTGCACGACGTCCATGAACCAAGTCATGGCGGACCAAAGAGCCACGGCGTGGGCGACCTCGGTGGAACAGATAATGAACCGCTGGATGGTGGCTACAATGTCGGTCAACAGTTGGCTCGGTTCAACGGGTTCAGGCCATGGTTCAGGTTCATCAAATGGCAGAATGCTTTCATTTTAGCTCTTTCCTGCTTCCTTGACGGCCCGGTCAAGGGCAGAGGCTCGAACACCCAGCGCCTCGGCAACAGCGCGCCGTTTCTGCTCGTATTCGAGGGATGACAACCCCGCCAGATAGCGAATCATGGTGGCCGGGTCCGACTGCTCCGGATTATCGTCCGTGCAGTCTGCTGCATCGTCACCCGGTTTTGGCTTGCCGCCCAGGGCACGGCCTATCGTATCGATAGCATTCATCACGCGCTTCCCTTGCGCTGGTGGGCGTGATTAACAGTTGTCCCTATGTTGTCGCCAAGGGTATGGACAATTCCACCTAATTCTTTGATGGCTGTTTGCAGCGCAAAGATAGTGGGTGGCGTAACGATTTCATGCATCTGGCAGTCACCGCACGGCGGCGTTGGCTCCTCTGTCAAGATAAGCTGCAGTTGAATGGCGGACATTATTTTTCCGATCTCGGCGACTGACGTTCCAATTTCTCGAATTCGGTTTGCGGCTTCCTCAATGTCCCTTTGTTCAGATACGCGAAGTATGGTTGGTGTTTTTGGCGGCTGCATTATGTTCATTTCCGGACCACCTGTCCCGATTTCATGGGAACCCATTTTGCGACGTCACGGCTAAGTATGTGGCAGGCGTTAAGGCGATGTTCCAGTTCCTGCCATGTCGTGCTGAGATGTTCTCTATGGTCGTTAATTCTCCTCTGGATATCCTTGATCAGGTCTGTCGCTACCGAAAGCGCCCAACCTACATGTTCCTCAGGAATGGTGAACTTGTCGGATGATGGGTCCTGGCAACCTGATATCAGGTGAATGATGGCATTCAGTTTGTCAAGGGGCTCTTCCGGTTCGCCATCCTCTGCCGGGTCAAATCCTAGATGTAGGTTGGATAACAGTTCGCTGGTGCTGATGATCGCTCTTTGTTGTTCCTGGCCTGCATGAGCTGCTGGTGTGTTTACGTTCATTGCTGCACCTCATCTCCGCTCTTCTGAGCGTTGTGGCGGGTGGGTGCGACATGTGCAGCAGGGCCGCACGCACGACGCAATAGGGACAGGTTTGATTGGTTGAGGATAGAATGAGGCGCAATCATTTTGTTCGCCTCAAGTTATTCTTTCTATTCCTTTTGTTCTCTGCCTTGGCTGCTTCCCAGCCGCCGAGGATCGATCGGGCCACGTATTCA
>JAQUEZ010000371.1 GCA_028684915.1 Desulfobulbus sp.
TTAAAATTTCCCGCGGATTTACACTGGGGAAAGCGTTGCAAACGCTTGGGGTTGACCAGACAAAACTGACCAATCAGGACAAGCGCGTCCTCGTGTGTGCGCAATGTCACGTCAGTTACGTGGTGCAAAAGACGGAAGAGATGAAATCAAAGGATGTCTTCTTTCCCTGGGAAGGCAGCAAGATGGGCAATATTCCGATTGAGAACATTATCAAGAAAATTCGCAGCGACAAGTCCTACGGCGAATGGACGCAGGCCGTGACCGGCTTCAAAATGGCCTTTATTCGCCATCCCGAATTCGAAATGTTTTCCAACAAGAGCGTTCACTGGATGGCAGGGGTTGCCTGTGCGGACTGTCACATGCCCTACACGAGAGTCGGCACGAAGAAGGTTTCTGATCATCGGATTATGAGCCCGCTGAAAAACGACTTAAAGGCCTGTCAGCAATGCCACAGCGAAACACCGGAATGGCTGCGGGAGCAGGTCATTACCATTCAGGACCGCGCGGCTTCACAGTTTATCCGCTCTGGTTATGCACTAGCCACGGTCGCCAAACTGTTCGAGTTGACTCACCAACAGCAGGCTGCAGGCAAGCAGATTGACAAAGTCCTCTACGATCAGGCGAAAAATGATTACGAAGAAGGCTTTTATCGCAACCTTTTCTTCGGCGCCGAAAACTCGCTGGGCTTCCACAACCCGACCGAGGCGATGAGAGTTCTCGGCGACTCCGTCATGCATGCCGGCAAGGCGGAAGCCTTGCTGCGCCAGGCCTTGACCAAGGCTGGCGTTGACGTGCCCGTAACGATTGATCTTGAGCTCAAAAAATACACGGACAACCGCGGCGCCAAGAAACTGATGTTCAAACCTGAACAGGAGTTCAAAGATCCCTATGCTGTTCAGAAGTAAGTGGTAACTGGTGGGACCAGTGTGCAGATGAGGAAATTTGTATCATTCTAATAGGATAGTGGAGTTTTAAAAATTTTGTTGCCGAACATGCTGCTTTCTCGTGTTTAAGGGGGGGGCCGAACAGGACACACTCCCCCGTTTTCTCGTTGAGAAAATCATTCATTATTTGCAGTGTGGCTCACACTAGCTAAATGATAAAGCATGTATTGAAATATAATGAGATCGTGAAGATAGACAATAAAATGTGCGCTGCTGCATAGCACCGGATACGTTAAACTCGCACGTCCGGTTCGATGAGTGGGATATGGAAACAGAGTCAAGGACCACTGCGCCACATCTCAACGCTACATATTTGATCCCTGAAGGGACAACGTCGTCTGCTGGAGTGGGAATGATGGCGATAAGCGCCATTGCTAAGAACCAAGAAAGACAACCAAATAATGAGGAGAAAGCATGGCACAGCAAGTAGTGATTGATCAGGAAGAATGTTTGGGCTGCGAAGCATGCGTTGAAATTTGCCCGGCGGTGTTTGATTTTGACGGTGATGCGGGAAAGGCATTTGTGAAAGACGACGCCAATGCTGACGAGTCATGTGTCGATGAGGCCATTGGGTCGTGCCCGGCAGCGTGTATCAGCAAAGAATGAACGACATTTAAGATCGGTCTTGCCTGGCAGGCTCCCCTGGGTCAGGGGACTGTCAGGCGAGATGGATTCTATCGGCGGAGCCAGCCAACCGGCCAGACATGGAAGGTTTTTCCAGGCTTATGGCCAACGCCGCAAGCGCCTTTGTCGAGATATAACACCCAGGCCCAATCGGTCTCGAAAAAGCTGGTAGTCGACGCCCAGTAGCTCGGCTGCAGTCCTGTAAATGGATACCCGGCCGGCAAGGCGGGGCAACAGGCGTCGCAATCGACAATCGATGCCAATGCGTTAATGGTCGGCAGGCGCCAGCAAATATTCCTGTCGCCTCTGTTGAGGCGCCATTCGGCAAGGCTTTCAAGGGCTTGTTGCCAGGCGACCGGCTCTCCGGTCAAGTCAGCGTGCTTGAGCCAGAAAAGATTGGTCAATCGATCCTGCACCACATCGTCCGTAACGATAAAGCGAGGATCCGGCCAGGGACTCCCTAGCCGCAAACCGCCGTCCTGGCCGGTTCCGGAACATTCAATTACCCGGCCGTCCCCATCAAAACACTGTTGTTGCCCTGTCGAGGGAAGCAGTCCATTGCCCGTGCCCCGAACCGGCCAAACAAGACATTCTTGGTTTTTGCGTCCGTAAAACATCCGAGCGCCTTCGAGATGCACGGACCATGCGTAGCCAGGATGTATGGCGGCTGTGGTCGACGACCAATACCAGCCAAGGAAAACATTCACAAAAGGGCGCCCATCTGGCAAAGCTGGATTTTTCGCCTGATAACTGACCAGGCTGCGCAGTTCATTGCGGTTCGGCAGTCGCCAGTCGCCATACCCTCCATATTGCTGCTGGTTCAATTCGGCTATTTGCGCAAAGGCTTCTCGCCAGGTGCAGGGGAAAACGCCAATGTTCGCATCAATCGTCCAACTCAGCCCAGTGGCGTGATCGACAGCAACAGCTCCCTGGGTCTCAAAGCGGGGCAACGGCCAAGGGGCGCCTCGAAGGAATTCAGCATCCTGGCCGCTCCCCTGACAGTCAATCTCCCGGCCGATTGCATCGTAACACCGGGTCTGGCCGGTGTGGAGAATATGACGCATAGCATGGCAATGCAGGCCATCAACCATTGGTCAAATTTGCTCCTTGGGTATTCCGTATCAAGGACAACAGATGTTGTTGCAAGGCAATCGCCTGATTATACTGAACGTCTCGGGCAGAATAGAGCAGAACGAGCCCCTTTTCCCGCGCCAATCCGAGCAGGAACTGCATGGTCTCCGGCTTGGTCTGCAACTCCGCAGCGTAACGGAGTTTGAATGCCTCCCATCGGTTGGGATCGTGTCCGAACCATTGACGCAATTGATCGCTGGGAGCGACCTCGCGCAGCCAGTGATCCTCCTTGAGCGCTTGCTTGGAGACGCCCCGAGGCCAAAAAGGCGATCCACCAGCACGCGCACCCCCTCATTGGGGTCAACAGGGTCATAGACCCGCTTGGTGGTGATAATCGTCATGCCCCAACCTTACGACGTCTTTTTCGATGATGGTGTTTATTGAAAACCGTTTTCTCTGTGCTTTTGGGCAATGGCGTCGGCCAATCGCTCCAGAGCCGACAAGGCCGCCTGATCGGGTAGGCCTTTGCACAGAACCGGCTCCAGCACCTCGACCTTGAGATTGGAAACCATCCCGGCGAGGGTTTCCACCGTCTTGCCGCCCCATCCATAGGAACCGATAATGGAAAGATATTGGGCCTTCGGTCGCAGGGCGTTGGCCAGAAAAGCGGCATGCGCCGCAAGCGGATGAGGTCCGGCAAGGACGGTCGGCGTGCCGACGACAATCGTGGCCGCATCGACCAAGGCCATGGCCAGTTTGCCGATATCGGTGACCGCAAGGTTGAAGAGTTCGACTCGAACGTCTCTCGCGACCAATGCGGCTGTCAGATGGTCGACCATCTTTCGAGTGCTGCCGTGCATAGAGACAAAAGGCAACACCACCAGGTTATGGGGCGGATCCAGCACCCAGTCGCGGTAGGCCTCAAGAATCCAAGCTGGTTGGCTGTAGATCTGGCCGTGACTCGGGGCAATCATATCCACGGGATAACTGGCGAGCTTGTCCAGATTTTTGGCAATGGCGGCGCGAAACGGTAGCATAATTTCGCCAAAATAGCGCTTGGCCGCTTCGTAGACCCGGCCTTGATCAAGCACATACAGGTCGCTGGCGGCAATGTGGGCGCCGAAGAAGTCGCAGCTGAACAAAATCCGATCTTCTTCCAGATAGGTGACCATGGTTTCCGGCCAATGCACCCAGGGCGTATGGATAAAGCGCAGGGTTTTGTCGCCAAGCGACAACGTTTCGCCGTCCGCCACCGTGACCAGAACTTCTTCGGCCAAATGGAGGTGCTCCATGAGCAGAGTCTTGCCCTTTGGGGTGGTGAGTACCTTGGCCTCGGGAAACCGCTCGAGCAGAAGGGGGATGGTTCCGGAGTGATCTTGCTCCGTGTGCTGGGAAACGATGAAGTCGACTCTGGGCGTGTCCCGCAGCTGGCTTAAAAGAAGATCAGCCATGGCTGGATCGACCGCATCGAGAAGGGCGGTCTTGTTGCTGCCCTCGATGAGGTAGGCGTTGTACGAAGTGCCGTCTGGCAGCGGAACAAGGGAATCAAAAAGCCGCCGATCCCAATCAATCGCACCCAACCAGTAAATCTTTTCTTTGATCTTTCTTTTTTCCATAGAAGCACCTCTCTTTGTTTAAGGGGGACACCGAAAATGACGACCTTCGGCGGAATGCGCCACGCTCTTCCGCAGCACGGCGCCGTCATGGCCGCAACAAACGATTATGCGGCCAAATCCGCCCTGAGTCAGGCGGACGTGGCTTGGAGCTTGGTTTCGCAGGCCGCCAGGCGCTCTTTCAACGCCTTTTCCTTTTGCCAGCGCGATGTCGCATCGCGCATAATCGAAGCGCACCCCTCAATTTCATTGCCGTCGTTACGCATCAGCACAATGCTGAACTCCAATGAAAGACGGGTGCCGTCCTTGCGAACACCTGGAGTGGTAAGCAGGTCAGAGACGTATTTGGTTTGCCCTGTGGCCATAACCCGAAAAAAACCTTCCCAATGACGGGAGCGCAGCTTCTCCGGAATAATCAGATCAAGGGATTGTCCTACGGCCTCGACAGCGCTGTAGCCAAACATGTGCTCAGCTCCGTCATTCCAATAACGAATTTGCCCCTGCCGATCAGCAACAAGAATCGCATCGGCCGAACGTTCAATCAATTGCTGGAGCTGTCTGTCCATGTCGTTTTCTCCAATTGAGCTATGAGGGCTAGAGATTTGCAGCCTTCGGGAAAAGGATGTTGTTCTCCAAGTGGACATGCTTGTGGAGATCGTCCTCAAACTCTTTGAGTTTTTGGTAGGTGACCATGAAGGTATTGCAGGCATCGCCAGGGATCGCATAGTCTTTGGAAAGATGACGAATCGAATGGACGGCATCACCGATTTCCTCGTGCTCG
>JAQUEZ010000372.1 GCA_028684915.1 Desulfobulbus sp.
CTGCCTGATCAGCAACAAGGTCGGGGTGGTGGTGATGTTGAAGCGCAGGGCAATATTGGGTTCACGTTCAATATCAACCGGCTTGACCTGCCAGCCATATTTGTCGACAAAGTAGGCAAGGATCTGGGCCTGCTTCTCGCAAAAGCCGCAACCAGGGGCGACGAAGAACAGCAGGGCATGATCATCCCTGTTCTCGCGGATGGTGCCGGCGATCTCCTCCTGCTGCATCTGCACCCGGGCTACCGCTCCAGGGCTGGAGGTGGGATAGACCTGGTTGATATTGAACAGGTCCGCCCGTTTCTGGGTGACGAACTGGGTCGCATTGGCATAGGCTAGGGCCTTGCGTCGGGCAATATCCTGAATGGAGAGATATTCAAGAATGTTCTGTTCGGTCGGGTACTGCACCGCCTTTTTTTGCAGACCATTCAGCAACTGCTGGAATTCATCCGGATGCATATTCCACAGGGTTTCCGTGGAATAGTTGGCTAAGGACACCTCCCGAGATAAAGGGACTGCCTTGGGCTCAGTTACCGGTATCTCCCGCTCCTCTTCGACCACCGAAGCCGGATCTTCATACCAGAACCAACCGTGCTTGCTCTCCTGATAGAAGCTAGTGGGTGCCGAGGGCATGGAGTTCCCGGCCCAGACCGGCGTGGCCAGCAGCGCCAGGCATACCCCCCAGCTACCAAAGCGGCAGTGCTTGATGGCTGATCTCGTGAACATCAATAAACCCATAGTATTTACTGTCATAACTGCGGGGATGGGTGCCGATCATGAACAGCTTGTCCGCCGGAACCGACCCGTTGAACGAAAAGCTAGGCAATGGCCGGCCCTTGCTGTCTGCTTCCAATGCCTGCCCCAGCGATCTGCCGTTGCAGAAAAAGTGGTTTGCTGCATCCATAGTCAGTTGCTCGCCCGGAAGGCAGCCCACCTTCTTGATCATCTGATCATGATCGGCACGGAGTCCCTGCTGCACCTGCGAGAGGCCCTGGTGGCGAAAGACCAGGTAATCACCCAGCTCCACCTTGGCGGGTGCAGGGAGCAGAAAAAAGAGCCGATGATCGAGTGAACCACTGGTGGCCACGGTCACGCGGCCGGGCAACCAGGCACCGGCAAGGATGAAGGCGAGAAAGACGATGGCCACAGTCTGTTCCCGCCGGTTCACCCGCCACCATGGTCTACTTGAGCTTGATTTCAGTATCCGGGTCATGATGCAGCACCACATCCTTGAGAATGATCAGTTGGTGACGGGGTTGTTCCTGGAACATCCGTTCCAGGGTGTCGAGGTTACGTTTCCATTGGTCCTCGGTGATGGTTCCGGCCGCGAGCAAGATCTTCTGCTCCTGCAGGTAGCCTTTTAAATCCGCCACCTTTACCTTGGGCACCAGGAACCGGTCGTAGGCAATGAGTGCCCCCAGAACGATGACCAGGACAATACCGATTACCTCCAGGTAGCCGGGGGAGACCGTTGCTCTGTTATTTTTGTCAGGTACTTCTATTGGTTCGTTCATTGGTTACCTCGCAATCGGATACTGATACCGGCAAGCGCGGGACTGTTCGCCGCCTTGCCGACCTTTTCCAACAGGTAAGCCAGTTCCACCTCCCCATGGATCGACCAGGAATCCTGGCCGTTGTCATAGACCAGGGCCGGCACCTCGGTGATGTTGTACCTGGTGAACAACTCCGGGTTGATCTTGAGCGGTACTTCCAGCCTCTGGCAGTGAGCTTCAGGGGTATCCCGGCATCCCAGATCAGCCTGCATCACCCGGCTGAAGTAGTCGGCATTGACTCGCTTGCCTGCCAATCCCTGTGGAAGACCAAGCAGAACCGGCACAATCCGTTGTTCACCGGTTCGGCTGACATCAATCAAATACCGATTCACCATCGCCTCCGGCATGGAACTGGAGAGAAAGAGGTAGACCGACTCCTGATCGGAAAGCGTTCCTTTTCCTTGTGTTACCGATGTTTGCTCTTGCTTTTGATTTTCGCCCTGGATGCTTTCTCTCTGGCAGCGCAGCTTCTCCTGGAAGTCCGGTGTTTGGAATTGTTCCATTGTCTTCCGGGCAGCCTCCTGACCTTCCAGGGGGTGGCTATTCTTAGGCACAGTCATTGTCTCGCGGATCTTCCCAGCCTGTTCCAGCACCTTCTCCACTTTTTCCCTATCGCCCCGTCGCTCATCAGCTTTGACGATGGAGTTGGCAAAAAGGAGAGAAGCCATCAGGGCAAGGACCTGTGTTTTCCGAGTCACTCGCAGCATGTGCAGCACCGTTGCTTGCGGTAGACCACCCAGAGGAACTCATCATTGGACCCCAAAGCCCCCATGTAAGGCGTGTTGAGCCCGGAGTCATACAGTGCGGTTGCCCGGCCGATGGGATGCACGCCCCGAATCCCAGGTCTGGCCACGTTCATCTTGTAATGGCTCTTGATCCAGACCTGGGTGTACATGCAGCCGCAGACCGGAGAGGGATCGCAGATCATGCCAATGCGGTTGAGCTTGTAGAGCATGCGGTAGGCAGCGGTGGCATTGGCCTGGACGATGTTGTCGTTATCGACATGGCCGGTCATGGGATAGGCAGAGCCGCCACTGCCGACACACCAGGGCATGGCGTCCAGTGGCCAGCCGGCATTGGCAGCGGTGGCATCGGCCATGCAGGCCATGACCATGGCCTTGTTGGCAAAGAGGGAGACCTCGGGGGTGAGTAAGGCGGCCAGTTCATCATTTTGCCACATGGGGTCATACTCGCTCCACCAGGTGCCGTAATCGTTGCGGTCGCAGATCCAGGGCATCAGAGGGAGAAGGAAGGCGTGTGACTGGGCAAAGGTGGACTCATTAGCGATATCGACCGCATCCGAGCTTTTGTTTTTGCCTCCCAGTTCATCAAGCGGCGATCCACCGACCGATGTTCCTAATGTGGCAGAATAGAAGGCCACCGAGGAGGTGTCCAGAAGGAGAAACGGCTCCCAGTAGCTGACGATCAGGCCCACTTCGACGCCCCAAACGCGGGGACAGAAGCACACCCCCTCGATGGTGAAATCGATTTCTGACCAATGGATGTCGGTGATCGGGTTGAACGGGGTCCCCGACTTGGCCAAGGACAGTGAAGGGGCCAGGAGAAGGCAGAGTGCCAAGATTCTGTTAACGCTGTGTTGCAAGGCGCACCTCCCGAACGGTCAGCTTGTTGTCCTGCTCGACCACCACTGAAGGTGCGACCTTGAGCTGGAGTCGAGCGGCAATGTCATCGGTCAGGTAGTACACTGGGCGCTGCAACTCCTGCTTCAACGGGGCCGCATAGCCACCGGAGAGCAAAAGAACGGCCCGGTGGTTCTGGAAGTAAGGCGACCCCTTGAACCATTCAACCTGCTCCGGATCACTGCCGTCGATGACCACCAGCCCGCCGCTCAACCCGGCATACTGCAAGGGGTTGAAGGTGAAGCCCTGGGGATAGAGCAGCTTGCCCTGGCCATCCTTGATGTCGTGCTCCAGTGTATGGGTCAGGTCAACGGTGAATACCTGGTCGCTCGCTGCTCGGGGCAGCGGGTGCAGATTGGCAGGCTGATAGCGATTATGGGTGTTGAACAGGGCATCAAGGTCAATCGTGGTTGCCTTCTGCTGAAGCTCTTTGGTGATGTCCTGCTCGACAATGGGATAGGTTCGTCCCACCGGTTCCAGCCGTGTGTGCGCTGCCCAAACCTGGGTGGCACAGGTGACGATCCACAGGGCAGAAAGAAATTTAGAGTCCATCCTTCTCCCTCCGGGCAACCATCTCCAGGATGGCTTCGTGATAGGAGAGGCCGTTTTTGACCATGGCCTCGATGGCGGCAATCTCGAAGGGCTTGGAGGTGTAGATGAAGTAATCGTAGTCGTTGACCACCAGCCGGGCCACGCCAAGGCCAAAAGGGGTATCGAAAAAGACCTCCGAGTATTTGGGCGGATTGGATTTGACGCTTTTCAGCAACTGGAGCACAAAGTCGTCATACTCGATCAGCCCCTGCTTGCGGGCCTGATCGAAATCCGATGATTCAAGGTAGATCTTGAAGGCTGAGTTGCCGTTGATTACCCGACCCACCTCGCCGAAACTGTCGAGATCAAGGATCGACTGGGTGATGATCATGAAGCTGCCGTTGTACTTCCTGGCCCGCCGATACCCCTCGTTGATCACCGGGCCAAGCATGGCGGCCTTGCCCAGAAACTGCCAAGCCTCGTCAAAGATGATCAGCCGGGAGCGGGAGCGGTCGGAGAGATAGAGATCCTGGGTGACCGCATTGAGCACCAGCAGAGTGACCACGCGGTACAAATCGGGCTGGATCTTGAGGTTCTCCAGCTCCAGGACCACAAAGGCATCGCGGTGGATGTCGAAGGTGGAGGGACCGGTGAAGAACTTGCCATGAAAACCGTGGCTGGTGAACTCGCGGATGTTGAAGGCCAGCTTTCGCGCCACCTCAACCAGGGCCGGGTTGTCGCTCATGGTGTCGAAATCAGCCACCGGCACCTCGGGGAATTTGGCGAGAAACGCATAGACTGTATCGGCATCAGCCTCTTGTCCATGCTGCTGCCAGGCCCAGCGAACCGCATTGCGGATCATGTTCAACTCGGTATCATCGCACTTTTCCGTATCCGAGTTGGAGTAGGCCATCTGGGCAAAGACGGCGGTGACCGATTTGAGTTCCTCTTCCGGTTCCTGGATGGAAGTAAAGGGGTTGAGGCAGACCGTGGCGCCCGGCTGGAAGTCGAGATAGCGGGCGCCGAGCATGTTGGCGATTTTCTTGTACGAGCCACCAATGTCGATGATCCGCACCAGGGAGCCGCAGGCGTAGTAGTTGAAGGCCAAGAAGTTGACCAGAAAGGACTTGCCCGATCCGGTGGTGGCACAGCAGACGGTGTTGTGGTTGGGTGCTCCCTTGGCAAAGAAATCCAGGCTGACCAGTTGGCCCTTGCGGCCAGTGAAGATCAGCTTCGGCACCACGCCGGTGCCGGCAAAGTCGCACTGGACCGGAAGCAATGGCGTCAGCGAAGGCACCGTGGCG
>JAQUEZ010000094.1 GCA_028684915.1 Desulfobulbus sp.
ACGTAGCCGATGCGTTGGCCTTGCAAGATGTCTCCTCCAAAGGGTTATAATGTCAGGTTGAACTCTATTACCCTTGGTGGATTGTGTCAATAAATAGCAAAACAAACTCTATTCTGACGTTTAACGCGACCCTTCTTGACATCAGGTTAGGGTATACTTCAACTTGACACACCATCTCAAAAGCTAGGTATGGTGGGGTTTCTATTTGTAAGCCATCTGTTTAGCGCACGATTTCTTACAAATTCAGCTCTCACCCCATCAAACAAGCAACTCTATGGGATTTCAGAATGGCAAGAGAAGGCATGCCAGTACCATGATGTCTTCCTAAAAAAGGAAAGATAAGGATGGGTTACTTGTAACATTTCGATTTGTATGCATTTCAATCATCAAAAGGGTGCAGTCCCGATGTGTTCACTCTGGAAATTTGCAGTCATGGATAATGTCCATATTTTTGTTGTAGACTGCAGTCTCTATTTCCATCAGACCTAGCATGGTGTGAAAGAGATTGGCGTGTGAAAAGGGTTGGTTTACCTTTTGTTGAAGTGCTTTTTTATCAATTTTAAAACTATCACCGAACCAGAGTACCGAAGCAATATGTTTCTGGTTGTCCGGCGCCATGGCATAAGGCAGTCCATGCAGGTAGATGCCGTATTCCCCGAGAGATTCGCCATGATCACTCATATACACCATGGCCGTTTCAAAACGACTGGTGTTGTCTTTCAGCAGACTGATGACCTTCTGCAAAAAATAATCAGTGTATAACACTGTATTGTCGTAAGCATTGCTAATCTCCTCGTTGGTGCATTCATCCAGTTGATTGGTCTGGCAGGTCGGGGTAAATCTTTCAAAGGCCGCTGGATATCTTTTATAGTAGGCTGGACCGTGATTGCCCATTTGATGGAGGACAATCACAACATCGCCTTGTTGTTGCGCATTGATATAGTCCTGCAGGCCAACCAGCATTCCCTCGTCGCGGCATTCAATATCATCACACATCGAATTGATTGAACGTTGTTTATAGTCCTGGTACAGGACCCTGGTCGCCACGCCCTTTGAGTCCGAATTGTTATCCCTCCACAAGACATGAACCCCGGCGTGTTGCAAAACATCCAGGAGATTTTCATTGCTTTCCCCTTTACGCTCATCGAAAAGATCGCGTGGAAAGTTGGAAAACATGCAAGGGACAGAAAAGGCAGTCGAGGTGCCGCTAGAATACATTTGGGTGAATGAGACAACATCTTCCTTTCGCAGGAGGGGGGTGGTCTCACGCTCGTACCCGTTGAGCGAGAATCGGTCAGCCCGAACAGCTTCACCAACTACCAGAATGATTAGTTCCCGGTCTGTATCCGTTGCCGGAATTTTTGCATCCAGCCCCAGAGGACTGACAACTTTCTTAGCGGTATAGAAGTTTTTGTTGATGTATTTCCCGATGGAATAGAGCAAGTAGGTGGGGTTGGTATAATAGCGTAAAGGTTTGTGTTCTCTGAAAAAAGATGCATAAAATTTGCTAAATACCAGCACCAGGCCGAGCACGACCACCACAGAAATCCCGGCAGTCTTGAGTTTTGCCAAGGTAGATTTTTGCCAAGACATAGGTTCAAGCTGGATCTTGAACACCACAAAGGCAGGCAGCACCCCAAGCAGCACCCAATACAACAGCAATTTTACACTGAGCAGATCGGCTGTTTCCTTGAAATTGGTCTGGAACACATTTTGAAGCATGGTGTGATCGATCACCACGTTCAAGGTATCCATAAAATAGGCGGTAATCGATGCTGTCAGCAGGAGAAGAATCAAAACCGGCTTGATTGTGTACTTCGAGCTGACCAGAGTCAGGAAAAACAGGATAAAGGCCGTAAGGCCCACTACAAGGGAGATCAAGAACCCGCAATTTTTCAGGGTGATCGGGTAAATCTCGACAACGTGTTGAAAAAAAGAGCGGTTGCTCAAAAGAACAAAAAAGATGGCGCAAAAAAAATTAAGCTTTGTCTGGGTAATTCTCATTATGTTGGGCTCCTCACACGAAACGGTGCGTAAAATCAGCTTAACAAACTAAAAAGCATGAGTTCTTTTGGATAGATAGAGGCCGGCCAGCCAACAATCTATCCAGAGAGGAACTCATGCTTGTAGAACAGATAATCAAATAGACGGTTGATTTGCAAGGTTTTCGAGTACATACGGTCACTAAAGACCCGGACGGCCTGATCGCCGAAATTCGCCCTGATACCCGGTATCGAATACGCTGTGGAACGTGTGGTCACCCAGCCGTCTACCGTGACATGCGTGATGCTCGCTTTTTCCGCCATGTACCTTTGTGGAATATTCCGGTGTGGTTCCACTATCAACCTCGTCGGGTGCACTGCTCCAGATGTGGCGGCGTCCGCACGGAGCAACTTCCCTGGGTGACAGGCAAGCAGCGGTTGACCCGTGCCTATAATTGCTTTCTGGCCAAATGGGCCGAATTGTTGCCCTGGCATTCGGTCGCCAAGATGTTTGGCTGCGCCTGGGGCACGATTGCCACAGCGGTCAAGAGCGTGGTCAAGTATGGCATGGAGCACCGTGACCACAGTGGCATTACCCATATCGGTATTGACGAGATTTCGCGAAAGAAGGGTCAAGTCTACCTCACCAATGTGTACGATCTCCGCTCAAAGACCTTGATCTGGAGTGGGGTTGAACGGACCAAGGATGCCTTGCGCAGCTTTTTCAACTATCTCGGGCCAGAGCGGACAAGCAAGCTTCAGGGTATATGCTGCGATATGTGGAAGCCCTATGTCGAAGTGATCAAGGAATGTGCTCCGCAGGCAACCCTTGTTTTCGATAAATTTCATATTGTTCGCCACCTGATGGAAGCGGTTGACCAAGTCCGTCGTGATGAGATCCGTGAGAAAGGCAAAGAACATAAGGACCTCATGAAAGACAGCCGGTACATCTGGCTCAAGAACCCCTGGAATCTGACGCCAAAACAGCGGACCAGGCTCAGCAGCCTTGAGCACATGAACTTGAAGATCAACAGGGCCTATCTCCTCAAGGAACGCTTTCGTGATGTATGGTCCTACAAAACAAAGCCCTGGGCTAAGAAGTACCTAAAGCAATGGTTTTGGTGGGCGACGCATTCCCGATTGGAGCCCATTCGCGAATTCGCCTGGATGATTCGCCGCCATGAGGAGAACATCCTGACGTGGTTTCATATGCCCATCAACAATGGCTCCGTCGAAGGGCTCAACAACAAAGCCAAGGTGGTCAGTCACAAGGCTTACGGATTCAGAACCGCTGACCACTTCATCTGCAATCTCTACCACTGCATGGGCAACTTACCGGCTCCGCCTCTCATGCACAGATTTGTGTGAGGAACCTTATGTTGAAAGCAAATGTCTTAGAGAAACTCATTACCGGCATCAGTATTAGTCAGTCGGTTTAGGTTAACCAGAAAGCGCTGTGAAGATGACGGATGGTTTTCTTGTAAACCTAGCGACCCCGTTTAGTATTCAGTCAATTAGAGGTGACCATTCACAGATAAACCGTTGGCTATCAATCGGACAGTTCGATGAATTGGCAATATACTGGCTGAATGCTACGCCTCGCCACTTATTTTCGTAGCTAGGAGCGGGAGATAGTTGTGAATATTGGCGACATTCAGAAGATATGCAGGTTTGCGAGCAAACTGTCTTGTTGGCTGCCTGTCACAATGTGGAGAATGAGATAGACCCAGAAAAACCAGCTTATTTCCTGCAGTGACCGCCGCACATGTCGGGGCCGGACCGGATACGTGTCCGGTTCAACCCATTGGAACCGACGGGGAAAAAATCGGGGCACCCGATTTAAATAGTCCATATATCCCTGACCAAATTTTCGTTGCAGGTTTCTCTCCTCAGCCATCACCACTAGGGGGTAATAGAGGAGAAACGCGCCAGCAATAATCGCCAGAATCAAGAGACGCTCTGTTACCAGCCCCATGCCAAAGGCACCAAGAAAGCTAAAAACATACAGCGGATTGCGAACGATGGCGTAGGGCCCTTCGGAAACGATCCTATCCTCCTTGTAGCCGCCGATGTAGAGGCTACTCCAGATTCTGCCGAAGGCGGCAAGAACAATCAGCACAAAACCCAAAGTGTCCGATAATAGGCCGACTATTCGGTTGTCTGTCCAAGAAGAGGGGGTTGCGATCAACAACGCTAAACAAGCGAGGATCACTGCTGCGGAAATGGGCTGTCGGAATTTTATGGCCCATTCAAAGGAATGAACTTCTACGTGGCAATTTTTCTGTGAAACAATCACGACTTTTCCCTCTATTGATGTAGAAAACCCGACTTGTTTAATCGAAAGAAAACTTTGTTTGGGGTCGATGGGTATCTCTTTCCCTGGAGTGAATCCAACGTGACCGTTTATTACCACAGGCTAGATGAAGAAATGATGAACTTCATTTTACGTTCGCCGGGGTTCATCATTTCTTCATCTGTAACTGGTATATTAGGGGAGGTTATTGAGACAGGAAACAGCACAACAAAGGGAGAGAGTATGCGGGTTTTGATCGTGGATGACGAGCCGGAGCTGAGCGAACAAATCGCGGTAATTCTCAGGCAGCAGCAATATACTGTGGATACGGCTGGTGACGGAGCCTTGGCCCTGGAAAAAATCTTTACGGACCCTTATGACCTGATAGTGCTCGATATCATGTTGCCGGAAAAGGATGGATTTGCTGTGTTGGGCGAATTGCGGGGAAACGGGGTAGCCATTCCGATATTGATGCTGACCGCCAAGGGCGAGGTGGCCAATCGGGTTAAGGGGCTTGATTTGGGTGCCGACGATTACCTGCACAAGCCATTCTCCATGGCAGAACTCCTTGCCCGAATCAGATCCTTGCTTCGCCGCAGTTATGAGCAGACAAGCCCCTTTCTGATTATCGGCCCAATCTGCCTAGACACCAACACCCGGATTGTCACTCTCAACAATGAGCCGGTCAACCTCACCCCTAAAGAATTTTCTCTCCTGGAATTTCTCTTCTACAACCGCAATCGGGCCATATCCCGCTTCAATATGGCCGAGCACGTCTGGGGAGAGGCTTTTGACCCCTTCACCATGTCCAACAACATTGACGTTCACATCAAAAACTTGCGGAGAAAACTTGAAGATCAGTCAGGTCGAATCATCGTGACTGTTCGCGGCGTGGGATACATGGCGAGAGACGAACAGGCATGATGATTCGCAACCGCATCACGCTCTGGGTCAGTCTGGCCGGGCTGCTTTCAAGCGTGATCCTTTCCTTGATTGTTTTTATCTGGGGGCTAGAAACGCCCGATGAATTTCTCGATCAGGAACTGGAGATCCGAGCCCATACCTTGGCAGATGAGCTGGAGAGGGAAAAGAAAAACGGAACACCCCTCGGCGGCTCAACTTTGGAACACTTTTCCCATCTTTATTGGGTCAGGATTTACACCGCCGGTGGACAGCTGGTCTTTGCCTCCCCGATGGCCCGGGAGATCCAACTGCCAATAAAAACCAGTGAGAAGGGCTACCTCGTTCGCACCGAGATCCCGCTCAGCCGCTTTTACAAGGAGGAAGGAGATGAGCCTACCGCCTTTTGGAACCGGGTGTTCAACGTATCAGTTGGCAACCTGATTTATCAGGTGCATGTCGCTAGGCCAGTTGAAAGCCTGGTTGGTGAATCGATCGAGTCGGCGATCATGATTGGCGCGGCACTGTTGGCTTCTGCTCTGACTTTGATCGTGGTCAGCTATCAGGTGGCTGGTAGAATTCTCCGACCGGTACAGGAGATAAACCAGCTGACTGCCGAAATCACGGAAAAGACCTTGGAAAAGAGGATTCCGCTTGCCGGCAACCAAGATGAAATCGACGAACTCGCCGCTTCGCTCAACGAGATGTTTAATCGGTTACAGTATTCCTTTCACCGCCAGAAGGAGTTCGTTGCTAACGCCTCCCATGAGCTGAAAACACCGCTCACCCTTTTGCGACTCTCTATGGAGGAAATTCTTCAAGATGCACAATTACCGGTTGATCTGCAGGGAAAATTGCTAGGTCTGGAGCTAACTCTGACCCGGATCAATCAACTCGTTAAGAGTCTGCTGGACCTTTCCCGGTTAGAAATGACCGAACCAATACAAAAAGAGACTTTTTGTCTGAACAATTTGATGGCCTCTCTGGTGGAAGAATTTCAAGTGTTGATGCAAGGGGAAAACCTAAAATTCACCGCAGAATTTGACGGAGAACTGCCTATCCATGCGGACTTGGAAAAAATCAGCAGGATGTTGATCAACTTGTTGGATAACGCTATCCGCTACAATCAACCAAAGGGTGAGATCCGCTGCCAAATCAGAACCGGCGAAGGAGGGACAATCCTCACTCTTGCCAACACCGGTCCAGGGATCAGTCAGGAAGACCAACCACGCGTCTTCGACCAATTTTATCGCTGTGAGAAATCGCGCTCCATCATCCATGGCGGTTCGGGCCTCGGTTTGACCATCGTCAAGCGAATAGTCGAGCTGCACGGTGGCCGTATCACCGTGGAAAGCACTCCACCTACATGGACCACCTTTGTCGTGACCTTTCCTGCCGATATACTTCATGACCCCTGACTGGATTCAATATTGCTGTTACAAGCACTGAACGCATCTTCCACTCAACAATCAAATTAAGGTGACTCACCATGCGTGCTTTTCTCTATTGCGTTGTTTTTCTGCTTCTAACTCGACCACTGTATGCCGACGAGGTGAATGTCCCAGGAGAGCTGAGTCATGTGGCCGGAGGCGCTGTCCTTGCTGGCGGATTCACAGCCTTTGCCGATAAATATTTTCCTGAACATCGAAAAATGATCGGTTTCCTGGCCAGTTCTGCTGTTATAGTTGTTGGCGAAAGCATACAGATGTCCGAAGGTGAATCATTTTCGAGCTCTTCACAGGACATGGGGGCCCATATCCTCGGAGCGACAATCGGAGCGGTTACAACGGATGCTTTTGCCTTGACCCCTTTGATCAAGCGGGAGAAGACCGGTGATTCGTTTGCTGGCATTGCCCTACGTAAAAACTTTTGACGCGATACCCAGGCCCGAGCCGAACCATTTCACAAATAAGCATGTTGAGTGAAGAGGTTGAAGGCTGTTTGATAATAGGCGGCGGCAAGGTCTGCGAGAGGGTTGTCGTTGGCAACCTCTTCGAGACGATCTTCACCGAGACGGTATCTGTAGGTGTGGAGACTGTTGTTCAACCCAAGAACAGCCAGTTTACCGTCCTGATAGAGGGCGACATCGTGGTTATGATTGAACAGCAGGACTCTGGACTGTTCGTTTGCGGCAAACACATTTTGGCCAAAAAACGGCGCTTGATAAGGGAGTCCTAATAACCCCAGCACCGTCGGGGCGATATCCATCTGGCTGATAGGGCTCGCCACTTGCTGAGGTTGTATATGCCCTGGAGCCATGATTAATAACGGGATTTCATAACTTTGCAGTGGAATCCTTTCGCTGCCGTATACCCTGGCCCCGTGATCAGCAACAACAACGAACAGGGTATTTTCGTACCACGGCGCGTTCTTGCTCTTTTTAAAAAATTCTCCCAAGGCATAATCGGCGTAGCGGATACCATCCAGGCGTGATCCGCCATGCGGTCGCACGCCATCGATACCTACGGGAAAGGTGTACGGCGAGTGGTTGGATGTCGTCATGATAATGGAGAAGAACGGTGCGCCGGTCGCCGCCCTCTGATCGAAATAGGTGCGGGCATGGTCAAAGAGGTCTTGATCCGATACGCCCCAAATGTTGGTGAATCGGGGATGTTCTATGTCTAACCGGTCACTGACCGCATAGCCGTTGTCGGCATAGAAGGGCTTCATATTGTCAAACTGGCTGAATCCGCCGTAGAGGAAACTGGTGTGATATCCTTTTTCTTGCATAATTTTCCCCCATGTCGCTATGCGATCGTTTCCCGGTCGTTTGACGATGGACTCGCTCGGTATCGGTGGAAATGAGGCGGTGATAGCTTCGAGTCCGCGTACCGTTCGTGTTCCGGTCGCATAGGCTTTGTTAAAAAATAGTCCTTGTTTGGCCAGTTCATCAAAACTTGGGGTCAGCCGCACGGAAGAGGTGGCCACTGCAGCATCTATGTCAAGTCCTTGGCCGCAGGCGTCAACCTGCTCACAACCAAACGACTCCTCGACAATAACGACTACATTCAATTTCCCCAGTCCATTGCCGGACCCAGTACTGACGCGATTGATATCCGAACCGTTTGCTTGCGTCCTGCTGGTGTCAGTTGCCAGTTCTTTTTTCAAGAGACTCGATAAAACTTGTGAATCGCCGGTTCTGTAAAGAGCATTGTAGTCAAGATGGTTGGTATGCAGCGCTTCAAAAAAACTACTGATTCCATCGGCGCTAATTTCATTGACGATTCTGTTTTGAGAAAAATCAAGACTATGTGTTGAGAAAAATGACAGGCAGAGCACCGTGAGCACGGTATGCACAGTGAGCCATCCGGCTCTTCTTGATAAAGGTTGCTGAGAAATTGATGTTTTTTTCAATTTATTCCAGTAGAGAATCACCATTACACTGGCGTAGACGGCGACGATTATGAGAAACGAGAAGACATGGTACGAGGCTACTATGTTTCCAAAGACCTCGTGGGGATAAAGAAGATAATCAACCGCTACCAAATTGAATCGAGCGTTGAATTCCTTGAAGAAATAATATTGGATTACAGCCAGGTACAGCATTGCAAAGAACACTGCCCAGATAATCCCGGCAAGAATAATTCTTCCAATTACCGATTGGTGAAATTTGCCGGGCAGGATGAAAAGGTACAATGATAAAGGACTGAGAATAGCAAGAAGCGTAACAAGATCATTGATCACACCAAGACCGACGGTCGGAAACAAGACGATCACCGAGGTCGTCGGTGCCGCGAAGATGAAAAAAAGAACAATACGAAGTAAAATGGAAACAGTGAGGTAGAAAAGTCCGGTCGCCAATAAAACCGAAAATCGAGTATCGGAAAAGACAGCAGGAATCAAGCCGACGCTATCAATGAACGCTGAAGATAAGCTGCGAGGACGCTGTCTTTGAGGGAATATTTGGGGGAATGCAAACATTTGTCTCTCCATGGATGATTGAGTAAGTGGAGTGTCTTTAATCCACCATCCATGAAGAAATGATTAAGCTTCTAACGCTCCTTCTTTTTAAGGGGTCGATTCATAATTAAGGAAAAATCGTACGTTACTAAAAATAAATATAACAATTACAGAATGTTGCCAGGACCTTTACAGCTGACGACGCATTTGACAATACACCGCAGGTAACAAAATGAATTTTCTATTATAATTTTACTTTGCCGTGCTTTATTTCCCTTTTCTGAGGCGGCCCCAGTATGGCTAGCTCGGCTAGCTTAGCGTACGATTTTTTCCGTTTCGTGAGCAGACCCCTTATACAGTTAACCGAGTTTGCGCTCGCATAGCTTCTACCGCATCCTTTGCTGCATCTGTATCGGCACCAGAGTCGTTCCATTCACGCCAGAAGTTTCGTGTGGCGCTTTCTGGCTGAATCGAAGGCTCATCAAGTTTAACCCGCGTAGGTAATAAAACAGCGTCGCCAAGAACCAGAGCTTCTCCCACATCAAGTAGAGGCAAGACATCGACAATCTGGGAAAGGTTGTCAGGGACAAGCCTTTTTACAACATTTTGATCGATGTCATTTGTTAGCCGGAGTGTGATGAAGTTATTACATTGGCTGAGAATTGTTCGGCTTACATCAGAAGGCCTCTGACTAATTACAACTAAACCAAACCCATATTTCCGACCTTCCTTTGCAATTCTCTCGAAATTCCAGAGAGCTTGCCGCTCCACAGCATCAGCAGTATCTTTTGTTGGCAGATAGAGATGAGCCTCATCACAAAAAATACTAATAGGCCGACGCTTGGCCGGTTGCATCCAAAATTGAATGTCATACAAGAGCCTGGCAAAAACACCCGTTACTATTGGAAGAACATCAGAAGGGACTTCTGAGAAATCGATAATTTTTATTCCAGATCCCCCTTCCGCCATAAAGAAGTTTTTTGCGAACTCTTGAAACCACCCATAACCAAGAGAAATTGCCGGAGGCTGAAACATGAAACCGTATCGGCGATCACTGATTTTTGCATCAAGACGCGAAAGAAATCGAGTTAGCTTACCTTCCCATTCGCCTTTTACGGGAGCGCCGCCTTTGCCAACGCCTTTCTCTGTGTCATCTGTATTTAGAAGAGATATGAGTTTTTCCAAGGGGAAAGGGATTGGGGAATCGACAGTGAAGCACGCCTTGACTTCTGGGGTGCCGGAGGTTTCAGCAACTTCACCTTTTAAATTCCTAACGTGCAGTGTGAAGCGTGAAGCCTGGTTAGGAGCGTTTTGGTCGCTGCGATCAAGCAACATGGATAAAAGTTCATCGCGGTTAAGCGCCCAATATGGAAGGAATACGGTTTCAGGGTCTGTACGGTTGAGGTCACCTGATCCAGCAATTTTGAATCGTGTTGCATATCCACCCTTGGCTGGGTCAGACAAGGGGCCATATTCACCATGCATATCAAACACGATTATGTTGGGATGTTTTAATTTAGCTGCGCGTTCAAGTAGCAAGGCTACAGCCCAGCTCTTTCCCGAACCTGTACTCCCAAGGATGGCTGCATGTCGTTGAAACAGTTTGTCGCCGCTAGCAATTGCAGCAGCCGTGTGATCCGCCACAAAAGTCCCAAGTCGAAGCTTCTCTGTTTCGTCAAAGTCGGCTCCAAGAAGCCCCATGAAGCGCTGTAGATTACCCCCCTCTAACAGACAACATTTCTGGTCGATTTGTGGGAAAGCGTCAGCACCACGTTTGAACTGATTTTTACGTTCTCCATCTATAGTCCTGAATGTACCAATAAGAACAACACGGACTATGTCCCCAGGGCATACAGACATCGGTATTAGATCAGAATCTGGGTCAACAACCTCGGTTGATTCTATTAACCCCCTCACAACTCTTTCAATCATAGCTATTAGATAGACGGATTCAGTTCCCCCTTTAATAGCCACTAAATTACCTATCCCAAGCCTTGACACAATGTGTGGATTTGAAACAGAAACGGTCACTCGACTTGTGTCAACACCCGCTATGGTGCCGATGACATCGTTATCAGTGAGTTGCAAAATCATATCAGTCATCCCCCCATTACCTCCTTTGCGAATTCTTCAACGTCCCAGATTCTTTGATTAGGCAAGCTGACCGTTGAACCGTTTATATGGATTAGTGTTCCCGAAGGACAGCAAGGATCATGTTCTAAAGAAATCATTGAGTTGTTTGATCCTTGATAAATTCTTGCATTATCAGTGAGCGAGTGAGCCATAAGAACAGTTGGTGTTCCAGACATGATTTTATTTTTTAAGTGCACCTCAAGGTGGTTATCATTAAACCCGTACCCAATGATTAAAAACTTCGCGGCGTTGTTGATACATTTGTTTGCTAACTCACGTTGCATGTCAAAAGGTGAATCGTATCCAGCACGGTACTTGTTTTGCCCTGGTGTTATAATTAACGCACTGTCAGGCTCAACTCGAAAGGCTGTTCTAATTGGTTTTCCGTCAACTTGAGTCCAGTCAAGACTTCCGTGTGGTTTGTAGAGAGAAATACACTTTGTCTCTATTTTTCTAAATCCACGCGGTTTTGTTGGAACAATATTAGAGCAAAAGGCAAACCGGTTGTTGGTTTCTGAAAATGGAGCGTGGTAGAAGCCGAAGGCTTTTGTGTCCACTTGATATCCAGACATTTCAGCTGCTAATTCGACTAAACGATCATAATTTGTTGTTATGATCGGAAGCCGATCATTTGAAGGAAGGTGTGGAAATAGGTGAGATAATTTAAGTCGTTTTGCCCCAGCCAATGTTTGTTGGATTATTTTTGTTTCAGGGTCAATGATGTACTGAGCCGTTTCTTTCCTGATGAAATCAGCCAATGGCTCATCAATAGTGTTTTGATGAAGGGCTGATTCAATGCCATCTTTGTTCATTGATTTAACAAGGTCACACCAAAAATTATCGGTTAAATTAATTCCTGCATCAGATGGATCAACAGTGGAAAGGTGTTGCGCTAAGTCCTGCATGCTTGGCAGGCCTTCAGCGCATGACAACCCAGAGCCTATAATAACGACAAGACCCGAAGAGAGGTGTCTTTGTAGGGCTTGCTTTATAGAGTTTATGTCGTTTTTCATGCCATAACTCGATCCCTATCCCGCCAATTCGTTGGCTATCATTTCCGCTTGCTTGAGCACCGTTTCCGTTGCCAGCAGCTGCATATCTGGCGGATAACCAAATTGTCGCAACGTCCGCTTGATGATGACCTTGAGTTTGGCCCGCACGCTTTCCTTGATTGTCCAATCAATCGAGGCGTTCTCTCTCACTCTTTGGGTGAGGATCACCGCCAACTCTCGTAGCTTGTCATGCTGCATCAGCTCGCGGGCGCTGTTATTGTTGGCAACGGCTGTATAAAAGGCATACTCAAATTCGCTTAATCCCATGTCCTTGGCTTCATCATCAGAAGCGACAATCTCTTTGCTGATCCGGATCAGCTCTTCCATCACTTCGGCGGCGGTAAGGATTTTGTTGTGATATTTCTTGATGGCGTTTTCCAACATCTCCATCAGCGTCTTGCTTTGTACCAGGTTCTTTTTGGTGCGAGCTTTCAATTCGTCATTGAGCAGCTTTTTCAGAACTTCAAGGGCCACGTTCTTGTGCTCGTAGCCTTTTAATTCGGCTAAGAATTCATCGGACAAGATCGAAATATCAGGTTTCTTGATCCCCGCCGCGTCAAAGACATCGATCACCTGTTCCGATACCAGGGCTTTGTCGATCACCTGGCGGATGGTGGTTTCGATTTCTTCGCTCGTCCTGCCGCTACCTGTCCCGTCAAACTTGGCCAAGCGGGCTTTTACAGCCTGGAAGAAGGCTATTTCGTCCTTGGCATCCAGGGCCTGCTCATGGGGAACGGCAATAGCGAAGGCTTGGGAAAGCGCGGTCACTTCGTTAATATACCGTTTTTTACCGTCTTCCAGGCCCAAGACATGCTCTTCCGCACCAAGGATCATGGATAGCTTTTGTGCGGTGTCCGCATCAAAATAGTGTTCATAGGCAAAGCCATGATACATGGCGGAGACAACTTCGATCTTTTCCAGCATTAGGGAGACCGCCTGCTCTTGCGGCAGTGTCGGATCACCATTGCCGCCTGCATCGGAGTAAAAGGAAAGCGCTTCCTTCAGGTCGGCAGCAATACCCAGATAATCGACCACAAGACCACCAGGCTTGTCTTTGTAAACCCTATTGACCCGCGCAATGGCTTGCATCAGGTTGTGGCCCTTCATCGGTTTGTCGATATAAAGGGTGTGCATACTCGGTGCGTCAAAGCCGGTGAGCCACATATCGCGCACGATGACCAGTTTGAGCGGATCATCGTCATCCTTCATGCGATCCGCGAGCGTTCGCCGTTGCTCTTTGGTGGTGTGGTGTTTGACCAGCATCGGGCCATCACTTGAAGAGGCGGTCATTACTACCTTGATGGTGCCCTTGGTTAGATCGTCGTCATGCCATTCCGGCTTCAGCTTGATAATCTCTTCATACAGTTCGGCGGCAATGCGCCGCGACATGCTGACGATCATCCCTTTACCAGCAAAGACCTCTTGCCTCGCTTCAAAGTGGCTGACAATATCCTTCGCGATATTTTGGATGCGCTGTTTGCTGCCTATCAACGCTTCCATTTGCGTCCATTTGGCCTTGGCTTTTTGGGTTTCGGTGAGTTCGTCCTGATCCAGTTCTTCGTCCAGATCGGCAATCAGCTTTTTGCCTTCGTCGCTTAACCCGACTTTTGCCAGGCGACTTTCATAGTAAATTCTTACCGTCGCGCCGTCTTCAACGGCTTGGGCAATATCGTAAATGTCCACATAATTGCCGAACACCGCCGGAGTGTTCACGTCGGTTTTTTCAATCGGGGTGCCGGTAAAGCCAAGATAGGTCGCTTTCGGCAGGGCATCGCGCAGGTATTTGGCAAAGCCATAAACCACTTTCTTGCCGATCACCTCGCCTTTATCATTTTTTTCGTCAATGGTTTTGGCTTCAAACCCATATTGGGTACGGTGCGCTTCATCAGCGATGACCACAATATTGCGCCGGTCGGAAAGCTGCTCATACACGTTGCCTTTGTCGGGTTGGAATTTCTGGATCGTGGAGAAGACCACGCCGCCGGAGGCAACCTTGAGCAACTCCTTCAATGTGTCGCGGTTCTCCGCCTGGATGGGCTCCTGTCGTAAAAGCTGCTTGGAGGCGGCGAAGGTATCGAATAATTGATCGTCCAGGTCGTTGCGGTCAGTGATGACAAGCACTGTGGGGTTGTCCATGGCCAGGACGATCTTGCCGGTATAGAACACCATGGAAAGGGACTTGCCGCTGCCTTGCGTATGCCAGACGACCCCCGCCTTCCTGTCGCCTCTTGGCTGTTGAGTTGTCCAGAGCCCCCCCTCTTTTCCCTCCCCCATATCCGCAGCCCGCAGGGTTGAGGAGACCGCCGCATTCACTGCGTAATATTGATGATAGGCCGCCAGCTTTTTGACCGTGCTAATACTGATGACGCCGGTTTTAGGGTCTTCCTTTTTACTTTTCTCGAAAACGATGAAATGCCGCACCAAGTCCAACAACGTAGACTTGTTCAACATGCCGTTGATGAGGGTTTCCAGTTGGCTGACCAGGGCCGAAGCTTCTGTTTTGCCGTCGGCACTTTTCCAGGTCATAAAGCGGGAGAAGCCCGCTGAAAGCGATCCGGCCTTGGCCTCCAGACCGTCAGAGATTACCGAGAAGGCATTGGTTGCAAACAGGCTGGGAATGGTCTGCTTGTAGGTTTCAATTTGCCGCCAAGCCGCCTTGAGTGTGGCGTTTTCATCGGCGGCGTTCTTTACCTCGATGACGACCAAGGGGATACCGTTGATGAACAGAACCAGATCGGGACGTTTGTTTTGGTGGTTTTCGATCACCGTGAACTGGTTGGCCACAACAAACTCGTTATTGTCGGGCTTGGCAAAATCGATCAACCAAACCTGCTCGCCACGCTCGTTTCCGTCTTTCTGATAGCTTACTTTCACCCCCTCGGTGAGCAGACGATGGAAGGTTTCATTGTTGGTGAGCAGGTCGGGCGAGTTGATGCGTTGAACTTCTTTGAGTGCAACTTGCAGCACAGCAGACGGTAATTTGGGATTGATGCGACGAATGGCTTGCTCTATCCGTCCATTCAACAACACGTCGCTGTAATGGCTCCGTTCCGGATTGTCACCGTCGGGGGCTATGTCTGGTGCGTGGATGTAGCTGTAGCCTAGGCGCTCAAACAGTTTTATGGCGAATTCTTCAATGGCGGACTCGGTCAAGCGGCTCATGATCCTTCTCCCTCAACTACCTCTTCTTGACCAAGCTCACTGAAGGCCTTGTATTCAGTTTCATAAGCTTGGTAATCAACATTAAATAGAATCTCACTTGCGGTGTAGGAATAGTCGGCCATCTGGAATTCACCGTATGTTTCATCCCAGAAGTCATTGAAATCTTCTAGTTCATCGTAGGGGAGGAACTCTTCTTCAGCCGTTTCTTCGGAAGAAACAATCTCAACGCTCTTTCGTTCCTCAAAAGCTCGAATTAAAAAAATAGCAACCGTTAGGGTGCTATCAATCAAAAACTCCCGTGTTAGCAAGTCAACATTGTCATTGCGTTTGCGAAGCTCAGCCAACGATTTGCCATGAGAAGTTGGCGAGATTTCATTTCGGAGATTACCAAGTTCTTGACCAATGCTTGCCAAAGAGCCGGAAATCCTCTTCACCAAGTTTTCGTTTGAATAACCAAGAACGGTGAATGCTTTTTTTAGAACAGCGTTGATGCTAGGTGCAGCGGGAAGCTCGACGCTTTTTGCATTACAAATTTCTTTTCCAATTGTTTCTAACAAGGCTTTGGCGTTCTCAATCGAAAGGCTAAAGTCAGATTCAAGATGACCTTCCATTCGATCTATATACAGCCCAAGCTCCTGCCAGCGGCTGTGTTGAGCTATGGTTTCTCGCAGCCTTTCCATTAACAAGCCACCCTTACTTCACCGTTCATCAGTTTAGGCAAAAGGGTGTCGCGGAGTTTTTCGAGAGAATGAATTTGTGCGAGATTTGCCATCGTTTTTCTAATAGAGGGCATGACCAGTTCGGAATATTGCTCCGCCAGTGTAGTTGAAGGGAGGTTGGTTCTAATGTTCAAAATATCTTCTGGTCTTACCCTTTGGTGACTGCCGCTGGTTCCAGATGCAGCCATGCTCAGCTCTTCTTTGGCATCAGTAGATCGCAACAAAAAATACACATAGCCATATAAGTTTTTTTGTTTTGGTATAAAAACCTGAAATTCAGTTGAACAAATATTGTTAGTACTGGTCAAACTACCAATCGGCCATATTCTTGGAAACCTTGGGTTCAATTTTGAAACCAGAATTGTCCAAGGAATAACCTCATATTTATTACTGAGTATTTGGTCTCCTGTTTCTATTGCTGGTTTCATGCCTTCATCAAATGAAGGTAAGCTATAATGACAAAACCTTGCATCGGGATTTTTTGCTGGAACAACATTTCTTTTTATGTGGTTTGTAAAATCTGAAAATTTATATTCTTCCCAATCTTCTTGCGCTTCTTCCACGAACCACTGACGGAAGAGCGTTTCAGCCATTGATTCGAGGGTTTTGTTTTGACGGTGCATAAGATCGATTTTATCATCTATGCTGCTTAGAACAGCGGCAATAGATTTTTGTTCTTGAAGATGAGGAAGTGCAATTTCTAATCCTTCAATCATCACCTTTGTTAAAGCCTTTCTTGTAGCACCAACTTCAGAAAGTATTAAAAGTTCTTCTTTTATTGACTGGAGCCAGTAGAAAATGAATGAAAAATAGGCCTTTTTTTGTGATAATCTTATAATAGCAACGTGTTGGTTTACTCGTGCAGGCAAAATTGAATCTGGAACAATGCAGCAACGAGCTACGCTATCACCTGTTATGTTTAGAAGAATATCGTTCTTCTCAATAATTACATTGTTTAGCGCCTCAGCTTGTTCATCATCGATATAAGCCAAACCGTCTGTTGAAAAACGAAAATCTAACACATTCTGGCTTCGGATCAGAGAGACTCCAGCTTCTTTGTAAGAATTGCCTCCCCCGCGTGGAGTCGCGCCGCTACCAATTTTCCACGCAACTTTTTTTAGAGTAGTTTTTTGCCACCCACTCATACTTTGATCCTCGCAAAATTCTCGGCAATTGCCTTATTGAGCATCGCTTCTTCAAGCAACTGTGCCTCAAGCTCGGCCTTCAGTGCGTTGAAACGTTCGGCAAAATTAAAGTCGTCTTCTTCATCCGGTAAGCCGACGTAACGTCCTGGCGTAAGCACATAGTCCAATTCCGCGATGCGCGACAGCGGCACCGAGGCGCAAAAGCCTTTTTCATCCTCATAGTCGCCTTCACCGGTGCGCCACGCATGATAGATGCTGGTAATCTTTTGAATATCTTTGTGCGCAAATTCACGGGTTCGGCGATTGATGAGGTGGCCGAGATTGCGGGCATCGATAAAGAGAATCTCGTTTTTGCGTGGGTGTCCGTTAGTGCGAGCGCGGTTCATAAACCACAGACCTGCCGGAATTTGGGTATTGAGGAAGAGCTTGGTTGGCAGGTTGACGATGCAATCGATTAGATTACCTTGCTCAATCAGGTTTTTGCGGATGTCGCCTTCGCCGCTAGATTTGCTGGTCAGCGCACCTTTGGCTAGAACCACGCCAGCCAGGCCGCTGGGTGAAAGGTGATAGATAAAATGTTGCAGCCAAGCAAAGTTTGCGTTGCTTGCCGGAGGGGTGCCGTATTGCCAGCGACCATCACTCCGTAGAAGCTCTCCGCTCCAGTCGCTTACATTGAAAGGCGGATTGGCGATGATGTAGTCTGCTTTCAGGTCTTTGTGGGCATCGTTGAGGAATGAACCTTCATTGTTCCATTTGACTTGCGAGCTATCAATGCCGCGAATGGCCAGGTTCATCTTGGCTAGTCGCCAAGTGGTTTGGTTGCTTTCCTGTCCATAGATTGAAATGTCATTGATGCGGCCTTGGTGCTCTTCGACAAATTTTTCCGATTGCACGAACATACCGCCGGAACCGCAACAGGGATCGAACACGCGGCCTTTGTATGGCTCCAGCATGGCAACCAGCAACTCGACAATGGAACGGGGTGTATAGAACTGGCCGCCCTGCTTACCTTCGGCAAGGGCGAATTCACCTAAGAAATACTCGAACACATGACCAAGCACATCGGCGCTTCGCGCTTTGGCATCACCGAGCGCGATATTGCCCACCAAATCAATAAGGCCGCCCAAACTGGCAGGATCAAGGTTTTGTCGCGCAAACACTTTGGGCAATACGCCTTTGAGCGAAGGGTTTTCCTTTTCGATAGCATCCATGGCCGCATCAACAATCTTGCCGATGTCCGGTTGTTTGGCCTTACCGAGTAGGAAAGACCAGCGGGCTTCCGGTGGGACGAAGAAGACGTTTTCGGCCTTGTATTCATCTTTGTCTTCGGGATCGGCACCGTCATACACGCCTTCCCCTTTTTGCAGTTTATTGAACAGCTCTTCAAAGGAATCCGAGATGTATTTGAGGAAAATTAAGCCAAGCACGACGTGCTTGTACTCGGCAGCGTCGATATTTTTGCGCAGCTTGTCGGCGGCTTTCCAGAGTTGTTTTTCCAAAGGCTCTTCTTTGACTTCTTTTTCGTTTTTCGTTCGCGCCATGATGGTTATTCGTCCTTTGTCTTTCCTTTTAGTCTCAATGTCTTCAGGCCAGCGTTCTTACCCGTCGCCGCTGTTTTTGAGACGGATTATCACAAAAACAAGTGATTATCTCAGGTTAGAATACCACTCTGGCTGTTTTTGAACAGGCAAAACCTTATATTGTTTCGGTTTTTTGGCGGGTTGCGAGGGAGGGAAAAGCAAGAGGCGGGGCTATTGGCATAGCCATATATCCGGCTATATGGCTATATTTGTTGATGTGGGGACGTAAGCCCAGCAGGAACTAGGATTGCTGGATGTTCACGCCTCTAGCTTTTGCGGCGAAAGGCGATAGCCCATGGCGTGGATGATGGCGTTGACGCTGGCAAACTCTGGGTTGCCGTCTTCGGAGAGGGCTTTCTGTATTCCCTTGCGGCTCAGGCCGGTTTCTTCGGCGATCTTGGTCACGCCCTTGACGCGGCTCAAGACGCGCAGCGATGAGAGCAAGGCCCCCGTGTCGCCGTCCTTGGCGTACTCCTCAAACATGAGGGTGATATATTCATCCATTTCTTCCGGATGGTCGCGGAAGTAGGACTCTTCAACGTCGCTGAATGATCTATAGTTCTTCATGGGTCAGATACTCCCGCCAATAGGCTTTTGCCTGTTTGATGTCTTTCTTCTGGCTTCCCTTGTCGCCGCCGCAGAGCAAGACAACGATGTTATCCGCGTCTTCCCCGAAATAAACCCGATAGCCTGAACCAAAGAACATGCGTAATTCGCTGATCCCCTCCCCTACTGGCTCACAGTCGCCATAGTTCCCTTGCTCAAGGCGGGCAATCCGGATCAAGACGCGTTTGCGTCCCATGCTATCTTTCAGCCCATAGAGCCAATCGGTAAAAGGCTCGTTGCCCTCCTGATCCGCATAGACGATGACCCGTTTGGGTTTTGCCAGTCGTGCCACTTCTGTTTCTCCTTAATTATATCACTGCGAACCATGGTACGCAAGGGTAGCGAAGGCGCATATATTTTTTGGCGGCAAGATAGCAGCTTTATGCTCTCTTTTACAGAAAATACCTTTGTTTTTCTGTGTTCTAGCTGGGGCAAGCGAGGCGGCGCGACCCCCGCCAAGTTGGCGGGTCAGGTGCTATGCGCTCCCAAAGGGAGCTTACCGAGCCCCAAGGGGTCTCGGCCATCCGGTACGCCCCTTATCGCAAGAAAGGAAGAACTAAGGGACGCCGTCCCTAGCGCGGTCAAGGGTAAAGGCTAAAGCCCAGAGGCGGGGTGTCCCCACGCTTCCTTGCCTGCGGCAAGTTGCAGCATGGGTGATCCCCCTCCCCGCCCCTGCCCTTGCCCTTTGCTTCCCTGGTCTCGCCGACGGGCAGAGGTACAGCGCAACGCTGAACCTCAAACCCGAAAGGAACCAGAAGATGACCGAAACGAAGACACTCAACAAAGCCGACCTGAGGCAATTTACCGGCTCAGAATATTGGTATCGTCACGGATTGGTGCGTTCCGTTCTTTTTACAGATGGCGCAAAGTATGTCGCCGAAACAGGCGGGGCCTATTGGCTCTTGGATGAAATCGCCTTTGCTCAAAAGGCCGAGAAGAAGCTTTTCGGCGAAGAGTTCCAATTGTGGCGCTTAACCGTGAATAAGGACAATACAGCCGTCTTGGTTTGCGAAGATGGGAACAGCCGGAAGCTTCTTTCTAAGAAGATCCCCTTCACGGATTTTCCACTTGATGAAATTGCCTTCTATTTCACCAACAACACGATTTTGTTGCCGAGCGAATATTGACATCACAAGACCCAGCCTGAGGCTTACCCCTTGGGCTGGGTTATAACCATATAGCCACCTATGTTTATATCCACGCGAGTTTCCTTTGCAATATCCTGAAAAAACGGTAATAAACAAAAAAGGATGTTTAACAAGATTCACAATATAACCATATAGCCGTATATATGGTTATCAAGAGGGCTGACGATGAAAACCCTAGCGATCATTTCCCAAAAAGGGGTCGCCGCAGAAAAAGGAGATTTAAGCACGGTAAGGAAATATTAATTTTGAAAAAACAACCTGTTATATGTTCGACCTTTTGAAACCCATAGTGTGCTGAGCGCTAAATCAGGAACAGCCTGTAATGCTTACATTTATTTTTCGTAAACGTACGATTTTTTCCGAATTCTGAATCGACCCCTAATAGACAAACCAAAAAACCGTTAAAAAGGCCGCCAGAAGAAAAAAAGATGCCCAGCAAAGGCGATCTGCTGACAATCGGTGTGCAAGAGGTATACTCCCGCAAGTGGTCCTGGTCCCTTCTCAGA
>JAQUEZ010000009.1 GCA_028684915.1 Desulfobulbus sp.
CCTTTACCCACGACTTTTATGCGCCCTGCACCAAGATCAATATCATCGTGGAGGACTAAAACCCGAGTCAAAGAAATTTTAAAATAATCAATAAATGCGCGGACACTTTGCCCAGATCGATTCATGTAGGTTTGCGGCTTCAGGAGCAAAATCTGGCTTCCGTAAGCTTGCCCTTGACCGTAAAGACCGTCCATCTTGCGCGACTCAACGCGACAATTCGACCTCTCGGCTAAATAATCGAGGAAATAAAAGCCAATATTGTGACGGGTCAGATCGTATTCCCGACCAGGATTGCCCAAGCCGACGAAAAGGAATCGGGTATCTGCCATGAGAAGAAAAAACAAGGAAAAAACGAGCCGGGAAAGAGCATTCCCGGCTCGTGTGAGGAAATCAAAGAGTAAAAAGTCGCCAAATGGCGGTTACATCAGTGAACCGTGACGCAAACCGTCTTTGCTTTCTCCAGCATTTCAACGTTTGCCGGAACGGCCAGGTCACCATAGGTTAAACCAGCACCACCCTGCTCAAGCGGAGTAATGTCAGCCTGAATCACATCTGGAATATCAAGCGGGCAACCGCGTAGGGTAATGCTTTCTTTGTACACCTCTAACTCACCACCAAGGTCAACGCCTTTTGCGGTTCCGGTGTATTCTACCGGCACGGTGAACTTGAGCGGCTTATCCAAGGCGACCTCGAGAAAATCAACATGAAGCAGGCCACCAGTGACCGGATCTTTCTGGATTTCTTGAACAAGCACATGGCGCTCGGGTTTACTGTCACCTTCAACCTTCAGCGTCACAATGGCATTGCGACCATGGATAAACAGCAAGCCTTTAAACAATTTTGCTGTTTCAAATTGAAGAGGTACAGGTGCAGCACCGCCACTGTAGAGATTTGCCGGCGTCATATTTTTAATACGCAACTGCCGCATCGGCCCTTTACCAAATACCGAGCGCACTGCTGAATCTAAGTTTACCTGTATCATACTTATCCTCCCCTATCCCCGGGTCCTATAACAATTCGATAATATTCAGTTAAAAATCAAACAAACAAATAGCTCACAGAATCCTCATTATGGATTCTGTTAATTGCCTCTCCCAGCAAAGCTCCAACCGAGAGCGCCGTGATTTTCTCACATTGGGCTGCATCGGACTTGAGAGGAATAGAGTTCGTGACCACAAGCGACTTTAAGCAGGAATTATTGATCCGCTCAATGGCAGGTCCGGAAAGCACCCCGTGGGAGCAACAAGCATGAACCTCTTTGGCGCCGACTGCCATCAACATCTCGGCACCACTACACAACGTTCCGGCTGTGTCAACAATGTCATCGAGCAAAATTGCGGTCTTGCCGGCCACATCACCAATCACTTGCATAGCCTCACACTCATTGGCGCGTTCACGACGTTTATCGATAATCGCCAATCCAGCGTTCAACCGTTTTGCAAAAGCACGGGTCCGCTCAACACCACCAGCATCCGGGGAGACCATAACCACATCTTCAAACTTCTCCCGAATGTGCTTGAGTATGATGGGAGCAGCATAAAGATGGTCGACCGGAATATTGAAAAATCCCTGAATTTGACCGGCGTGCAGGTCCATACAGAGTACCCTGCGAGTACCGACGACCATCAGCATCTCTGCGACCGCCTTGGCGGTAATGGGCACACGAGGCCGCACCTTCCGATCCTGGCGTGCATAGCCATAGTAGGGCAACACCGCTGTTATACGGCGAGCTGAAGCTCTGCGTAAAGCGTCCACCATGATCAACAGTTCCATCAGATGATCATTGACCGGAGAGCAAGTGGGCTGAACGACAAAAACATCAGCACCGCGAACGTTCTCACCGATTTCAACTGACGACTCACCATCAGAAAACTGTTTTACCTCGGCTGCCGCTAGAGGCACTCCAAGGTAATCACAAATCTCCCGCGCAATGGCCGGGTTGGCATTGCCGGTGAATATCTTCAAATTTTTAGACATGACGGACTATTTCTTTAAATTGGCTGGGGCGGGAGGATTCGAACCCCCGAATGCAAGGATCAAAACCTTGTGTCTTACCGCTTGACGACGCCCCAGCCCGTTCCTGATAAACTGAGCGGACAGTGGTACTTAACTCTATTGCAGGGAATCAACCAAATACGTTTGCCGATACTGTTGTTTAAAAGCACCGGCAGCCAGCTTAGCCTTTTGTCGATCCTGAAAAATGCCGAAAACAGTAGGCCCTGATCCTGACATAAGCGCCCCCTCTGCTCCCCGCGCCAGCATCTCGGCCTTTATATGACCCAGTTCCGGAAATTTCTTCAGCGTGACTTGTTCTAAATCATTGGCAAGCAACAGAGGGAAACTGTCACCGCCCAGAGCGCTAACGGTTTCCTGTGAATTGTGTATTTTATCCGAATCAGCTATTTCTGTCAATGCAAAAGTCTGATACACCCAACGGGTTGAAACGGAGAAACCAGGATTAACCAACAGCACCTGATAAGGTGTAAGCGGCTTTACCTCCTGGAGAATTTCACCAATCCCCGTTGCCAGCGCAGCAGGAGCGGGATCAAGAAAAAAAGGTACATCGGCTCCTAGCTGCAACCCCATCGCCGCAAGTGCGACCGGTGAACAATCCGTAGCGAGCATTTGATCAAGGCCCAGAAGGGTGGCTGCTGCATCACTACTGCCACCACCGAGCCCAGCAGCAATCGGAATATTTTTTTCCAGGGTTAGTGCCACCCCAGTGTTTCGGCCGACCCCATTTTGAGCGGCCCAATCAAGAAACAGCTCTGCGGCCCGATAGACCAAATTGCTTCGGTCCTCAGGAAGATCTCCTCCGAGACAGCGCAGGTGGATTCCTTGGTCTTCAGGACTGAGCGCAAGGATGTCGTACAAACCCACCTTCTGCATGTGCGTTGCCAACAAATGATAGCCATCGTCGCGCCGGCCGAGCACCTTTAATGAAAGGTTAATTTTAGCAGGAGCCTTAACAGTTACTGTATTTTGCAGCATACGATGCAGCCGATCCTCTTAGACGAGTTTGACAAACCGCATTTTTAGTTCATAAAGAACGCGGGTCAGCAACTCATGTTCATCGGGATCCAAATTTCCTTTTGTTTTCCCGGCAAGCAGTGTCAGCGTGTCGATGGTATGCTTAGCAAGTTCCCGGTCCACAATCCGCTGGCCGGTTTCCGGGTGGGGCAACTCTCCCATGTGATAGAGAGCCGAGGTGTTCAAAGAGAGAACTAAGGAGGCAAAGGTTACGGCGGGCATAACGCAACGCCCAGAGGCATCGCGAACTTGTCCATCGGGGCATTCACAACAACTCGAACTTTTTTCGGTCATAATATTCCTCACACGGACGCCGTCTTCCCACACGGAAGGGTAGAAAGGGAAACTCGTGTACAATTTAAACCTTTATCTGTAACGCACAGGGGAGACAAATCCAGCAATACCTGCAAAAAAGCCAGCTCCTGCCGTAAATTCGCTGAATATACCGGCATTCCCTGCCTGGCTCAATATTAAAGTCGCCAAGCTTTACGCCTGTAAGCCCTAACGGTTCCGACAATTGGCGCCATCTGAGCAGATGGGCCTTGAAGAGAGTCCTGTTAGGCGCTATATATTTCAGGTTTCAATGACGAATCGCGATGGTCTTGCTCAACGTAAAGAAATAAGGGCGCGCCTTACAAATAACAATCTGTTGCCGAGCCTGGGACAACGTTTTCAGGCTTTCTGCACAAACGATAATCGTCTAGCAACACATGATGGACGCGTAAAGAGTCCATCACACTAAAAAAGATGGCTAGGTAAAAACACAGATATACGAGGAGCTGTGTTTTTCACGGCGAGATGGCATAATAAGGTATGTCGAGTGTCGGGAAAAATACTGCGACGCAGGAGATCGAAGTTTTTGCGACGCCATCAACACATTACGAGCCCCAAAAAGGAGTGTTCATGGAAGAGGTACGCCTTCGTTTTCCGCCCAGCCCCACCGGATATCTGCACATCGGAGGGGCAAGGACAGCCTTATTCAACTGGTTGTTTGCCAAGCAACACGGCGGCAAACTGATTTTACGCATCGAGGATACCGACGAAGAGCGTTCCACGCAGGCATCGATTGACGGTATCATCGAGGGGTTACAGTGGCTCGGTATCGACTGGGATGAAGGCCCCTACTTCCAGACCGAGTTTGCCCATGATCATGTGGCAGCCGCCAACCGCCTGCTCGAATCCGGTCAGGCATACAAATGCTTCTGCAGCAAAGAAGAACTCGAGCAGAAACGGGAAACCGCCCTGGCTGAAAAAAAATCAGATGTCGGCTACGACGGTACTTGTCGCCATTTGACACCGGAACAGGTCCTGGAAAAAGAAAGTCAAGGGCTTCTCTCCGTGATCCGCTTCAAAGTACCTGAGCGCCAGGGAACGCTTTTCTATGATGATGAGGTTCTCGGCCGCATCGAGCGGGCCTATAGCGATATTGAAGATTTCGTCATCGTCCGTTCCAACGGCAAGCCGCTTTACCTGCTCTGCAATGTGGTGGACGACATCCGCGATCGCATTAGCCACATCATCCGCGGTCAGGATCATATGACCAACACCACCCGGCAGGTGCTGCTGTATGAGGCACTGGGCGCCAAACTCCCGGTCTTTGCTCACATGCCGCTTACCCTGGATTTGAAAAAACGCAAAATCTCCAAGCGCAGCCACGGTGAGATTGTCGCGGTCCAGTTCTATCGCGACCACGGTTTTATTCCCTGGGCGCTGTGCAACTTTCTCTGCCTGCTGGGGTGGAACCCAGGCACTGATCAGGAATTTTTCACCCGCGAGGAACTCGTCCAAACCTTTAGCCTTTCGCGGATGAGCCGGGTCAACTCGGTGTTCAATTTCAAGCCCGGTGATGAAAAATTTTTCACCGACCCCAAATTGATCGCCATGAACGAGCATTACCTGCGCACCATGGACCTGAATAAACTTGGCGAGATGGTACAAAAGGAACTCGAAGCCCAAGGGCTGTGGAGCACGGAATACGCTACAACCAAAAAACAATGGTATATCGATACACTGGGGCTAATCCGTGACCGATTCCATACCCTGAAAGATTTTACCACCGCAGGCCGGGCGTACTTTGACGAGCAGTACGAGATCGACCCCAAGCCACTTGCCAAAAACGTACTCAAACATCCGGATCTGACCACCTGGTTGCCGCAACTGGCCGAGCGCTATGCGGCCCTTGGTGAATTTAGCGCCGAAACCACCGAGCAAACTTGCCGTGATTTTGCCGAGGAGCTGCAAATTAAACCGGGCATCCTCATCAATGCCATGCGGACTGTCCTTACCGGACAACTGGCCGGTCCGTCTATGTTTGAGATTGTCATGACCCTGGGCAAGGACCGCGTCGTAGCCCGTTTGCGCAACATCGATCACCTGTTCACCGCTGCCTGATTTTTCCGGCTTAGTGACAAGAAATAAAACGAAAAAGCACGCGTAACAAAACCAGCCTATTCCGAAGTCCGAAACGTTGTTCTCGATGTTTACTGTACGAGAACAACGTTCTTGATGGATTCGTAAACAGTCCGTCACACTCTAAAAGATGGCTAGGAAAAAACAGATATACAAGGAGCAGTGCTTTTTTCGGTGCGAAGGCATACATCAGGTATGTCGAGTGCCCGGAAAAACGCCGCGACGCAGGAGATCGAAGTTTTTACGACGCCATTAATCTTTCTTATGTGTTCTTTAGGGGATACCATCAATGACTACTGAAAAAGAGACCCCCAGCAAACCGCTTGATTTTATCCGTCAGATTATCGCCGATGACCTGGCCACCGGTAAGCACAACACCATTGTTACCCGCTTTCCACCCGAGCCCAACGGTTTCCTCCATATCGGCCACGCCAAATCGATCTGCCTCAATTTCGGGGTAGCGGTTGAAAATAACGCTCGGTGCCATCTGCGCTTCGATGACACCAACCCGGGTAAGGAATCGACCGAATACGTGGAATCAATCAAGCGAGACGTACACTGGCTCGGCTTTGACTGGGGTGAACACCTCTATTACGCCTCGGACTATTTTGATCAGATCCACGATTTTGCCGTTGCCCTGATCAAGATCGGTAAGGCCTATGTCTGCCACCTGAGCGGCGAGGAGACGCGCCAGTACCGCGGCACCCTCACCGAACCGGGGAAAGAGAGCCCGTACCGCAACCGAAGCGTGGAAGAGAACCTTGATCTTTTCGCCCGGATGCGCGCCGGCGAGTTTGACGAGGGGACCTGCGTACTCCGGGCCAAGATCGACATGGCCTCACCCAACATCGTCATGCGTGACCCGGTCATCTACCGCATTCTCAAGGCCAACCACCACCGAACCGGTGAAAAATGGTGCATTTACCCGATGTACGATTTCACCCACTGTCTCTCCGATATGCAGGAAGGAGTCACCCACTCGCTCTGCACCCTGGAGTTTGAAAACAACCGGGCACTGTACGACTGGGTTCTGGATACACTGCAAACCCCGAATCACCCCCGGCAGATCGAGTTCGCCCGACTCAACATCAACTACACCGTCACCAGTAAACGCAAACTCCTGCAACTGGTCACCGAAGGACGCGTTTCCGGTTGGGATGACCCACGCATGCTAACCATCTCCGGACTCCGTCGTCGCGGCTACACCCCGGCCTCGATCCGCAATTTTTGCGCCACCATCGGCATCGGTAAACGCGAATCCTGGATCGACATGGGGGTGCTGGAAAATGTCGTGCGCGACGATCTCAACCTTAATGCCACTCGGGTCTTCGGCGTGCTGGATCCGTTAAAGTTGGTCATCACCAACTACCCCGAGGGCCAGAGTGAAGAGCTCACAGCACAAAACCATCCGCAGAACCCGGACATGGGCGAACGGGTCGTTCCTTTCAGCCGCGAGCTGTACATTGAACGTTCCGATTTCATGGAAAACGCACCGAAAAAGTTTTTCCGATTAAGCGTCGGGCGCGAAGTGCGCCTTCGCTACGCCTACCTAATCACCTGTCAGGAAGTCATCAAGGATGCTGCCGGCAATATCATTGAGCTACACTGCACCTACGATCCCGCCACCCGGGGCGGTTCCTCCCCTGACGGCCGCAAGGTCAAAGGAACGATTCACTGGGTTTCCGCCCCGCACGCCCTGCAAGCCGAGGTGCATCTCTATGACCGGCTCTTTACCGTGGAATATCCGGATGCGGATAAAGAGAAACATTTTATAGAGTTTCTCAACCCGGAATCGCTCACCATTCTTAATAATTGCATGCTCGAACCGGGTCTGGTTCAAGCGGAATCTCAGGATCGATTCCAGTTTGAACGCCAAGGCTATTTCTGCCTCGATGCCAAGGACAGCACGGCTGAAAAACCGGTGTTCAACCGGATCGTCACCTTGCGCGACAGTTGGGCCAAAATCAATGAGCAGGGTGCTTGAAATGACCATGATCAATCTTCGCAAAATGGCCATCAATCAAACCGGGACCATTGTCGCGGTCAAAGTCGGGGGGGAACTCGGGCGCCGCATTCGCGAAATGGGCCTGGTTCCCGGCACCGAAATCACGGTCAAGCAGCGAGCCCCGCTCAACGACCCGGTTGCCCTACGGGTCATGGACGGTACACTCACCTTGCGCAACAACGAAGCGGATTTCATTGAGGTGGACGTTCCCACGGAAAGCGCAACGGATCAAGGTTGATGGACTCGTAAAAAGTCCATCACACTCTGAGAGATGGCTTAGTAAAAACACAGATATACAAGGAGTAGCGCTTTTTTCGGCGCAAAGACATACATCAGGTATGTCGAGTGCCCGGAAAAACGCTGCGACGCAGGAGATCGAAGTTTTTACGACGTCATCAAGGTTGATCACGCATGATGGATTGAGCAACATCACCCAAGCAGTGCACCAAGCATCAGCAAAGGCACATAATCCGTTTACCGTCTTTGGGCAAAGCGGCCATTCTACCGCTCTTGCGTACTTCGATCCGCCACAAGCCCGCCCTGAAAAAAAACGACATCCCAACCTCGCCCCTTGGCAAAGCTATTGACAGTGATCATTGTTTGGGATAACTAACAATGACTGTTTTGCCGAGGGGAGTTGGCGGAGACGAGATTTTTGTCCGCCACACATCGAATGCACGCAAACATTGCCTCAACGGGCTACCCCGTCGCTTTGGAGGAAATGTTCGAAACACGAAGCGTTGTTCTCAAGGCTGTACAAGAGCGACAAACTTCGGGTGTGCTTGACCCAATTTCACCAGGCGTTTGTCGTGTTCATGGCCAAAGATCAACCTGCAGCTTCCTGCTTTTTCCTAACCGATTTTCTCTCCCGATGTCGTCGCCGGAAAAAATGTGCCCATCGGGCTGGGCAGTCGGCCACCCCACTTTCCCAGACCTGTTGCAACAGCCGTTTTCGTGTCTGCGCTATCAACGGAGACAGACGAACCTGTGCCAGGATGGCCAACCTAGGCCTCCTGCCCGGCTGTGAACTCGAACTGCTCTGTAAAGGGAACGGGCAGCAATGCATGATCAAAGTCAACGGTGGTACCATCAGCCTTGATGCACCCACTGCCGCCAATATCATGGTTGCACCGGTCTGACCCCTCTTCTTCTCAGTCATTGTCCACTACATATCTGCTAATCCGGATTTTATTTCATTTCCGGAAGGAGACGATTATGCAGCATCTGCTTGTTGCCGTGGCAGTGGCGATTGCAATTTTCTTCCTTGGTCGACGCCTGTGGAAAGCGTTCAAATCCGGTGATAATCTGGGCTGCGGCTGCGGATGTTCCGGCTGCTCGGGACAAAACCAATCCCGTCCCCAGCATACCCCCTTTCCAATGCATAAGCCCTGATATACCCCCTACGGATGGTTCGTATTCCGTTTTCAGGTCTCCCTTTTTGCGGCAACCGAGGCATGCGTGAACGAACACCTTTAACCTTTTCCCCCTGCAACCCTACGCGCGAAATCCATGAAAACAGCTTTGACCGTCGCCCTGGCAGGCAATCCCAACGCCGGAAAGACCACCCTTTTTAACCATCTTACCGGTGCACGCCAGCATGTGGGGAACTATCCGGGAGTCACGGTTGAACAGAAAGAGGGGTGTTGTCTCCATAACAGTAAGGGCTTACGAGTAGTTGATCTCCCTGGAACCTATTCCCTGACCGCCTACTCGGTGGAGGAACTGGTTGCCCGCGATTTCATCATCAACGAAAAACCTGATGTGGTGGTGGACGTGGTCGATGCAGCCAACCTGGAGCGGCACCTCTACCTCAGCTGTCAATTCCTCGAGCTGGGTGTGCCGATGGTCATCGCTCTCAACATGGTGGATGCGGCCGAAAAAAGAGGTATTCTCATTAATGCCAATGAGTTGGGACAACGTCTGGGCGTGTCTGTCATCCCGATCGTCGCCCGAAACGGAAAAGGAGTTGAAGAGCTCCTCGATGCGGTTCTTGCCACTGCGGCCATGGAAACCCCACCGCATCCCGCCTTCCTCCGCTACGGCTCCGACATTGACGAGACCCTCTCCAACATGCTCGAGGACATCGCCCTCTGCACCGATCTGATTGCGACCTACCCCAACAGATGGCTTGGGGTGAAGCTGCTGGAGCATGACGAACAAATCGTGCAAAAAGCCCAGGTATCCTACCCGGAAGTTGCTGAACGTCTCTTGGCCCGTTGCGAGGAGGTCGCCAACCATCTCCAGGATACTCTGGGTGTGTACCCCGAGGCGGTGATTGCTGATCATCGCTATGGCTTCATTAAATCGATCATCCACAAGGGTGTGGTTTCGCGCAAATTCCTGGCCGACCGGCTGTACACCTCGGATAAAATCGACAAGGTGGTCACCCATCGATTTTTGGGCCCCCTGATCATGGCCGGGATCCTGTTTGTGCTCTACACCTTTACCTTCAGTTACAGTACGGTCATAGTTGACTGGCTCGCTGGAATTTTTTCCTTTATCAACAGTATCATCGACGGTCTTCTCCCGGACGGCCCGTTCAAATCGATGCTTATCTCCGGTGTCGTGGACGGCGTTGGCGGGGTCATGGGCTTTGTACCGATCATCATGTTCATGTTTTTTGGTATCGCCGTACTCGAAGACTCCGGCTACCTGGCTCGGGTAGCCTTTATGATGGATCGCATTTTTCACCTCTTTGGCCTGCACGGCTCTTCGGTTATGCCTTTTATTGTCTCCGGCGGTATCGCCGGTGGTTGCGCCGTCCCCGGTGTTATGGCCACTCGTACCCTACGCTCGCCCAAGGAACGAATGGCCACCCTGCTGACTGTTCCCTTCATGAACTGCGGCGCCAAGTTGCCGGTACTCACCCTGCTGATCGGTGCCTTTTTCTCCGCCCATCAGGCGCGTTACATGTTCCTGGCCACACTGGCGGCCTGGATAGTGGCGCTGTGTGCGGCTAAACTCTTGCGCATGACTGTGCTCAAGGGGGAATCCACCCCTTTTGTCATGGAACTTCCGCCTTACCGCTTTCCTACCATCAAAGGGTTGTTTATTCACACCTGGGAACGGACCTGGCAGTACATGAAGAAGGCGGGAACCGTCATTCTCGGTATCTCGATTCTGATCTGGGCGATGATGACCTATCCCGGTCTTTCCAACGAGCAGACAGCCCAATTTGAGCACCGACGTCAGCAGGCGGAGACCACCTATGCTGCCGGGTCGGAAGAGTTGACCAAAGCGGTGCAAGCGATTGAAGGAGACAAGGCCATGGAGCGGCTGCGTCACTCCATGGGCGGACGCATTGGGATTGCCGTTGAAGCGGTCAGCCGCTATGCAGGTATTGATTGGCGAACCAACATCGCCTTGATTGGTGGGTTCGCGGCCAAGGAGGTCATCATTTCCACGCTTGGGACCGCCTATTCTCTGGGTGAGGTGACCTCGGATGAAACCACATCGCTGAGCGATCGCCTTGCCAAGGATCCGGACTGGAATCCGGTAAAGGCGCTGGCGGTGATGGTGTTCATCATGTTCTACGCCCCCTGTTTTGTCACCGTGGTCTGCATTGCCAAAGAAGCAGGGTCATGGAAATGGGCCGCCTTTTCCATGGCGTTCAATACCATCTTTGCCTTTGCCATAGCCGTGGCAGTGTATCAGATAGGCGCTTTGCTCTACCTTCATTAAGGATGATGGACTCGTAAAAAATCCATCACACGCTAAAAAATGGCTCGGTAAAATTGCAGGTATTCAAACAGTAGATTTTTCACGGCGTCACCAAGGATATCTAGGCCTTATATCCGGCAAACCGCTTGTACACCTCGGCCATAGCGGCCGAGGAAAGCACCGGAGGTTCGCTGACCTGCAGGGCCTGGAGGTACATCCGCGCCAGGGCTTCGACCTCGATCGCCAGGGCCAGTACGTGTTCCAGGTCGGCCGCATAGCAAATCATCCCATGGTGCCCGAGCAAGGTGGCCAAGCGATCTTCCAGGGCGACAATAGCTGCATCGGATAACTCCTGAGTGCCAAAGGTGGCATAGGGTGCGCAGCGGATGGAGTCGCCACCGGCTATGGCCACCATATAATGCAAGGCGGGTATCGGTCGCTCCAGGCAGGCTAGGGTGGTGCAGTACGGGCTATGGGCATGAAGGATGGCTCCGGCCTGGGGATAACGGGCATAGATATCCCGATGCATGCGCCATTCAGAAGATGGCCGCCGCGTTCCCTGTGCCCGCCCTTCCATATCCAGCCAGACCATATCCTCGGGGCGACATTGATCATAGGCAAGCGCCGAGGGTGTAATGAGAAACCCCGCCCGCTCGCGCACACTGATATTGCCGGAGGTGCCTTGATTCAGCCCCTGGCTGTTCATCGCCCGTGCTGTGGCCAGCAGTTGCTGGCGCAATGCGCTATTCGCCATTACCCTCGCTCCGGATAAAGCCCCAACAACCCTTTCCTGCTTGCCGCACAGATACCGCGCTCGGTGATCAATCCACTCACCAGTCTGGCCGGAGTGACATCAAAAGCTGGATTAACCGCTGGTGTAGCCGAGGGCGCGATCGAAAATTGCTGGACCGAGCCGCTGGTATCCAGGCCCATGAGTTGCAGCACCTCCTCTTGGCTCCGCTCCTCAATCGGAATTTCAGCCACACCATCGCTCACACTCCAGTCCACGGTGGATCCAGGAAGGGCTACATAAAAAGGAACCTTATTGTCGGCTGCTGCTAGGGCCTTGAGATAGGTACCTATCTTGTTGCAGACATCGCCGCTGGCCGTAGTCCGGTCGGTGCCGACAATACAGAGATCGACCTGGCCATGCTGCATCAGATGACCACCGGCATTATCGACGATTAAATGATGGGGAATTCCAGCAGCCACCAGTTCCCAGGCAGTCAGGCTGGCACCCTGATTACGCGGCCGGGTTTCATCGACCCAGACATGAACCTGGATTCCGCTTTGCGTGGCTTTGAAAATCGGAGCCAGCGCAGTGCCCCAGTCAACCGTGGCCAACCAACCAGCATTACAGTGGGTCAGCACATTGACCGGTTTTCCACCGTTTTTCGCATACACATCCGCGATCAGTTTGGCCCCGTGGCTACCGAGAGCCTCGTTGGCGGCCACATCTTCCTCACAAATCCGCCCCGCCTCCAGGTAGGCCTCGGCCAGACGTTTTTCCTCAGGCAAGGGCAACAAAAGGCCAAGCATCCGCTCCACTGCCCAACGCAGATTAATCGCGGTCGGCCGGCAGGCTATCAACCGCGTTGCCATATCCTGCAGCGCTTCAGATTGCACACTCTCCCGCAATCCAAGACAAATGCCGTAGGCAGCGGTTGCCCCGATCAAAGGTGCCCCGCGGACCAGCATCCGACGAATGGCATCCATGGCCTGCTCCACCGTATCCAGGCGCACCACCCTGAATTGAAAGGGAAGCAGGGTCTGATCGATAATTTCTACCCCTATTCCATCTTTTGCCAGCCAAATGGACCGATATGCCTTGCCGTTTACCTTCACCGTATGCCCTCTTTTAAGATAGTGGTTTGCCTTCTCTTCTTGCCCTACGACACTACCGAATAGAGACAAGTAGGGTCAAGTCTATTCTCAACCCCATGCCATGGTCGAACCAATGTGGCGCCGCAGGGTTGGTTTCAATCCTTCATAAACTGGATTTTTCCCCCACCCTCTGCTATACAATGGCTGAATCCTACCTTTTATCGATCTTCCGGGCTAAACAACCGATGAACACGCCGCAGAAAGTGCTCTCCAACCTCAAAGTATCCGGGAACCTGCCCAGCATGCCGCAGGTGTTGGTCCAACTGTTGGACAGCTGCCAAAACCCGGAGGTCAAAATCCAGGCAATCGCCCACATCGTCGACAAGGATGCCGCCCTCAGCGCCAAGGTGCTGCAACTGGTCAACTCTGCGTTCATCGGCGCTCGCAAAGCCATTCGCAGCGTTGAACAGGCAGTGGTCTATCTGGGGATGGATACGGTGCGTAACCTGGCTATTTCCGTCTCAGTGCACCAGGTATTTCGCCGGGTGGAAACCAACGGTTTGCTCTCCATTGATCGCTTCTGGCACCACTCCTACACCAATGCCCTGCTTGCCCAAAATATTGCTAAAACGATCAATTACCCCGACCCATCGGAAGCCTACTTGGCCGGTTTGCTGCATGATATCGGCAAACTGCTGCTTTGGATGGCTTTTCCCGGAAGTTACGCCCCGCTGCTGCTCAAGGGTGTCCGTTGTCATGATGCCCGGCTTGCCTTTCTTGAAGAGGAGAAACTGCACGTCAACCACTGCCAGGCCGGTGCCTGGCTCTGTGAAGAGTGGCACTTGCCCATGCTTATCGCCGATGCCATCCGCTACCATCATCATGCCCTTGACGAGGTGCGACAAACCCTGCCGCTGACGAAGATTATCTGTCTCGCCGACTTGCTCAGCCACAACGAACCTGACGCGCCAGAATGCTTAGATGCTGCGGAAAGACTGTTTGCCCTGCCCCGGGATCAAGCGACCACCCTGGCAGAAGGCATTGAGGAACAAATTGACCAGTTGGCTGACCAACTTGGTATCCGCATACCGCGTCTTGCCAAGACCTCCCATGACAAAGAACCGGAATGTGAAGAGGCCCACAAGGAAACATCAAAAGGCCTGATCAGCCGAATCCGTGACATCTCTCAACTCAGTGGCCTTCTTGACAACCTCTTACGGGCCGAACAACGCGAACAGATCATCCTGGCCGTTGAGCGAGGGGTGCAAATCCTCTTTAACGAGGAACGATGTCTGCTTCTGCTGCCCGACGAAGCAACAGGACGGCTTTCGGCCCAAACCTCGCCGGAAAACAGTCTAGGGAGGGAGATAGAAGGCCTTTTTTTTGACACCGATAACGCTGCGGACAGCCTGCTCTCCCAGGCGATCGACTCGGGTCTGGTGCAGCATTCCTTCATGGAAAAACGAGAAAGACAAACACCGACGCCTCTCTTTGATGCCCAGCTGCAACACCTGCTCGGCACCGAGGGGATGGCGATTTTTCCACTCACCTGCCATCAACGGTCTGAAGGCCTGCTCCTGATTGGTTTAATGAAACAATCGTCACGTTCTCTAATCGGACAGGCAGGGGCTCTCCAATTGCTGGCCAATCAGGCGGCGGTGGCTCTTCAGTTGGAGAGAATTCGCCGTCAACAGAGCAAGCGAATTATTGAGGAACGTCTGCGGGCCGCAACCTTGGTCGCCCGCAAAATCGGCCATGAAATCAATAATCCGTTGGCCATTCTACGCAATTATCTGCATATTCTTGAGCGCAAGGCCAGTCAGGGACAGGGCATTAGCGAAGAAATAACCATCCTTGACGAAGAAATGGAACGACTTGCCCGCATCACCCGTGGGCTGGAAGATCTTTCCCGAGAAAACGACCTCCCCCATTTGGTAACGGTCGATCTGCAGCCATTGCTGGAAAAAATCCTGGCGCCATTTCGTGCCTCGTTGCCCTTGGAAGGTTCGGCAGACATTGTTCTCGTCACTACCGCTCTCCCCCGGCAGTTAAAAACCGACCCGGGCTACCTGCAGCAGATCCTGCACAACCTGATTAAAAATGGATTGGAAGCCATCAAGGACCAAGGCGTGGTCACCGTCAGGGCCGAGCAGGTGGACGACAAGGTTCATATCCATGTGGAGGATAACGGCCCCGGAATTTCACCTCAACAACGGGGAGAACTGTTCCATGCCGGATTTTCCACGAAAAACAGTGCACACCGTGGCCTTGGCCTCTCTATTGCATCTGCACTTGCCAAACAAATGCGAGGTAATCTTCAGTGTAGCCCCCTGGCCGGCAAAACGATCTTCACCCTCACCCTACCGCTTGAATCGCCCTGAATCCCTTGTCACGCTTAAACAATTAACATTTTTTCATTGGACATTTCACGCGAGAAACGCTTGAATGATTATTGCGAGTCTGACTCACTGACCGAGTCTTTTTTCACCGGTTGACAAAACATGCCTATTTTCAGTTAACCACCGTTTTCAAAGAACATATTCCATGCAAATCTTGCACACAATACTCATCATTGATGATGAAATCCGCTTCAGTAGCAGCCTCGAATTTCTCCTCAAGGCTGAAGGATATCAAGTGCATGTAGCGAACACCGGTGAAGCGGCCTTTGCACTTCTTCAAGAACACTCCTTTTCAGCGGCTCTGGTTGATATCAACCTCCCCGATACCAGCGGCAACCAAATAGCAGCACGAATCGGTGAAGAACATCCGGGAACCGCAGTTATTATCTTGACCGGAAATGCCACCATCGACAATGCGGTCGAATCACTCAGGCAGGGCGTCTATGACTATCTGCGCAAACCCTGCGCACCTGAACGGTTACTGCGAACCGTTGCTCAATCCATCCAGCATAAACAACTCACCCGCGACCTGCATAACAGTGAAAAACGCTTCCGCCAGTTGGCTCAAGCCACCTGGGAAGGTATTATTATTTACGAAAGGGGAGAGTTGCTCCAGACCAATCGGCAACTCTGCAAAATGTTTGGCTATCAGGAGCATGAACTGATCGGCAAGCAGATCTTTGATGCCCTCCTGGACCGTACCACCATCCGGGCAATGGAGCTTCCGGCCGATCCGGAAACCATCGGCCCCTTTGAAGCTCGAGGTGTGCGCAAGGACGGCTCGAGCTTTCCGCTGGAATTCCGCGTCAAGCATATCGATTTTCAGGGCCGTCAGGTCCAGGTGGCGGCCATGCGTGATGTCACCGATAATGAAATCGCCCTCCAGCAAAAAATGGCGCTGATGGAAAAACTTGCCGATGCCAAACGGATGGAATCTCTCGGCCTGATGGCAAGTTCCGTGGCGCACGACCTCAACAATATTATGGCCGGTATCATCACCTATCCGGAACTGCTGTTGATGGACCTGGGAATGGATTTCAAGTACCGAGAAGAACTGATGATGATCCGCGAAGCTGGCAAACGTGCCGCCGCAGTGGTCAACGACCTGCTCACCGTCGCCCGGGGGGCGACCTGCAAAAAAGAGCCGCAAAACGCCAACACCCTGATCGGCGAGTATCTCAATTCAGCTGAATTTCGGGAACTTGGACAGCGATACCCGGAAATAAAAGTCACGCCCTATCTCGAAGGCAAGCTGAGGCCGATTAACTGTTCCGCTATCCACCTGTCCAAGTCGATCATGAATCTGGTTAACAATGCGGCCGAGGCTATTCAGACCAGTGGCCAAGTCATTGTTGCCACCAAAAATGTGCACTTGACCACAGCCATCCAGGGATACGAAACCATCGAACCGGGAGAATACATCATAATCTCGGTGGAAGACGATGGGCCGGGCATTTCCTCCCAGGATATCCAACAAATCTTCAGTCCTTTTTACAGCAAAAAGGTGATGGGGCGCAGCGGCACAGGTCTTGGTTTGGCCGTGGTCTGGAACACGGTTCATGATCACGGCGGCTTTATCGACGTGGTCAGCAGCAACAGGGGCAGTATGTTTGCGCTCTACTTCCCTGCTTCCAAAGCGGAGATCCATACGCCAGCTAAACCCGCCCCCATGGCTCCGCATTATCAGGGAAACGGCGAACACGTCCTCGTGGTAGACGACCAGAAGAGTCAACGGGAAATCGCCAGCCGCCTCCTCCGTCGTCTGGGTTACCAACCGATGACCGTTGCCTCCGGTGAAGAGGCGGTGGAGTTCACCAAAACGACCTCGGTCGACCTGATCATTCTTGATATGCTCATGGATCCGGGTATTAACGGTTGCGAAACCTTCGAACGAATCCTGCAGCACCGCCCCGGACAAAAGGCCGTCATTACCAGTGGCTATTCCAATGCTGATGATATCAACCGAGCAATGCGTCTCGGCATCAGCCAGTTTGTCAAAAAACCCTACGCCCTGCACGAACTGGCTTTGGCCCTGAAGATGGAAATCAACCCGGAATTTTTCTCCGAAAAAACCTGACGACCGGCTTGCGCCACAGTCTAATTATGCCCAAGCCCCTCTCCTCTGCCACACCGGGGTGGTGTTTCTTCTTCCACCCGATGCACCCGCCCTATTTCAGTTCCGTTACGCTCGTGGTATGCTGAGCACAACGACGTGCGCCACAACACGCACTCCCCCTGTTCCAACCACCAAGCTCCGCGGCTTTGCCCTTGAACCGGGCAGCGCATTAAAGGTTATCCTATGAAAAAATTTATCTGGCTCCTCACCCGCCCCTTCTATTGGTTGTGGAAGATTCTTAGTTCCGGGTTGTCGCTGCTCTCTAACCTGATTTTTCTCAGTCTCATCATCGTCATTGTCACAGCCTCATTTTATGTGCCAAATGTCACGGTTCCCAACGGCTGTGCACTCATCCTCGCACCGGAAGGGGATATTGTCGAGGAACGCTCCCCCATGGATCCTGTGTCCAAGATCATCAATCAGGTTACTGATTCCTCGCTGCATTCGGAAACCTTTCTTCAGGATGTCCTTGATGCCGTGCATGCCGCAGCACAAGATCCCCGCATCAAACTTTTGGTGATCAACACCAACCGCATGGAAGGGGCCAGCCTGGATCAGATTCAGGCTATCGGTGAGGCGCTGGGGCAATTCAAGGATGAAGGCAAACAGATCATTGCCATTGGCGACAGCTTCAACCAAGCCCAGTATTACCTGGCTTCCTGGGCGGACAAAATCTATCTCCATCCCATGGGAACGGTCAACCTGCGGGGTTTTTCGGTCTATCGCCTCTATCTCAAGGAGATGCTGGATAAATTGGCCGTTGACTTCCATGTCTTTCGGGTGGGGACCTTTAAATCGGCAGTAGAACCCTTTCTCCGCAATGACATGTCACCGGAAGACCGCGAGGCCAACAGCCTCTGGCTGAATAAACTGTGGAGCCTGTACAGCGCTGATATTGTCAAGCATCGCCGACTTCTCCCGGAAGTGTTTGCCGAAAATGTCAACCAGATGGTTTCCCAATTAGCCTCCGTAGGGGGCGACCGGGCCCAACTGGCTCTGGCAACCGGTCTAGTGGACGGTCTGAAAACACGGCAGGAACTGGAGGCGATGTTTCTGAACCAGGTTGGTCCGGCAGAGGATACAAAGAGCTTTAACCACATCGATTTTCAAAGCTACCTCCAGACCATCACCCCCTCCTACACCGAGCCCAAGGATCAGCAGGGCTTGATCGGTATTATCACCGCCCGTGGGAACATCTTGCCCGGCGAAGGATCGGTTGGCCAGATCGGCGCCGATGATCTGATTAAAAAAATCCGCAAGGCACGCCAGGATAAGCGCATCAAGGCAATTGTCCTGCGGATCAACACCGGTGGCGGCAGTGCCTTTGCCTCGGAACTGATCCGCCAGGAACTGGTCCAGGCTAAAAAAGAGGGCAAGGTGGTGGTGGTTTCCATGGGAGCGATGACTGCCTCCGGAGGCTACTGGCTTGCCGCTGATGCCGACAGCATTGTCGCCGCTCCGACCACGCTCACCGGCTCGATCGGTATTTTTGGTGCCATTCCCACCCTGGAAAAGAGCTTGGCCAAACTGGGAATCCACGGTGATGGTATCGGCACCACTGAAGTGGCCCTTTTCGGCAACATGACCAACGCCATGAGCACAGAGGAAGCCTCTGCCTTCCAGATGGATGTGGAACAGGGGTACAAACAGTTTATCGGTATCGTGGCTCAGGGGAGGAAGATGCAGCCCGCTGCAGTGGAAAAAATTGCCGAAGGGCGGGTGTGGGATGGGACGACAGCCCAACAACTGGGCTTGGTAGATAAGTTGGGCACCCTGGAAACCGCTATTGCCGAGGCTGCCAGACTCGCTCAAGTGTCGCCGGAAAACGGCTTTTTTATCGACATGGATCCGGAAAACCTGCTAGAACGATTCAAGCGGGCGGAGCAGCCGGTTGAGGCCCTAGTGGGCCGATGCATCCAGGCGCCTCTTGTCCCTGCGTCGTTGCAACGGGCGGTCGGCGCACAGCTTGATTTGTTCATCCCTAAGGAAGATCCACGCAACATGTACGCCCACAGCATGTTGCCTCGTGCGCCATTGAATCTCCGTTAAATCAGCCTTCACCATAGGGGGCTCAAGAAGAGCCCCCTTTACCCCTTTACCCCTTTACCACTGCCAGAGGTTGCAACTCGGCCACGACCTCGATTAAATCGAGCTGGTTCCTGATCACCTTGGCAATATCCTTGTACGCTCCCGGCGCCTCCTCGAGATCGTTGCGACGGTGAAGATCATGGAGGACATGCCGGGCATTGAGTTTGGCCACCTCTTCTTCCAGAGAAAGCACCCGCTGCGCCTCCTTGCGCCCCAGCACCCGGCCGGCGCCATGGGAACAGGACATGAAAGACTCTGGATTTCCCAATCCCCGGACAATGTAACTTGCGCTCCCCTGGGATCCGGGAATAATCCCGTATTCGCCGTTGCGGGCACGGGTGGCCCCTTTGCGGTGCACCCACACCGTACGCGAAAAATGGTGTTCCTGGGCCGCGTAGTTATGGGCCACGTCCAGGGCCTGGTCAAATAGATCGCACCCGGTTGCCTCAGCCACAATCTCCATGAAAACCGCCATCATCTCCGCCCGGTTGGCGCGGGCAAACTCTACGCAATACCCCATCTCCGCCAGGTACTGCTGGCCAACCTGATCGGCGAGCGGCAACATGGCCAGTTGCCAAACCTTGGGAATGGGATTTTTATTCGTCCCAGCCAGCTGCACCGCCAACTTGTTGTAGTGGTCCGCCACTTTGTAGCCCAGGTTCCGACTGCCGGAATGAACCATCAACCAGATGCGATTATCGCTGCCCTGCTGGATTTCAATAAAATGATTGCCGCCCCCCAGTGTACCGATCTGGCATCGGGCGCGGCTAAACTCCTGGTCCACAACCGGCAAGGCTATATCGGCCAATGAGGGTTCGGGCATCCTCTCCAGCGCTCTGGGCTTTTTATGATGCGCAAATCCAAGCGGAATAGCCTTACGCAAACCGATGAGGATCTTTTTGAGGATATCGACTTCGATTGCGTGAAGACCGGTTCGGACCGCTCGCATGCCGCAACCGATATCCACGCCCACCCCATGGGGAATCACCGCATCAATGGTCGCAAGAACACCGCCGATGGGCATACCGTACCCAACATGGGCATCGGCCATAATCGCCACATGGTGAAAAGCACAGGGCAAATTGGCCAAGTTGCGCGCCTGGACCAGGGCCTCGGTATCCAAATCATCAAGCCACAGCAGCAGCGGAATTTTTTCAGTTGTAACGACTTGGTGCACAGTGTCCTCTTGCTCTCTTTGCCCGCTGGTATATAGTGCCGCCTTATGTCTATCGGACCAGCTGCATTCGCTTGCAAATACGGCCCTATTCTCCCTACAACCACCACTCCCTGAGGACCGCATGATAACCCAGGATACCCTGATCCACCTTTGGTTCCACCTTGGCTGGCCCCTGTTGCGTCTGCTGATCTACCTGGCCATCGGCCTGTTGGCGGCACTCTTTATCGAATCGCTCAACTACACCCGAAAACTGGCGGTTGTGGCACGCCCGCTCACGCGTTTCGGCCATCTTTCCCCCCTCACCGGAGCCTCTTTTTCCCTCTGTTTTTTTTCCGGGATGGCTGCCAACACTATGCTTGCCGAAGGGTATGACAACAAAAAATTGAGTCGAAAAGAACTGATCCTGGCCAATCTTTTTAACAGCCTTCCCAGTAACTTCCTGCACCTGCCGACCACTTTTTTTATCGCCGCTCCGATCATCAAGGGTGCGGCGGTGGCCTATATCGGCCTGACCATCACCGCGGCCGTCCTGCGGACCCTCTTGATTGCCGTGATAGGCAGACTGCTGCTGCCGAAAAACAACAGCGAAGCCCTGAAAAACGAAATGCCACCGGATCCGGAGAATCCCTTCCGTACCGCCCTGGAAAACACCATGAAACGATTTAAGCGCCGGATTCGCAAGATCGTCACCTACACCGTGCCTATCTACATCCTCTTCTACTTTCTCAGCGAAGCCGGTTTTTTTAAGGCGGCCGAGTATTTCATGGGGCAGCACCTGGCTTGGATGAGTTGGCTCACCCCGCAGGCACTCTCCATTCTTACCTTCCAGATGGCCGCCGAGTTCACCGCCGGACTCGCCGCCGCCGGATCCCTCATGGCCAGTGGCACCATGGAGGCCAAGGAGATCGTGCTGGTGCTGCTGATCGGCAACGTGCTCTCCTCACCTGTCCGCGCCATTCGTCACCAGTATCCCTATTATGCCGGTATCTTCAAGCCGGTGCTGGCGGCGGAACTGATCCTGTTCAGCCAAAGTTTCCGTGCCTTGAGCATAGCCTTGGTCGCTTTTTTGTACTATACTCTTTGTATGTAAAATCGAATTGATACATTCAAGGATGCGTTGAATAATTCGCTAGACTGCCCGCAAGCTATCAACCAGCGAAAATTTCACACCCACACCAAGGAGGACCGGATGGACAGAACTATTCTTGTTGCTATTGACGGTTCGGTATACAGCTCCAACAGCCTTGATTACCTGGCTCAACTGTTTGCAGCCGATCGCAAACTGAACGTCCACCTCCTCCATGTGGTCTCCTCCGGAGGGGCTGACAAAGACTGGATGTACGAGGTTGACCCGCTCCGAGGCCAGGCATCCGGCACCGACAAAGGCTCGATCCTCGCCCGTAAGCACCTCAAAGAGGCCGAAGAACGGCTGATTCGTCACGGTTTTACTGAGGCGCAAATCCAGACCCACACCAAAACCAGTTCGACAATATGCACAGCTATCCGTGAAGAGGCGAAACGGGGAAACTACGACGCGGTCCTCATTGGCCGCCGCGGCCTTGGGGCTGTGGGTAACATGTTTTTCGGCAGCACCTCCTCGGATCTGATCGAAAAATGCCACCGCTCACCGTTATGGATCGTGGACGGCAACGTCAGTGCCACTCGCTTTCTCCTTGCCGTTCACAGCCAACCCTCGTCGCTGATGGCCGCAGACCACCTGGCTTTTATGCTCAAGAGCCACCCTAGTGCGGAGATCTACCTCTACCACTCCGACTCGGTCTTCGGCAAACAGACACCCGCACGAGCAGAAGCATTCCATGCCCAATGGGGCAAGGCCTGGTGCGACCAATATCTGGATCTGGACAACTTCCTTTTTTATGCCCATGCGCAGCTGTTGGCGGACAACGGCTTTTCCCGGCACAGAATTAAACAGTTGCCCACCCAAATGCATCTGGATGTGAGCAGCGATCTGCTCAAACAGGCCAAACAGCACAACTGTGGAACCATCGTCATCGGCCGCAGACGACGTGATCTCAGTCGAGGTCAACTCAAAGGCGTCTCCGACAAAACCGTCAAGCAGGCCCAGAACGTCGCTGTCTGGCTGGCCGGTTAACCCCACACGCCCGGTGTTCTCACCGGGCGGCTTCACCAACCTGAGTTTTTTCGTTGTTCGCAGGGCTGATAATCACAGTGGTGGCCTGCTCAGGCTTCAGATACTGACGCGCCAGAGCAGTCAACTCCTTGGCCTTGATAGCGGCAAACCCTTCCATGATCGAGTGCGGCCAGTCTAACTGCTGAGGATGACGACTGCAGAGGTTGAGCACCGATTCCATCCAATAACGATTGTTGCGCTTAATATCCTTGATCGAAGTCAAAATCGGTTCCAGAGCACGATGCAGTTCATCCTCACCCACACCTTTCTCCCCCAAGCTCGCCGCCACATCCTTTATCACTTGAGCAAGCGATTCCGCCTGTTCCGGGGCCACAATCAGGGAACTTTGCATCAAGCCGAAACCCGCATGGCCTCGGCTCGGCTGGCTGATCACCTGGGGCGAATAGGTGGCGCTAAGCTCCTCGCGAATCTTGACCCGAAGCCGATCATCGAGAATGGCCGCCAAGAGGTTAAGCCGGCGGGTTCGGTCGATATCCCAGAAATCGCTGGTTTTCCAGGCCACGGTCAGCATGGTTTTATTGATGGCACTGGCCACCTTCAACTGCTGCACCTGACCGCCGGGAAAAATCGGCGTAGCCTCGGGAACGGTTACCCCAGCGCGGCGATTTTCGTGGCCTAAATAACGATTCACAAGCTGCAAGGCCACCTGGGGATCGATATCCCCCACCACGTTAATCTCAAGCGGCGCCTTGGTAAAGGCGGGGATAAGCCAGGAGCGTATTTGTGCAAGTTTCACCTTGGCGACCTCGTCCCAGGAAGCCATGCCGTATTCTGGGCAGGAACCTGCAAGAAATCGCTCGCCTTGAATCTGCTGCACCCCTTCAACCGAATTGTCCGACTGACGATACATGCGCTGCAGGCTGTCCCGACTGCGATTAAAAGCATCTTCACGAAAGGCGGGATCATGCAGATGGTGATAGAGCAGCTGCAACAGCAACTCAAACTCGTTGGTGAGCGAACCGCCAACAAAGGAAAAACTCTCCGGGCCAATCTTGAACGCTAGTTCCGCGTTTGATCCCGCCAATGCGGCTCCTAGCTGCTCATTGCTCAACCGGCCAATCCCACTCTCGCTGACCACCGCCTGGGCCAAGAGGGCCAGACCTTTTTCCGGCTCGGCCTGTTTCCCCTGACCAAAATGGACCGAAAGCAGCACCTGATTAGCCTGAAAATCGGTTTGTTTAATGTTGAGCTGCACCCCACCGGCTAATTGGTAGGTACTGATACCAATGTCCGAATATTGGTGCATGCTGGCCACGGTTCCAGCCTTAGCCGGAGGCTGCAAGTAAGGAAAAGACACCCGCTGTTCGCCAACCCAAGGCACCAGAGGCGCCTGTTCTGCCTGAGAGAAGGCCTCCTTGACCTTCGCCTCTCCCTGTTGCCCTTTCAGCTCCAGGGGAAGAACGCCAACCACCTCAAGCAAACGGCGAGGATGCCCCCAGAGACCATGCATGGCCTGGTTGATATCGGCAAGGGTGATCTTCTCCAGCACCGGCCCATACAGTTTCATTTCCTGTTCAGGGGAGAGCACAACCTCCTGGTCGTTGAGCTTACGAATAATATCCTCAGCCACCTCACGACTGTCGCGGGTGGTACTTGTTTGCACCGCTTTTTTCAACAAGGCGTGAATCTCCCGTTTACCCCGGGCAAGTTCCTCCGCGGAAAAACCATCGTGAAGGGCCTGGGCAAGCGTTGCCTGCAGCAGTTGTATCCCCTCCTGCCAGCGACCGGCCACCACACGACCGGTCAGCGTGGCAAACCCATAACGCCCCATAAAGAGTCCCCCTTGGACGGCTGGCTGTGCAAGAGGGATGCCCGGTTGTTCTTCCAGATATTTAAGTCGATTGGACAAAAGCAATATGGCAAGATAGCGCTGAATCTGATCAGTTTCCCAAGCTAGGGTATCTGGTTGTGGACGATGGTTGAATACCGTGGTCAAGGCGAGGTTAGTGTAGCCCAGTTCCTCTTCAGGATAGACCAGCACCTCTGTGCCTTTTTCAGGCAACTGGCCGTAATCTTGGCATTGTCCGACGCTTCCAACACCCTGCAAAGGGGCAAAGGCCTTGGCAAGCAACGACTCAACGGCCTGCGGTTGAATATCGCCAACAACAACCACAATCATATTTTCCGGTCGATACCAACGATCGTAATACCTTCGTAAAAGATGGCTGTCTGCAGCCTTGATCACCGCCTCGGTGCCAATGGGCTCCCGCTTGGCAACCAGGGTTTCACTAAAATCAAACTGCATCTGTTTCTTTGAAACCCGCGTGGCTGCGGAATCACGGCTCCTTTTTTCCGCCAGGATAACGCCTCGCTCCCGGTCGACCTCGGTTTCAAGAAGCAGAGCACCGCGAGCATAATCAGCCAATACCCTAAATCCCTCGGCTATCACCTTATTGTTGTTTGCAGGTAGGAGCAGATTGTAGACAGTTTCGTCGAACCCTGTGTGCGCATTGGTATCGCCACCAAACCCCATGCCCAGCGATTGGAAAAATTTCACCAGGGTACCGGGGGGATAATGGGTGGTGCCGTTGAACAACATGTGTTCGAGAAAATGGGCAACTCCCCGTTGATCCTCAGTTTCGTGCAACGAACCGGTCTGTACATTAAGATACATCGCCACCCGCTGTTTAGGCTTGGCATTGGCCTTCACCACATAGCGAAGTCCGTTGGCCAACCGACCAAAAACCAGGCTGGGGTCGGGCTTGAGATCACTCGCGTCCTGCGGCCAACCCGTGGTGAGGCAGTGATCAGCCAGCGGTTGACTGGTCTGAGCCAAAGCGCCATACACGGGAAACCACTGAAAAAATGAAAAAAGAAAAAGGACAATAACTACACGTTGCCAAAGAGAATGTCGCATTGTCTAACCTGTTTGCTTGGTGTATGAGAGGAGATAGGGTGAAACTATAGTGTAGTCTTGGAGGAAAACAAGATGCAGGTACGCGGGAAAAGAGCATTGGTTCTGGGGGCTTCCCGGGGCGTTGGCTTGGCTATTGCCAGAACTTTGGCCGCCGAGGGCGTTCGCTTGGCACTCCCCTGGCACGACTGGCCGGAATCGGCCATGGCCATGGTTGAAGAATTCGCTACGCGGGAACAAGATCATTTTGCCTTTCAGGCCGACCTGCGCCATCCCCAAGACATCGCTGCGCTGATGGACTCTGTCAACAAGCAGTTCGGCGGTCTCGACATCCTGATTAACAATATCGAGCGTGGCGGCATGCCGATTCTCCATGGAGGCTATCATCACCCTATAAACCGAGAACAGTGGCAACTGGAAATGGAAACCACACTCCATGCCAAATGGCTGGTGTTTGACCAGGCCTTACCGCTGTTGCGCCAAAGCCCGGAGGCAGCAGTGGTCAACATTTCCTCGATAGCTGCGGTCACCGGACGCAGCGGTCCAGTCGGACTGCTCTTTAACGATGGGTACAGCGCCGCCAACAGGGGTGTAGCCTCCCTGACCCAAACCTGGGCTCGGTTGGGCGCACCGTCAATACGGGTCAATGAACTGATGCTGGGCCTCATTGACCAGCGCCACGGGCCAGGAACCAGAGGCTGGGGGTTGCTGAGCAAGGAGCAACAACAGGCCCTGATGGACCACACGCCTCTTGGTCGAACCGGTTCTCCGGCAGAGGTTGCTCAGGCTGTTTTGTTTCTGGTGCGGGATGCGGATTTTATGACTGGAGCGATCTTGAGAATGGACGGAGGATACGTTCTCGGTGGAGATCAGCCCTCAACCATGCCTGCAGGCGCGCTTTGAGGGCTGAACGAAGAATGGGGCAATCAGATATCCAACACCCAATCAGGCAGGTGATGCAGGATATATTCGCTTACTTTTTCTTTGGCCTCCGGGTCGTCTACGGCAACCCCCGCGTCACGCGTTACCTCCTCGAAGTCGTACCAGCACAGTTCTTTGTCCTGACGACTGTAGACGGTAAGGATGCGATGATTCGCCTGATCGATATCCTCTTCCTCTTGGATGGCACCGACCAAACGAGCCGCCTCTTCATAGGGTAAAAATCGGATTTCTTCTTCGCTCATTGTTCTCTCGGCTTTCTAAAGTATTCCCTGGCAAATGAATGGAAAAAGGGCGAGATGAACAGGTCAACTCGCCCTAATACCAGTAACCAGAAAAAATCAGGCAGGCTTTACAACAGCCCCGGAGCGGATGCAACGGGTGCAGACCTTGGCATGAACGGTTGCACCGTCTGCGTTGACCATCCGAACTTTTTGCAAGTTAGGCAGCCAGCGGCGGCGGGTCTTGTTATGGGCGTGGCTGACGTTATTGCCGGTAGAAGGGCCTTTGCCACAGATTTCACAATTACGGGCCATGATTATATCTCCTAGAAAAAAGTATCGCTCTCGCAAAAAGCGGCGAGAACGACGTCCCGTGCTCCCTAAGCCCCTGTTATCATGATTCAGGGCCTATTGCTTTTTGTTTTTTTTTTGCGAGCTTATAAAAAATATTAATTTTCAATAACCTTCTATATTACCCGCGCACCATTAAAAATCAAGCCTTTTTAGGAATGAACAAAACGGAAAAATGGATCAACATAGACGCGATAGAGGGTAAAGGGTTATAGCCATGCTCTTTTACTGGCCATTCCTGTCCTGTCGCCAAGGACCGCTCTTTCTGATCGGCCTTCGTCCGGTGACGAAAAGAGATCGCCCCTCTTAATCAAAAGATGAGGATTTATCTTCGTCCAATGGTTGGTTTTTGTTATAATCATCCTTACTCTAGCGCCACCGGATTGCTTATCCACCTTTGTCCGCCCCAAGAGCACATCCGTAAAAGGGGACATCTCACATCCTGTGCGTTTTACACCCAAAGCACCAACCCTAAAGGAACCATTCAATGGGGCATTCCATTGCTCTTGCCTATGAGTTTTTTTCCTGGAGAGCTGTCCTCGACATCCTCCTTATCAGCGCCGGTCTGTTTTTTTTATACCGAACCCTCCTGCGACTCGGGACATGGAAAATCATGGCGGGCATCCTTCTGGCGCTGGTGGTCTTTATTCTCGCCAATGCGCTCAGCCTCAAGGGCATAGAGTGGATTTATCAGAACGTGAGCCATGTGGCCGTGTTGGGCCTGATCGTCATTTTTCAACCTGAACTACGCAAAGTTCTTGAGAAGGCGGTTTCCGTCTCACCCCATCGCCTCAAAGACCAGGACAACGACATCCAAGCCATGATTGCCGAAAGCATGATCAAACTGGCCCAGGAGCGTTGCGGAGCTATCCTCGTTTTTCCCGGCAAGGAGCCGATCAAAGATAAAATCTCAGGCGGTTACCAACTGAATGCCGTCCCTTCGTTGCCGCTAATTCTCAGCATATTTGACTCTAACTCCCCTGGCCACGATGGCGCCGTCATCATTGAAGGAAACCGCCTAACCCAATTTGGGGTTCGCCTGCCGATGTCACAATCGACCCGCCTCTCCGAAGAGTATGGCACTCGCCATCATGCCGCCATGGGACTGGCCGAGCAGACCGACGCCCTCACTCTGGTTGTCTCCGAAGAGCGCGGCAAGGTCTCCATATTCACCAACGGCACCATGGAACCGGCTCTCGACGCCGACGAGATCACCAATGCTATTGTCGAGCACCAGCAGCAAATGGGATTTTTTCGCCGGGACAGCTCGCCCAGAATCCGCAAAAGGACGCTGTTGCAGGCTGCGGCAAGCGTGGTCATTGCCATCGCTTTCTGGTCGACCCTGATGGTTTCCCAACGGGAGGTGGTCGAAAGGGTTTTGCCGGTCAATATCGATTACACTTCTCCCGCTGAGGATCTGGTGCTGGTTGGCGATAAGGCAAACGAGGTTAAGCTGCATATCACCGGCCCCAAGTCGGACATCGACAACTTGGCCATGAATCCACCCAGCGTTAAAATCGACCTTTCCAAGATGGCCAAGGGCACACAGACCATCATCATCACCAGTGAAAATATTCGCCTTCCAAAAGGCGTTTCCCTGCTCGACACCTCCCCACAACAGCTCAAACTGACACTGGCGGCAGTGATGGAAAAAAGCGTGACGATCACCCCGCAGATTATCGGCAAATTGCCCGGCAATCTCAAAATTAAACAGATCACCGTTACCCCGGATTCCGTCCTAGTGAACGTCCCTGTCACCAGAGAAAGCAAAAATATCGACGAGGTTTTGACCACACCGATCTACCTCGAATCGATATCCACTGACAGCAAGCTCTTCTGTAAGGTTATCGCCCGCCCCTCCATCCAACCGGTGGGAAAACGCTGGCCGGATGTTGAAGTCTACATCGAGCTCAAGGAATAGCCCGCCGAGTTGCACACATTTGCAACATTCTCGATAAAAAAATAATAATTTTGTAACTAAATCCTAACCACCATTCCACCCTCAACCTCCGCCCAACACTAACCTGCTTAAATATCACAACTTTTCCAAGCGTCTCTCCTAGATTTTTTCTGGCACCACATTTGCTAAAAACGATTAGAGCGAAGGTACAGCTTTGCCCCCAGCGCATACTTCGGCCATTTGGCCTTGGAGTACAGCGCTCCGTCAAGCTGCAAAGTTGTTATACATGATGAAGAATTGTTTTTAAAAAAGGAGAGAAGCATGAAACGCATATTTTCCATGGCCGCCCTGGCTGCATTAACCCTAGCTGGCGCGGCGTCCCAAGCAGAAGCGGCAACTGCCACTGCGGCTGTAGACGTGAACAGCGCCTATGTTTGGCGTGGTTTGACTTTCAACGATGGCATGGTTCTGCAACCCAGCATCACCGCAGCTTCAGATAACGGGTTTTCGGTCAATGTCTGGGGAAACTATGACATTAATGATTACGATGGAGCGGTGGATGAGAATCACTTTTCAGAAGTTGATCTGACTGCATCCTATGCCTTTAAACTTGGTTCTGTCGACACGACAGTAGGCATCGTTGCATATACTTTCCCCACAACATATCCGGACAATCTGGCCGGTGCAGGAACAGATTACAGCAGTACAGCCGAAATTTTCTTAGGTTTAGGTTATGATCTGGGCCACGGCTTTTCGATCGCAGGTAATATCTATTATGATGTGGACCAAGTTGACGACTTCTACCTCACAGCTGGCTTGAAATATGCCTACGACATCAACGAAAAGACCTCGTTAAGCCTTGGTGGCCTTATTAGTTACGCTGGCGAAGACTTCACTGCGTATTACGCAGGTGGAACAGATAGCGGTTTTTTCAACTACATACTGAATGCCTCTCTAAGCTACAAAGTGACCGATGCTTTCGGCATTGGAGCCAACATTGCCTACACGGATTCGATGGATGACGACGCCCTGCCCGATTCCGCAGTCGACACCACGCTTTACGGCGGCGTAAGCCTGTCCTACACCTTCTGATTTCCCCTAGCCTCTCCCCCTCTCCCCGACTTGGCTTTATGCGTCGGGGAGGGGGTTTTCTTTTTTCAAACTCCCCACCTGCATACGGGCCACCAACGTGCCCAGCTTTCCAATGCCTTCCTCCATTGCGTCACTCCAGTGCGAGCAACAAGTTAAACGGATACATTTTTTAAACCATCCGCTGCTGCTCGAGATCGTTCCGGGAATAATATAAAGGTTCTGTTCCCTGGCTGCCTGGTACAGACATTCCATCCACCTGCGGAGCGAAAGCTCCACCCAAAGGATGAAACCGTCCCTGTGGCGCAGTCGACCTCGATCCTTGGCTAATCAAACGTGCTATGGCATGAAACACTGTATGAGCGTAACTGGTTTTGCAGCGCTGCCCGCAAGCGGTGTATTATACCAGGACACAACGCCCACCCTTAAGCAACACATCCAAATCACTTGAAAAAAATTACTTGACATTACAAAAACGATGCCAGTTAATTGATGCACAACATGCTTATGCGCGGTTGCCATAGGCGCTTCTCCCAACGGAATTGACACCACGGGTGACACAGGGCAGAGATACCCGGCCTAATCCTGACTAAAGGCGTTAAGCAGGGACAAGGAGCCGGGCAGAAATCAGTTCCCCGGAGATTATTTGCATACCTGGGCAGCCCTCCCAACGGCAGGAGGCTCGAGACAACATTTCAGGAAATGAAGTTTTTGGCACCCACCATATAAATTGCAGCATTGAGGCTTTATCGCTAACCACTCGCATTGTTAGCATCACTTTTTAAGGAGGAAGGACATCATGAACTGGTATGTCAATCTCAAAATCGGCAGCAAAATGCTACTGGTTTCCCTGCTGGTACTCCTTGGCCTGGGTGGCCTGGGTTCTTTTTTCATCGTCCAGATGGGCGAGGTCTATGAAGAGGCCAACTATGGCAACGTGAATAGTGTGCCCAGCCTGGAGGTGATGTTCCGTATGCTTGGCGGTGCAAAAGATTTTTATATCGACACCCTTCGCCATATCCAAAATAACGATCTATCCCGCATGACCATGATCGAGGGGTTAATCGAGAAGGCTCGACAAACCACAGAAACAGCGATGGGCGATTACGAAAAACTTCTGTCCGACGACACTGATCGGCGGATGTTGAGTGAAGACCGGAGTGCCTTTAGCGACTTGGTGCGTGCGGAAGAAGAGTTGATCGTTCTTTCCCGCGCCAATAAAAACGAAGAAGCCCGGTTGCTCTTGCGGGAGAAAGGGCTTCCGGCCCAGGAAAAATTGAGCAAACTTCTCAAAGATCACATCGATTATAATATGCAGCTTGCCAAGAAGGGGAGTGAAGATGCTCGCGATGGATACCAATCCTCGCGATTGGAAGGCATAATTTCGATTGTCGTGGTCGCCGGAATACTTTTCGTGCTGATGCTTTTGATTGGCCGCTCGATCTCCGGCCCGGTAATCCAAGCCTCGTCGCTGGCCGAGAAGATGGCCAAAGGTGATTTTACCGCCAAGCTCGATATCCAGCGAAAAGACGAAATCGGTCTGATGACCGGTTCCCTCAATTCTATGGTTACGCAACTCAGCTCCATGATCCGCGATATCATTAATGGTGTCGACACGCTTTCCAACTCATCAAGTGACTTGGCGGCTGTCTCCAAACAGCTTTCGACCGCTGCTCGCGACACCTCGGCAAAGGCAGGGACCGTCTCAGTTGCCACCGAGGAAATGAGCACCAATTTTCAATCGGTTTCCGCAGCCATGGAGCAATCCACATCAAACGTCAACATGGTAGCGTCCTCCACCGAGGAAATGACAGCCACAGTTAACGAAATTGCCCAAAATGCAGAAAAGGCACGTTCTATTTCCGAAGGTGCGGTTCAGCAATCGCGTCGGGCCACAGAGAAAATGACTGTCCTCGGTGCCTCGGCTCGCAAGATCGGCCGGGTTACGGAGACCATCACCGAAATCTCCGAACAAACCAATCTCCTCGCCCTCAATGCCACCATTGAAGCGGCCCGAGCCGGTGACGCTGGCAAAGGCTTTGCGGTTGTGGCCAATGAAATCAAAGAACTGGCACGCCAGACTGCTGCGGCTACGGTGGACATCAAAAATCAGATCAGCGAGATGCAGGAGACAACCTCAACCACTGTAGAGGATATTGAAAAAATTTCAGCAGTCATCACTGAAATCAACAACGTCATCAACGGGATTGCCACTGCGGTCGAGGAGCAGTCGGCAGCCTCGGGTGAAATCAGCAATAACATCGCCCAGGCCTCGCAGGGCATTGCCGAAGTAAATGAAAACGTTGCCCAAGCCACGGTGGTGATTAGTGACATTTCCCGCGATATCGCTGATATTAATCAGCAATCGACCCAGGTGGAACAGGGCAGCGACCAGGTGCAGTCCAGCGCTAACGGCCTCTCCGAATTGGCCACGCAGCTCCACGACCTGATCAAACGCTTCAAAGTCTAAATCCGCCATTGACGGTGAAGGGGCCGACATCGGCCTTTTCCCTGTTGCTCTTCCACCCGGCATCCTGTTGCACAAATAGAGTTCCGCTTGTAGATCGATAAAAATTTGTGGTACACTTTGTTAACGAAGCAAAGAGGTTACCGTTTTTTTTAATAGATTGCCCCCCAAACCTCACCCGTGCGGAAATATTTCCGCCACTTAATTCCCCCTCAGTAAAGGGCTTCATGAACGAGCAACCGGCGCACCCCCCTGACTGGCAACGGCAGCGAATCACCGAACTCGAAGCAGCCTTGGCTACAGAGCACGCCTGCCGCCACCGGCTCGAACGATTGTTGCAGGTCCACCGACACTTGAGTGAAATCGAACCGGAGCTTGACCTCAGCACCCTACTGCAACGGTTGCTCGATCAGGCAGAAACCCTGACCAGCAGTGTTATCGGTTTTTTCCACCTCTTTGCAGAAGATCAGCAGACTATCACGCTTCAGATCTGGTCTGACCGGACCCTCAACGTATCATGCCGGGCCCCCTCCTGTGACAGACGCCATTACAACGTCTCCGAGGCTGGAATCTGGGTAGACTGCATCCATGCGCGTCGGGCAGTAATTCACAATGATTTCTCCTCTCTTTCCCATCGCAAGGGACAGCCCGAGGGCCATGTCGAGGTACAACGTGAACTGGTCGTCCCCATTTTTCGCAACCAACATATCGTTGCCATCATCGGTGTTGGTAACAAAGAACAGGACTATAATGAAAAGGATATCGAGCAGATCACCATCCTCGGCAACCTCGCCTGGGATATCGTCCTGCGAAAACGCGAGGAGAACCGGCTCAAGGAAAGTGCGTCCCGTTTTCGCCGCCTGATCAACGAGATCCCTCTGGTTTCCATCCAAGGATACGGCCCGGATGGAACGGTACGTTTTTGGAACCCGGCCTCGGAAAAACTTTACGGTTACAGCCAAGAGGATGCCTTGGGCAAAAGTCTGCTTGAGTTGATCATTCCACCGGAAATGCGTTCAGAGGTCGAGGCAGCCATCGCAGCAATGGCAAGAACCGATGAACCCATTGCCCCATCCGAACTCACCTTGATGCGCAAGGATGGCTCACTGGTGGAGGTCTTCTCCAGCCATGCACTCATTCGTTCCTACGGTGGTGAGACAGAACTCTTTTGTGTGGATGTGGATTTGAGTGAACGGAAAAAAATCGAAAAGAACTTAGCCGCTTCCCTTCAAGAAAGGGAGGTATTGCTCAAGGAAGTGCATCACCGGGTAAAAAACAATTTGGCTGCGGTCATCGGCCTGCTTGATATGCAGGCGCAACTCCCACTGGATGCGGGAACCCGCCAGGTCCTGCTTGAGCTCTCCGGACGCATCCGCTCCATGGCCCTGGCCCACGAGCATCTTTATCAGGCCCAGTCCTTGGCCTGTATCAACATTCAGCACTATCTCGAAGCCCTGCTCAGCCACCTCTGCAGCGCCCTCCCTTCACCCCATATCCACTTTCAAATCAATGCCCAAGGAATGGAGACCTCCCTTGATCTGGCTATCCCCTGCGGCCTTATCGTCAACGAGTTGGTCACCAATGCAGTCAAATACGCCTTCCCCGATACGCCGGCAAACCCCAGGGCAAAGCAATGTCGGGTTGAGGTAAGCATGACCCGACAAGAAGGTATCTACACCCTTAAAATTAGTGACAACGGTATCGGTTTGCCGCCGGATTTCAACGCCAAGCAGACCCAAAGTCTGGGTATGCTGCTGGTACGGATGCTCGGCGAACACCAGCTTGGTGGCCGATGCAATTTTGACGGCCACCAAGGCACCACTATGACTCTCACCTTTGCTCCTGGACAGAGACGCCCCCATGAACAAAGCCACACTGCTCATCGTTGAAGATGACGGCATTCTTGCCGCCCACCTGAAAACAACCATCGATCGACTCGGGTTTGCAACCATTGGCCCGGTGGCCACCGGTGAGGAGGCGGTCAGCATAGTCCGGCAACAGCCTATTGATCTGATCCTGATGGACATAGAACTGGCCGGGGAACAGAATGGCATTGAAGCGGCGACGGAAATTACCGGCTTCGCCGACATCCCCATTCTCTTTCTCACCGGTTTTTCCCAGGAACCATTGCTGGAGCAGGCAAAACAGGTTGCACCTTACGGATATCTCATCAAACCAGTGGCGGAACCTGAACTTGCGGCGGCGGTCACCATGGCCCTGCAACGCCATAAGCTCAATCGTGAGCTGCAAGATAGCCGTGAAGCCCTGGCGCAGAGTGAGGCCAGATATCGTCACCTCTTTGCCCATTCGCCCCTGGGTATTTTCCGTTGCTCCTTAGACGGAACACTCCTTGAGGCGAACCCCTCCTTGATCAATATTCTCGGATACGAGCCGGCTCCAGCCGACGCTTTTGCCCCCATTGCGCTGGGAAAACATCTTGATCTTGCACACCAACCCTATCTGGAGTTACTTGGAATCCTCCATAAAGAGGGGACGGTCCGCAACCATGAGTTGCAGGTCAAAAAACAAGGTGGGGAAAAAGCCTGGATCGCGGTGAGCGCCACCCTCACGCCAATCGGTGGACTTCCCCCAGGCCAATCGACAACGGTTATTGATGGATTTGCCGTCGATATTACTGAGAAAAAACGACTAGAACAGGTCCAGAACTTTCTTGCCCAAGCAAGCAGCGGGTACGGGGATGCGCCATTTTTCCACGTACTGATTCGTTACCTGGCCGAACACCTGAACATGGATTTTGTCTGTGTGAGCGAATTACAAGATGAGGCCCGATCAGCGCGCATTGTCGCTGCATGGCGTGATGGGCAGATCATTGATAATTTCACCTACTGCTTGGAGGAGACACCCTGCACGGACACTGTCGACAAGGGAATCTGCTGCTATCCCGACAAAGTAGCCAAACGCTATCCCAACGCCTCCTTACTGAAGGAGTTTGAGGCGGAAAGTTACCTCGGGAGAACCCTTTTTGATCATACCAGCAAACCAATGGGTCTGCTGGTAGCTATAGGCCGAGCGCCCTTAACCAACCAAAGACTGGCTGAGGCCCTCCTCCAGATGGTAGCGGGACGAGCGGCAGGCGAGCTGGAACGACAACTGGCTGAAGAAAAACTCCAAACCACCCTCAAACGATTCCAGATTATGCTGGCCAGTCTCTATCCGGGGGTCCTTGTGGTGAGTGACGCCGGACGGGTTGAATTTGTTAATCCGGCGTTTCGCACCCTTTTTGACTTAAACGAGCCGCTGGAACAATTGATCGGCTGCCTGCCGGAAGAGCTTCTGCAAAAAATGATTCGGGTCGTTCCGGACCCCCCTTCTTTCCTTACCCGGGTTCGGGAAATCCTAGCCACCCGCCAACCGTTTCGCGACGAGGAAATCGCCATCAACCAGGATCGCACCTATCAACGCGAGTTTGTGCCCATTGTCATTGACGGCCGCCAATACGGCCGCCTCTGGCTCTATGATGATATTACCAAACGAAGAAAAGCTGAAGAGGCCCTACGGGAAAGCGAACAGCGACTGCGCAACTACTTCGAACTCGGCCTGATCGGGATGGCCATGCTCTCGATCGATCGTCATTTTCTCCATTTCAACAACCGATTGAGCGAAATTTTCGGCTATAGTAAGGAAGAGCTGGCCCAGTTAACCTGGAACGATCTCACCCATACAGACGATCTGCCCAAGGACCTCAGCCGATTCGCGCGCATCCAGCGGCTGGAAACCGATATTTTTCACGCCGAAAAACGCTTCCTCAAGAAAGACGGATCCATCGTTCACGCCGAAGTGATCCTGCGTTGTGTACGTACACAAGATGGCACCATCGACCATTATGTGGCCATGATTCAAGATATCACCACCCGGAAACTCACTGAAGAAAAGGCTAAAGCCCTGCGGGCACAGCTGCTGCAGTCACAAAAGCTTGAGGCCATCGGCACCCTGGCAGGCGGTATTGCCCATGATTTCAACAACATCCTTGCAGCTGTCATCGGGTACACCGATATGGCCAAGGAATTGACCGAGCAAGGATCGCCTCTTGCCAAAGATCTGGATCAGGTGCTCAAGGCTGGGCACCGTGCCAAGGATCTGGTGCGGCAGATCCTGGTCTTCAGTCGCCAGAGTGAGACAGAACCGATCAATCTCTTACCGGTCAACATCGTTAAAGAGGTGGTCAAATTATTGCGTCCCACGCTACCGAGCACCATCGCCATTGAGCAAAAGATATCCCCCAAGGCCGGCCCTATTCGTATTGATCCGACCCAACTCCATCAAATCCTGATGAACCTCTGCACCAATGCCTACCACGCTATGGAGGAATCCGGAGGCATCCTGACCATCGACCTGCAAAACATCACCTTTACGGCTCAGGATCTCCCCAACACCCTCCACGCCAAACCCGGTGCCTATGTGGAACTGGTGGTCGGCGACACCGGCGCGGGCATCCCCGCCTCAATCCGCGACCGTATCTTCGACCCCTTCTTCACCACCAAGGAACTTGGGAAAGGGACCGGCATGGGACTTTCCATCGTCCATGGAATCGTCACGGGGTACAACGGATTCATCAGCCTCAAAAGCACCCCTGGAGAAGGCACGGAGTTCCGGATCTACCTGCCGCTGGCCACTCAAACTGTGGAGAATGAGGAGCAAGAGAATGAACCTGTCCCCCAGGGAAGCGAACATATTCTCTTTGTCGATGACGAAGAGGTGCTGGCAGAAATGGTACAGAGCATGCTCGAACGGCTGGGATACCGAGTCACCGTGCGCACCAGCAGCCTGGAGGCCCTGACCACCTTTCGTAACCATCCTGACCTGTTTGACCTTGTAATCACCGACCAGACCATGCCCGGCTTGACCGGACTTGATTTGGCCCGACGCATCCTCACCCTCCGCCCGGACATGCCGATTATCCTCTGTACCGGATACAGCACCCTGATCTCCGAAGAAGAAGCCAAGGCCCATGGCGTTCGCGCATTTGCGCTCAAACCACTGACCAAAAAAGATCTGGCAATCCTTATCCGCAAGGTTTTGAATGTTGAATAAAAACACTCTCAACACCGTTACCAAGGTGTTGAAAAGCACCTCGGTTTTGCGCTGTAAAACAGCGAGAGCGATAGGGCATACATCCACCATCAACTCGCTCATTAACGAGGAAGAGCAGCATCTACCACCTGCCTCAAAAGAGACAGCCCAACCCATATCGTCGGTAGCAACCAGTCGGCCAACACACTGGGATCTCTCGATATTTTTAAAAACGTACTGATTCACAACGGCGACGACGCCAAAGGAGGTGAGCCAGGGAGCTTCTTCATTATTACGTCACGGGAAAAATTTCCCTATTTTCACGGTAAACTTATCAGAGTGATATGTAGACTATCGAGTAACTTTGACTGGTCAACACCTGTGCTTTATGAAACAATGCCCATAGCATTCTAGTCCTCTGTACTTTTTCCCTCGCCAATACTGTGATTACCTGAACCGAATGGCGCAACACTCGACATCAACGCTTTCCCGTTTCGTTTTCCGAGAATTCTGCAAAGCCGCCTTGGTGCCTCTGTTGGTCATTGAGCTGGCCCTGGTACTGCTGTATTTCTGGATCAACGACCATAATCAGTCCAAGTCCATCGCCACCTTGGAATCGGAAAGTGTTGCCCACCTGCAGGAGATCGTGGCCGATCAGTCGCGCATTCTCGGAGAACAGCTTGCTGGCATCCAATCTTTGGCCCAGGTTCTGCAACATGAAACCACCCATTTTTTCGCCACCCCGGACCTAATTCTCCCACCATCGATTCCGCGACCTCAGTTTGCCGTTGCCGACAACGGCATCTACTACCAAACCAACAACACCGGCGGTGGGTCGCTCTATTATTCCACGCTTACCCATATCGGTCAGGCAGAACGAGAGAAAGCCGCCCGCAGTGCCGTCCTTGATCCGGTCTATCGCAATATTTTTGCGGCCAACAAAAACATCGTTGCCATCTACCTCAACACCTTTGACTCGATGAACCGCTATTACCCGTTTATCGAGAAGGTCTACAGCCAATACCTGCCGGAGATGAATATCCCGCAATTTAATTTCTACTATTTGGCTGACAACACCCATAATCCGGCCCGAGGCCCGGTATGGACCGAAACCTATCTCGATCCGGCGGGACAGGGCTGGATGATGTCCTGTGTTGTCCCTATTTATCGTGGCGATTTCCTCGAAGGCGTTGCCGGAATTGACATCACCATTAAAAAATTTCTCGAGAACATTCTTAATCTACATCTCCCTTGGGGCGCGGAAGCCTTTCTCGTCGACGGCAAGGGCACCATCATGGCCATGCCGACCGGAGTGGAGCGCTTGCTTGGCTTAAGCGAACTCCGCGAATTCGTCTACAAAACTAAGATAGCCCAGGATACCTACAAACCCGAACAGTTCAATCTGCTGAAGGCGCAGATGCCGGGAGTGGCCGAGACCGTGACCAAGGTTCTGCCACGCGATCGAGCTGTGACCGAGCTGCAGATCGGCAAGGCACGGATGCTGCTGGCCCAGGCCACGGAATCGGTTTCCGGCTGGAAATTGATGGTACTTGCGGACAAACAACATATCCTTCAGCCCATCACCACCCTGGAACGTCAGGCTCGGCAGATCGGTTACGCGGTGATCGCCGCCATGCTCTTTTTCTACACCCTCTTTTTTCTCTATTTGCTGCTCAATGCCGGACGCATTTCCCGGACAATCAGTGCGCCGGTTTCCGAAATTTCCCATCGCTCGGGCGAAATTGCCCAAGAGCACTATGCCACCGCATTTCCCCAAAGTGGGATTCAAGAGCTTGACGAGCTCTGCGCAAGCTATGCGGCCATGGTCAAGAAAATCCAGGCATTGCACATTCGTCTCAACCGGCAGATCGAGCTGGCCAACGATGAAATCCAAGAACGACGACAGACTCAAGAGGCCTTGAAAAAAAGTGAACAGACACTACAGGCGATTTTTGATCATAGTTTTCAGTTCATCGGCCTGCTTGAACCAAGTGGCACCCTGATCGCGGCCAACAAAACCGGGCTTGATTTCATCGGGTGCCGGGCCGAGGATGTACTCGGCAAACCCTTCTGGCTCACCCCCTGGTGGAACCATGCACCGGAGCTGCAACAGCAACTGCGGGATCAGCTGAAAAAGGCTTCATTGGGAAGCCCGATCCGCTTTGAAACCACCCATGTCGGCGCAAACGGGAAAAGAGAAACAATCGACTTCACCATCAGTCCGGTCAAGGATGCCCAAGGGCGGGTAATCCTCCTGATCCCCGAAGGACGGATCATCACCGAATTGAAAGAGGTGGAGCAGCAACTGCGTCAAGCCAAGGAGCATGCCGAAACGGCCAACCAGGCTAAATCGCAGTTCCTGGCCAACATGAGCCATGAAATCCGCACCCCGATGAATGCCATTCTCGGCATGACCCACCTGGCGGCTCAGGTGCGGGACGAGGAAAAACGGCAACGCTTCCTGGAAACGGTTCGGCAATCGGCAGAAAGCCTGCTTGGATTGTTGAACGATATTCTCGATTTCTCCAAGATGGAAGCCGGCCTCTTGCCGCTCAATTGCATCCCCTTTGCTTTAGATCGCCTACTGGCGGGAATAGCCTCCACCATGCAGGTCCCGGCCTTGGAAAAAGGATTGGATTTGAAGATAGAAGCCAATGACCATCTTCCCCCCTGCCTGTACGGCGACGATATGCGTTTGCGCCAAATCCTGATCAATCTGGTCGGCAACGCGATCAAATTCACCAGCACTGGCCGTGTGACCCTGCGTATTTTTCAGGATGATGATGGGGCTTACCCCGCCCAATTCAATCTTCATTGTGCAGTGGAAGATACCGGTATCGGTATTGCCGAGGACAAGCTGGCAATGATTTTCAAGAGCTTTGAGCAAGTCGACACCTCGTATGCCCGAAAATATGGAGGCAGCGGGCTGGGACTCGCCATCTGCAAACAACTAGTCGAACTGATGGGCGGTCGCATCTGGGTGGAAAGCAGCGAGGGAGTGGGGTCGACCTTCCATTTCGTTGTGCCATTGTCCCCCTGCGATTCGCCGCTCTCAGCTGAGGACAAGAACTTACCCCAGAGGACCTCTTTGACTGTCACAGGTTTACGTCTTTTGGTGGTCGACGACAACGAGGTGAACCGTGACGTTGCCAGCCTGACCTTAGAGCAGCAACACAGCGTGGTCACGGCCAATAACGGCCTGGAGGCTTTGGGGAAAATTGCCGCTCAAGATTTCGATGCGGTATTAATGGATGTGCAGATGCCGCTCATGGATGGTTTAAATGCCACCTCGATCATTCGGACACTGGAGGTCGGCAACCGGCCAAAGACGCCCCTTGCCGATGAGCTGCACCGAGTGCTCGCCCCTAAACTTTTTGGACGCCATCTCCCGATCATGGCAATGACCGCCCATGCCATGGGCAGTGACCGCCAAATGTGCCTTGAAGCCGGCATGGATACGTACGTCACCAAACCCATTATCCCCGGCCAACTCCAAGAGGCTCTCGCGAGCCTGTTCCACTCCCCTGCCGAGTCATCCCCGGTGTCGGAAAAGAATATCAGCCTACAGCAATCTGCCCCTCCCTTACCAACAAAGGAGGAGGTGCATCTCTATCTTCACCAAACAACACGACTTAAGGAGGAGCAGATCGCGAAAATCCTTACCTCTGCCTGCCAAAGCATGACGTATCATCTTACAGTAGCCACCCAAGCTCTGCGGCAGAAAGATAAACCAACCCTGGCCCGTGCCTGCCATACCCTCAAAGGGACTTTGCTGCAGTGTGGACTGGTTACCTGGGCCGACAAGGCCCAATCCATCTACAACGGTGCCCGCGAAAACCGCGAGCTCCCCTATGAGCTGCTCCTGGAAGATTTGCAGACAGGATTGGCACCGCTGATCGAGACCTGCAAGTTGCCCTAAATAACGTCTATTCACAACCCACCGTTATTCCGAATCCCCCCGCACAAGTTTGTAAAATTAGGGTTTTTCCTAGTAGACATTTGCCTCAAGTTTCTATAATTACAGAGCCGATCTTGTTGCAAAAAAAAAAAACGGAAAGCATTGCGGGGAAGGCTTTTTTGCCACCTCCCCGGCAGTACCATTCCACTTCAGCAAGGCAGTAAGCAAATTTGGCACGTCGCACTCGCGATTTGATGTGAAAGCGACCTTCTCGACGCCTTGACGTATATAAGAAAAATGACGCATCCACTCTGCTGCCCACCTTTGAGCCCTCACCTTGCCGGTTCTTCCATTTTCAACAACCCCGCTTTGGCAAGCCAGCAGCCATTTCTGCCACCACGGATACACCGGGTTGCATGCTTGCCGCAAACCGGCGAAGGGCAGTACCGTTTTTTCACCTCGTATTTTTACCCACTCAGCCGCCGGAGAATTTTGCGCTGATGGAACAACAGATGAGCACTCCCCCAGCCCATATTCTTCTAGTCGACGATGAGGAGGGAATCATTGACATCACCTGCTATCGCATCCACAAGCTGGGATACCAGGTCAGCGCTCACACCAGCGCCCTCCACGCCCTGGCAGATTTCCGCGAGCATCCGGATCGTTACCAGGTGGTGATTACTGATTTTTTCATGCCGGAAATGGATGGTGCCCATCTAGCCCAGGCCCTGAAATCAATCCGCCCCGATGTGCCAATCATCCTCTGCACCGGTGGTCACTCAGGCTATAGCGACCAAGACCTGTTCGCCAACGGGATCGACCGGATTCTGTACAAGCCGGTCTCCCAAAAATCGTTAACCGATATCCTGACCTTGATGATAACCTAAGTTAAAGAATGATGGACTGTTTACGAGTCCAGCAAAGAATACATTTCGAAAATTTACTCTTATCGAACACCCCTCAACGCTGTAGAGGCTGCTGTTAGCTTATGCCCTCTTGTCCTACAACCGGCTCTATTCTGATTGTTGAAGATGATCCCCAATTGTGCAATAACATGGCCCTCATCCTCAGCCTTGAGGATTTTGAGGTCAGGGTGGCGCACAACGGTTCAATCGGCCTGCAACTGATTGAGGAAAAACAACCGGACCTGATCCTCTGCGACATCCTCATGCCCGGTATGGACGGCCACGCCTTCCATGAGAACATCAAACAACACCCTGATTGGGCCAGTATCCTGTTCATTTTTGTATCCGCGCTCAATGATCAATCCCATGTACGCCGGGGAATGCTTGCCGGAGCTGATGACTACCTTCCCAAACCTTTCTCTGCCGAGGAACTCCTCACAGCGGTCAAGGTTCGTCTCATGCGGCGCCATTTGATCTGCGTAACCGAACCCAGCTCGATCCCTCCCCTCCCCACGGAGGCCATCCCCAAAGAACAGGCCCTTCTTCTCCAACGAATTTCTCGCCGTGAACGAGAAGTTCTGCTATTAGTAGCCCAAGGTGACACCACCAAGGAGATTGCCAACCAGTTGTTTATCAGCCCCAAAACAGTGGAGGCCCACCGCTCGCAACTGATGAAAAAATTGGGGGCAACCAATGCAGCGGCGCTGGCCCGCTGGGCATCGCTGCTCGAGCCATGGCCCCACTCTTCCTGACGCACAATTCTCAAAAAAAAACGCCTCAACCTCGATCTCCGTCCCCCCTCGAACAGGTTCTTTGTTATGATCGACAATGTATGAGGAATCTTTGATTACACCCAAACCATCCCCCCTGCTCTACCTTGCCTGCCTGATTGCCGGAATCCTGGCCAATCAGTTACCTTTTACGCTGTTTTTCAACATAGACCTGCTCTTCGGCAGCATCTTCGCCCTGCTCACGCTCCGAATCTTTGGGCTCCCCCTGGGATGTTTGGCCGCCACGCTGATTGCGCTCCCCACCTATTTTCTCTGGCACCACCCCTTTGCCCTACTCATCATGAGTGCGGAAGCGATCGTGGCCGGCTGGCTGCACCGCCGTTACCAGTTAAGTCTGCTCTTTGCCGATACCCTCTACTGGCTTCTGCTCGGCCTGCCTCTGGTTTATACCTTCTATGGTCTGGTGATGGCGGCCTCGACCTCAAGCACCATCACAATGACCAAGCAGGCCACCAACGGCATTGCCAACGCACTTATCGCCGACCTACTTTTTTACAGCTGGCTGGCGTTTTTTCGCCGGGAAAAGTTAGCCCTTCGAGAGATGCCTGCCAACCTACTGGCAGCCTTTGCCCTCCTCCCGACCCTTTTGATTTTCATGTGCACCGCCCGGCAGGATTATGCCCATGCCAAGTTGATTGCTCGTGACGAGTTGGTTAGTCACAGCCGCCAGATGGAACAGGCTCTGAGCCAATGGCTGCAAGATCGTCGTCTCTCACTGGTTCGCCTGAGCCAACATGAGCGTGGTGCCCCTGGTTCACGCCTGCAGCAAGCCATTGAATGGCTGCTGCTCACCGACAAAAATTTCGAACGAATTTGCGCTGTCGACGAACATAATCGAGCCATTGCCATGGCACCGAAATATGATCAACCGGGCCAGCCGCTTATCGGAGACGTTGTTCCCCCTTTTGCCGAAATCGAGACGCTCAAAACCAGCCGGGCTCCGCAACTGACCGGCGTTGTCTGGAGGCGAGTCGGCGAGCCCAAGCCGGTGGTTCTCAATGTAGTTCCCCTTGCCGCTGAAAACGCCTACCAAGGGTATATTGGCGGTCGAATCCAGCTCAACAAGCTCGCTCCCCTTCTAGACACTCTCTGCCCTGCGGCTCTACAGTACACCCTCCTCGACCAAGCACAACGGGTAGTAATCAGCAATCGACCGCAACGCAGGCTCATGGCCCCCTATCAACGAGGTCCCGGTCATCTTGAATTAACAGAAATCGATCTCATGCTCTGGGTCCCTGAGGCAGCGCCCAACAAACCGTATTCGGAACGCTGGCGCTCTGCGGTTTTCTTTAAACAGCTGCCTATTCATGCCACCCCAGGCTGGACCCTTTTGGTCGAGAACCCGGTCAGCAAACTGCAAAACGAACTGTATTCACGGTACGGCCTTAAATTCACGCTCCTTTTTGTCGCCGTGTTGTTCTGCCTTGCCGGATCGGCCCTGATCAATCGCAGGATTATCGCGACCCTGGCCGAACTGAGCACCTGGACCGGGAATCTCTCCCGCCAAATTCAAGATGCCCAACCGCCGGCTCCATGCCCGTCCAGCCGCTGGCGGGAAGTAAGCCAATTGATCGACCAGTTCCATCACATGGCCACGGAACTCAAAATCCAGTTTGCCGCTGCACAAAAAATGAATCTTCTGCTTGAACAGCGAGTGAAGGAGCGAACCAACGCGCTTCAAGTGAGCCGCGACCTGCTGCAGCATCTGACCGAGGCGGTTCCTGTGGGCATCTTCCATGCCGATCAAAATGGGCAGATAACCTTTTGCAACGCCAAACTGGGTGAGCTCCACGGCCTGGATCCTCAAAAAATTCTAGCCGAAGCGTGGATGTCCTCCGTCCATCCCGAGGACCAGGATCGTATCCGCAACTCATGGACCACCAATATCAGCGCCGCCTCACCCTTCTTTTCCGATGAATTCCGTCTTCTCGCTCCCGATGGCCAGATCCATTGGGTCTGCGGCATTGCGAAACGGCTTGAGCTCTCAAGCGAACAGGCCCCCAGGTACATCGGTTGCGTGGTTGACGTAACCGAGAACAAAGCCAGCGAACTGGCCCTACGCGAACATTCCGTCAACCTGGGCAACCTGATTGAAACCACCAATGACCTGGTGGTGGTCACCGATCCAGGGGGACGGATTCTCTTTTTTAACCAGGCCGTCCACCTGGCCCTTGGGTACCGCCAGACGCAACTGGCCACTCTGCGACTGAACGATCTGTATACCGCTGAAAACGTTTCGCTTCTCAACACCCAACTGGCCAGCCTTCTTCAGGGAAAACCGTTATCCAACCGTCTGCCGTTACAAACGGCGGCAGGAGCCGTTTTTCCGGTATCAGCGCGACTCTCCCGGGGCACCTGGAACGACAAGAATTGTTATTTCTTTTTTTTCAAGGACCTTCGCCAGGAAGAAGAGGCCAGACGCCTCTTCCAGCGCCTGTTCCATAACAACCCTACCCTGATGGCCCTCACTTCGTTGCCCGACCGGCGTCTGATCGATGTCAATGCAGCCTTTGAGCGAACCTTGGGCTACTCACGGGAGGAGGCCATCGGCAAGACGGCAATCGAACTTGGTCTCTTCATCTATCCGGAACAACGGCAAGCCGCATTGCAGCTTCTGCACGGCCAGGAAAGTCTCAACGGGATGATGATGCAGATTCGTTGCAAAAATGGAGTAATTGTCGACGGACTCTTTTCCGGGGAAAAAATACTGAGCGAGGGGCACGAATACTGGCTCAGCGTCATGGTCGACATCACCCCCTGGAAACTGGCCCAAGAGGCTCTGCAACGCCGCGAATCCTATCTCACCGCCATCATTGAATCGCAACCCGGCCTGGTCTGGCTCAAAGATGAAGCGTCTCGTTTTCTCACCGTGAACACCGCCTTTTCCCGTGCCTGCGGTAAAAGAACCCCAGACCAGGTAGTCGGGAAGCTCGATTTCGATCTCTGGCCCCGTGAGCTCGCGGCAGCCTACCGCGACGATGATCTACGGGTTATAGAAAATGGGGCGTCGCTTATGATTGAAGAAGCGATAGCCGATCAAGGTGAGCTCAAGTGGTTTGAAACCTTTAAGACCCCGATCTTTGACAATTTAAATCGGGTTATCGGCACCGCTGGCTATGCCCGGGACATCACCGAACGGAGGCAGGCAGAAACAGATTTACGGGAAAGCCGGGAACGGTTGTTGACAGCCACCTCTGCAGCCCAGCTCGGGGTCTATTCCTATGATTTCATCACCGACGAAATCTACTATTCTCCGCAATTCCTCAGCCACTACGGCCTGCCACCGGATTCAATGCTTGAACTCGATGACGATCTCGTCCCCAAAGCTCTTCACCCCGAGGATAAACCGGAATTCTTCAGGCGGATGATTGCAGCCAACACCCCTGGTGGTGATGGCATTTTTGAACATGAGTTTCGGATTATCCGTGTAGACGGTGCAATACGTTGGCTGCGGGTCGTTGGCCAGACCCTCTTTAGTGACGAGACCAACTCTTCCCATCCGCTTCGCTCATCGGGTATCATCCAAGATTTAAGTGAGCGCAAGAAAATGGAACAGGCGCTGCGCACCTCGCAGGAACAGGCTTTGGCGGCGAACGCCGAAAAAACGACCCTGCTCTCCACCGTTGCCCATGAATTTCGCACCCCGCTCAGCCTCCTGTCCAGTAGCCTGGACATTTTAGAACGCTATGATGCCCGACTCAGCGATGAACAACGGCAAACACAAAAAAATTATCTACGTAATGCAGTCAATCAGCTCAAACACCTGGTTGATACGACCCTGGCCTTTAACCGAACCGGAGGCACCCCACCAGTGATCAAAACTTCAACGGTTGATCTGGCCGAACTGTGTCCGACCATCTGCCGGGAAATCAGACTCGTCTGGTCTCAGGAACATGATTTTCTGATGGATATTTCTCCGAAAGTTGGTTCAATGTTGTTGGATGAATCCCTTTTCCGCAGAATTGTTGAAAATTTGCTCACCAACGCTTTTCTCTACACCCCTCCGGGTGGCCAAATTCGGTTTTCGGTCAATTCGAGGAATACTCATCTCTCGATCGAGGTGGCGGACCAAGGCGTTGGAATTTCGGATGCGGATCTGCCCCATATTTTTAACGCCTATTATCGTGGAGACAACATCGGCCCGGCCCGTGGTATGGGCCTGGGACTCAATATCGTGCGCACAACGGTGGAACGCCTGGGCGGACGAATCTCCTTGACCAGCCAACTGCACCGAGGGACAACCTTCCGAGTTGAACTCCCTCTTGAACCATGGATCGATTCATAACTGATGACCTCAAACAACTCCGATCAGGACCCACAAATTACACCTCTCCCCAAGATTTCCACCAGGGAACGCTCCAAACCGGGCATCCGAGACAAACTGATTGCCATTTTCATTGTGATCAAAGTTCTGCCTCTGATTGCCCTGGCGCTCTTTGCAGCAAATCAGATCAAGGAACTCGGCGACACCTTCAAGGAAAACTCCAATGCCATGGTGGCCGACACCAGGACTCTGGTCAATCAGACTGGGGAACTGGCCACGGAGCACTCCATTGCCGCCCTTGATCTCAAAGCTCGGGAAAGTATCGAACGTCTGACCACGGAGATAGCCGCTTCGGTAGCCGATTTCCTCAAGGATCGGGACAAGGATATCCTTCTGGCGGGAAATCTGCCGGTACAGGCCGAATCCTATCGCCACTTTCTCGCTGTGCACAAGCGAAAGGTGGTTGATCATCCCCCCTGGCATCTCAGTGAGGATCGCAGCCACTGGGTAGCGAGCGGAGCACCCCATGCTCCGGCCCGGCAGGTCGAGCCCGGATCCCCGGATAATGAAAAAGATTTCCACTACTCGCCACCCACGACCTCAAAATTTTCCCATCAACAACCGCTGTACCATGAGATGACCTTTGTCGATCTAGAGGGCAAAGAGCAACTCAAGGTGTCCGAAACCGCCCTCCTGTCTGCCAAACTCCGTGACGTCAGCCACCGTGAAAATACGTGGTGCGGTGCTGAAACCTATTTCAACGAACTAAAAAATCTCGGTCCCGGGCAGATCTATGTATCGCGGGTCATCGGCGCGTATGTACCCTCACCGATTATTGGAGCCTACACCCCGGAACGTGCCGCCAAGGCGGGTATCCCCTTTGCTCCGGAACAGGCCGGGTATGCGGGCAAGGAAAATCCGGTGGGCAAGCGATTCCAGGGCATTATTCGCTGGGCAACACCGGTCTTTGACGGCAAAAAGAAGATCGGCTACGTCACCCTGGCTCTCGATCACACCCACATAATGGAGTTCACCGATCATGTAGTGCCGACCACCGAGCGCTTTTCAGACATCTCCGATGCCGGTTCAGGCAACTATGCCTTCATGTGGGATGACCAGGGGCGAAATATCTCCCATCCGCGGAATTACTTCATCGTCGGCTATGATCCTCAAACCGGCGAACAGGCCATGCCCTGGCTGAGCAAGGATCTCGAGCCCCTTTGGCAGCAAACCGAGGGATCCTTTGCCCGCTTTGAACAGTTAGCACCCCAATTCCAGGAACAGACCTTGGCCAAGAAACCCCTGGCTGCACTCACTAAAGCCGGTATGCTGGGACTGGATTGCCGTTACCTCAACTTTGCCCCACAGTGCAGCGGCTGGTACAATCTCACCCAGCACGGCGGCTCAGGCTCTTTTCTCATCTTCTGGAGCAAACTGTGGAAGCTGACCACCGCCGCCGCCATCCCCTATCACACCGATCGCTACAATACCCCGCGAGGATTTGGCTTTGTCACCATCGGCGCCAATGTGGAAGAGTTCCACAGTGCGGCCAATGAAACCGCAACCCAAATCAAAGCCATCACTCAGGAATACGAAACCGACCTGGAGCAACGGCGCCACGCGACGTTGAGCGGTATTGAACAACGACTCCGTTCCACAGTGACCAATTTAAGCGTTTCCACCAGCATCATGATTATTCTGGTTATCATGATTGCGATCTGGATGGCCTCTACGCTCACCGGAAAGATCACCACCATCATCAAGGGGATCAAAGAGTTTCAGTCGGGCGAACTCGACACCCGGCTCAAGGTGGAAAGCGAAGATGAACTGGGCGAACTGGCTGGGGCCCTGAACGAGATGGCCGATCAACTCAAACAATCAATCATTGCCCTCGAGGGGGCTAAAGAGCGGGCCGAACTCTCGGATAAGACCAAAAGCTTGTTTCTGGCCAATATGAGTCATGAAATCCGCACCCCGATGAATGCGATCATCGGCATGACCCACCTGGCGATGCAGGTAAACGAGGAAAAGAAGCGGCTCCGCTTTCTGCGTACCGTGCATCAGTCGGCGCAAAGCCTGCTTGGCCTGCTCAACGATATTCTCGATTTCTCCAAGATGGAGGCTGGCCAACTCAAACTCGTGCCCCTGCCCTTTTCCCTCCGTCGTCTTCTGGGCAGCATTGTGGCGACACTCAACATGCCGGCCATAGAAAAAGGACTCAAACTTCAGGTGCAGATCGATCCCCGTCTGCCAGAGGCCTTTATCGGCGATGACCTGCGCCTGCGGCAAATTCTGATTAACCTGATTGGCAATGCCATCAAGTTTACCGCCGGCGGCGCCATCACCCTCAGTGTTCAGCAGCAACAGAATATTTCACTTGAAAACGGGCTCGTCGGTCTTCATTTTGCCATCACCGACACCGGCATCGGTATTGCCAAAGAGAAGCTGGAACAGATTTTCAAAAGCTTCGAGCAGGCCGACAGCTCCTATGCTCGCCAATACGGCGGTGCAGGTTTGGGCCTCTCGATCTGTACCCAGTTGGTAAGTCTCATGGCTGGCCGTATCTGGGTGGAAAGCCGCGAACACCAAGGCAGCACCTTCCATGTCGAAATTGAGCTCCCGACCTCAAAGGATGCAATCGAGCCCGCCGCCATTGACACTCAGCAAGAAAAACGCCCCCTTCTTAAGGGGTTGCGGATTTTGGTAGTCGATGACAATGAGGTTAACCGCGATGTCGCCAGCATGACCTTGGCCCTGGAACACACGGTGAGTACGGCCACCAACGGGATGGAGGCGCTGATGGTCCTGGCCGAACAGGAGTTTGATGTGGTGCTCATGGATGTGCAGATGCCGCTTATGGATGGCCTGACGGCCACCCGAGCCCTCCGTACTCTGGAAAACGGAGAGACGTTGTCGGTCCGGCTGCCCGAAACCCTGCGGGAGATCCTGGCCCGTAAACTGGCCGGCGGCCATCTGCCCATAGTGGCCATGACCGCACACGCCATGGACGGTGACCGCGAAAGATGCCTAGCTGTAGGCATGGACAGCTACCTCACCAAACCCTTTCAACCCGACCAACTGCAATCGATTTTGGTGGATCTCCTCAGTGACAGCCCGTCCGGTCGCAAGGGGGATATCACCGCTGAGAATTCAAAAAATACCTCTTCCAATGGATCTATTCCGCAACGGACAACCATTCGCCACCACCTCCAGGCCACGACCATGCTGCAACCGGAACAGATCGACCGAATTCTGGTGGCTGCCCTACGCTCCATCCAGGAGTGCCTGGCCAAGGTGGCCGATGCGCAACAACAGGGCAAGACAGACGAACTGGGCCGTGCAGCCCATACACTGAAAGGGACACTCCTCCAATGCGGCCTTGATTCCTGGGCGGAAAAGGCACAAGCGATCCATACCGGTATCCGTGACCAACAGGCGCTATCCTATGCCGACATGGTGGTAGAACTGCAGGTGGGGCTGGCCCCACTTATGGAGGACAATTGAATTAATCATTTATTTTGATTGGGTATTACCCATGTGATCAGTGTACACTCTTTATAAAGGAGAACCACAAACCGGGCTTGAGAGGGGGACGGCAGGGTTCGAATTTCACCCCATTAAAAGGAGGACAAAGGCTTAAGCCGCCGCTCATGGGAAAAATTGCCATCATCGACGATGACGCTGTCTTTCGGGTGCTTTTGGAAGAACACTGTTCACAACTCGGTCACCAAACCAAGACAGCGACATGTATCAGCGAAGGAAAGGCACTGTTAGCCGAGTATCCGGTGGACCTGGTCTTTCTTGATGTCAGTCTACCAGACGGCAATGGCCTGGAGGTCCTCCCTTTTATTCAGGCACTTCCCGGTTCTTCGCCGGAGGTGATCATCATTACCGGCATGGGCGATGCCAATGGGGCCGAGCTGGCGATTAAAAATGGGGCCTGGGACTATTTGCAAAAACCGCTCAACCACCAAGAGATCCAACTCCACATCCGTCGCGCCCTGGAGTACCACGAAAAAAAACAGCACCGCTCCTCGCAGATCAGCCTAAAACGGGATGAAATCGTCGGTAAGAGTAACGCCATTTCCGCCTGCCTCGATCAGGTGGCCCACTGTGCCAACACGGAAACCGGGGTACTGATCACCGGTGAAACCGGAACCGGCAAAGAGGTCTTTGCCCGCGCTATTCACTCCAACAGTGCTCGGGCTAAAGGCCCTTTTGTGGTGGTGGACTGCGCCAGTCTGCCGGAAAACCTGGTAGAGAGTATCCTCTTTGGTCATGTCAAAGGCGCCTTTACCGGTGCCACCAGCGATCGAAAAGGCCTGGTCGAACAGGCCGATGGCGGCACGCTCTTTCTTGACGAGGCCGGCGAACTGCCACTGGAAACCCAGAAGAATTTTCTCCGCGTCCTGCAGGAACGGGTCTTTCGCCCGGTGGGAAAAGATCGCGAACAAAAGAGCAACTTCCGCCTAGTCGCGGCCACCAACCGCGACCTCAAGGCCATGGTTGAGAAAGGCAGTTTTCGCAGCGATCTCTATTTCCGCCTCAACACCTTCAATATCCATCTGCCGCCTCTTCGAGAACGAGAAAAGGATGTGGAAAAACTGGTGATGAGTTTTGTCTTCTCCCTTTGCCGCCGCAATCGTCTACCGATTAAAGGCGTGGTCCCGGAAACCCTAGAGGTCCTCTCCGCCTACCCTTGGCCGGGCAATGTGCGCGAACTGGAAAACACCCTGGAAAAAGCCATCCTCGCCGACCCCACCGACCCGGTGCTGTATCCTATCCATCTCCCTGCGGAAATTCGTCTCTGCCGTATTTGTTCCCGCGTTGACAGCAAACTTCAAGATACGAAGACATCGCAATCGGCCGAAGAGCCATCCCCCACTGCCCTCGCTTTGTCCGAGCCATTGCCCACCTTTAAAGAATATCGGCGAACATTGACCTCAAATATTGAGAAAAATTACCTGCAACGTCTTCTTCTTAAAAGCGAGGGAGATATTGCCAGCGCCTGCGCAATTTCCGCCCTGAGCCGCTCCCGCCTCTACGATTTACTCAAAATCCACGGCCTCACCTCATGCCCTGATTCGCGTCCGGAATAATCGGACATCCGCTCACCGCATCAGTCCTATTTTCTCGGACAAATCCGCTTTCCACCTGTCTGCACCACCCGGACAACCTGGCCAACAGTTTGAATATAAACAACAAAATAAAATATACCTTATTGGCACGCATATCGCTTCTCCCTGAATAAAAGATTGCCGGCATTCCAACCGGAAACCATCTCCAGAGGAGGAACACCATGAAGCTTCGCACTCAATCCATTCAATTCAGACTGTTAACCATAGGGCTACTCTCCGTCCTGCTCCCCCTTGCACTTGTCGGTTTTTTTGCGGTGACCAGATCATCCGAAGCGCTGATGAATCTCGCCAAAGAAAAGGCCCAAATCCTGGCCGGAGATTTGGCCGGACTGGTGAACCATATGCTCAGTGCGGAACTGGAGGTCTCCACAACCCTTGCCGCCAACCGTAAGACCATTGACATCATGGATCAACTATCTGGGGGATCCAGAGACAATCGGGAAGCCTTGGTCCAGGGCCTTTTTGAGGACCTGAGTTACGAATTCAAAGGGCTCAACACTAAACAGCAGTACCAGGGATTGTACGTTGCCGATGCCTCCGGCCAGATCCTCACCGGTATTCTTGAAGACGGAAAAGAATACAACCGGGTTTCAGTGGCAGCCAATGAGAATTTCACCCGCGCGAAAAGCTCCGGTCAGGCCAGTCTGGGAGAAATGATCCGTTCCCAGGCAACATCAAAACTGATTGTCCCCATCTCCGCCCCCATCCTTTCCCGCGACAACCGTTTCCTGGGCACGATTGGTTTGGTGTTGAAAGCCCAATATTTCACAGAGCTTATCCCCAGCAAACGATCCGGCGAAACCGGGTACGCCTACATGGTGAATCAAAAGGGTATTCTCATTGCCCATCCCAAAACCGAGTATCTGTTGACCAAGAATCTGGCGAATGAGAAAGAGATGCATGAGATCATAGGTCAAATGCTCAGCGGTAAAGTCGGAGTTGAGGAGTATGTCTTCACCGGTATCCCCAAAATTGCCGGTTTTGCACCGGTTGGCTTTAATGGTTGGTCAATAGCTTTTACTCAAAATACTGCTGAATTCTTGTCCTCTGCCGTGCAATTGCGCAATGTTACCCTGATTGTTGTTGGCTGTGCGCTCGGCATCGTCACTATCATTTTACTATACTCCATTCGTAACATCGTCCGCCCGATCAACGCCGCCGTGGCCGGCCTTAAAGACATCGCTCAGGGAGAGGGTGATCTGACCATGCGCCTCGGGGTACACAGCAAAGACGAAGTCGGCGAACTGGCCACCTGGTTTAATCTTTTCATCGATAAACTCCAGCACATCATCCGTGATGTCGCCGTGGGCGTCCAAACTGTTTCTTCCTCATCCACCGAACTCTCCCAGATCTCGGAGCAGATGAATGGAGGAGCGCAAATGGCCTCGGATAAATCCAATACCGTTGCCACGGCTGCTGAGGAGATGAGTGCCAACATGAACAATGTGGCTGCCGCCATGGAGCAGTCGACCACCAACACCAACATCGTGGCCACCGCCGCGGAGGAGATGTCCTCCACCATCGGTGAGATTGCCCAACATGCGGAAAATGCGCGGGTCATTTCCAACAATGCGGCCAAAAGGGCCAACGAGGCCTCGAATAATATAAATGAGTTAGGCGAATCGGCCAAATCCATCGGCAAGGTGATCGAAACCATCACCGAGATCTCGGAGCAAGTGAATTTGCTGGCCCTTAACGCGACCATCGAAGCGGCCCGGGCAGGAGATGCCGGTCGAGGATTTGCGGTTGTCGCCAACGAGATCAAGGAATTAGCTAAACAAACCGCTGCCGCCACCTATGACATCAAAGATAAGGTCGGCACCATTCAGGGAACGACGGCCAAGACCGTGCAACAGATTTCCGAGATCAATGCGGTTATCACCGATGTCAACGAGGTGGTGAGTTCCATTGCCACCGCGGTTGAGGAGCAAAGTGCTGCCACCCAGGAGATTGCCTCCAACGTCAACCAGATGGCCCAGGGGATCAACGAGGTCAACGAAAACGTCAATCAAAGCTCGGTGGTGGCGACAGATATTGCCAAAGACATCACCGATGTGAGTACCATTGCCAGTGAGATGTTTACCAGCAGCTCCCAGGTGAACGAAAGTGCCCACGGTCTCTCAGCCCTGGCGGATCAACTCAGCCAGTTAGTTGGCCAGTTTAAAACCGAGGAGAATGGGGGCAAAAAGCAGGAGACCGCACCCGTGCGAAAAAGCGCATCGGTAACCATACCTCGTTTGAACGCACACCAACCTGTCAAGGCATGAATTCCAGCCTCAGCCGCAAAATCCTTTTTCCCACCCTGCTGCTGATTGCCATCGGCCTGGTGACCACCCTGGTGGTCACCTATTTGAGCGCCAGGCAGGCGGTACTCGATGAATCGGAGCAGCGTCTGCAGCGGGAAACCAAACTAGCGGCTCGCTTAATCGACAACTGGCTTCAGGCACGGTTGATCGATCTTCACCTCTGGGCCCAGGAAGAGACGCTGATCGACCTCATTACCGCTGAGGGAAATTTGGAAAATCGGGGAGAAAAGGCCAAACGTTTTCTTGCCACCCAGCAAAGCGGACACACCTATATGGAGGGCATCTTCATTGCCGACACAAAGGGTACTGTACTTTTCTTCTCCACCATAGCAGCCCAACCGCTGGCCAAGGTTCGCCTGATTGATCGCCTCTATTTTCTTGAAACCCTGAGCGGCAAACAGGTTATCTCACCGCTTATGCAGAGCAAACTCAGTGGGAGCCGGGTTTTCGTGGTCACGGCACCGATCAAGGTCGGCGAGGAAATCAAAGGGGTGATTGGCGGCGTGGTCGACTTCTCAGCCTTTACAGACCTTTTCATCAACAATTTCGAGGACCAGAAAAACAAACTGGCCCTAATTTGTGATGCAAAAGGGGTGATTCTCACCTCATCTCAGCCCCAGATAAAAATCTTACCGGAACCATTGGCCAGCGCATTGACCTCAACGCCTTCACAACTCCGAAATCATCCCATCGGCTCCAGCGACCATCTGATTTCCGGCCAGTTTCTACATAACACCAACTGGCTCTTTGCCATCAGTCAACCCATGGATGTGGCCCTTTGCCCGCTCAATAAAGCCGGACAGTTCAGCACCCTTCTCGCGACCGTCCTCTTAGTGGCCATTTCGCTCATTGTCTTCAACCTCTTTCACCGCCTGTTGAATCAACGTCTCCAGGCGATGATCCAGATCATCGGCCAGGTCAAACGGGGGGATCTCAGTTGCAGAATTCATCAATCGATGACCAGAAAAGATGAAGTCAACGATCTGGCCGATTCGTTTAACCAGATGATTGAGCAACTGGAGGATAATATCTCACTGTTGAACCGAGAAATCCAAATGCGCCGAGATTCCGAGCACATGCTCTCCTACCATCAGCAAAACCTGGAGACAATTATTGCTGAACGCAGCCGGGCATTGGAGAGCGAAATCATCGAAAGAAAACAGATCGAGGAGCGATTGGCACGATCGGAAAAACTGGAAATGATTGGCCATCTTGCCGGAGGCGTTGCCCATGACCTGAATAACATCCTCTCGGGGATCGTGACCTACCCGGACCTCCTATTACTGAAAATCGGCCCGGATCATCCGCTGGCTGCGCCCCTGCTCTCCATCAAGCGCACCGGAGAAAAAGCGGCCGCCATTGTCCAGGATCTCCTCACCCTTTCCGGGCATCGCCGCCTGAACAAGAAGCCGACCGACTTCAACCTCCTCCTATCGACTTTCTTGTGCAGTAAAGAATATCGTGAGTTTCTCAAGCGTTTTCCGCACGTCCATATCCAGAGCACCTGCAGCGGCCAACCAGCCTTTATTCAAGGATCTGCCGCCGCCCTGTCCAATGTGCTGCTGCACCTGGTGGGCTATGCGGCCATGATGCTGGGCGCTGATGGCGGCGAGGTGGTGCTCAAGACGGAACACCGCACCCTTGCCGGGCCAATACAGGCCTATGAACTCATCGAAGCTGGGCCCTACTGCATACTGACGATGGAATACTCGGGTCGGATTTTGCAGCCAGAGCATCTGGCACGGATCTTTGAACCGTTTTATACCAGCAAAAAACTTGGCCTTCAGGGGAGCGGCCTGGAGATGGCGGTAATTTTAGGTACGCTCAAGGATCATCGCGGTTTTATCGACTGCAGCAGTGAAAGCCCATCAGGCTCCCGCTTCAGTCTCTATTTCCCAACCGCGGATGCGCCATCCTTGCAAGCTATAACCTGCAGAGAGTAAAAAAGCGATCTACCCTGTTCATCAAATCAGGCTTCAGGTAAGGTAGAAAGGTATAATCAATCAACGTTGATGGCGCCGAAAAAAACACTGCGCCTTGTATCTCTGTGCTTTAACCTAGCCATCTTTTAGAGTGTAATGGACTTTTTACGCGTCCATCAACGTTGAGCTCAAACAAACCTCATTGGAGCCAACACGTGCCTATGCAGCCAAAGCAGCTGGGAATACTGGCCAAAACCCTAATTATAGTCTGCACCTTAGTCTGCATCCTTACCCTGAGTTTTCTCGCCGTTTCGTTTAGCCTGGTGATGACCAAATTCCAGCAGTTGGAAACCGATGAGGCCCAAGTGAACCTGGAGCGGGTTGTCAACGAGCTCAACAATTCCCGCAAAAAGCTGGAATCGCTGGTGGGTGACTGGGCACCCTGGGATGACACCTATGCCTTTGTGCGGGAACTCAATCACGATTACATTGAAAAAAATCTCTCTGCGGAAAGCTTCCGCACCCTGGGAATAAATTTCATGCTGTTTTTCGACAACAGCAATCAACTGGTCTTTAGCCAATTCTTTAATCTTGATCAGACAACGGCGATGTCGCCGGATTTAAGCGCCATTTTTGCACTCAAGGCCATGCCGAACTTTTTTCAGTTCGCCACGCACCAAACAAGAAAATCCGGTCTTATTCGCTCAAGCACAACCGCAGTACTTATTGCCGGTGCTCCCATTGTCACCAGTACCTACGACGGCCCCAGCCGAGGGACGCTTGTCTTTGGCCGCTACCTCGACCAATCCAAACTCCACCAGATCAGCAGTCAAACCAGGGTGAACGTGGACGCTCTCGCCTACGATCAAAAGCTGGAACGCCTTTTTTCATCAAAAAACACCCATTTATTCTCCATTGATGCCGCTCTCCTTCCCGTTGCCTATCACGCGCTCAATGACCAAGTGCTGAATGCATATGCGGCTTTAAATGATTTACGCGGCAAACCCATTGTCGTCTTTGCAATCACCCAGGAACGCAAACTTTTGCACCAGGGGCTGGCCATGTGGCAAAAACATGCCCTCTCCCTTGTTGCCCTGGGGATGTTGTTCATTTTGATGATGGTACTCCTGCTCCACCGGATCATTCTCCGCCCGCTGACCAGGCTGAGTGGCGAGGTTGACCAAATAGCCCAGGTCGGATGTCATGACCTGCGGGTCACCGTCTCCAATCGGGACGAGATTGGTGCGTTGTCCATCGCTATCAATACAATGCTTTCCTCCCTGCAAACCTTGCAGCAACTCCAGGGGAAAAACGAGCAACATCTCAAAGATATCATTGATTCGATTAACTGCGGCATCATGCTGGTCGATGTCCAGGATCGCCGTATCATCTCGATCAATCGAGCCGGAGCCACAATGGCCGGACGATTGCCGGAGGAAATTACCGGCAAAATCTGCCATCAATTTATCTGCCCCCGCGAGCTGAATTGTTGCCCTGTCCTTGATGAAGGGGAATCTGTTGATCTCAGTGAACGCACCATTAACCACGCCGATGGCCACGCTGTTCCGGTATTGAAAAGTGTCAGCCGGATTGAACGGGAAGACCGATCACTCTTGGTCGAGAGCTTTATTGACATCACCGAGCTGAAAAAAATTCAGGCCGAAGTTGCCGCCAGTGAAGCCAAGTACCGACAATTTTTTGAGGAAGATCTCACCGGCAACTTTGTAAGTACCACTGATGGCACACTCATTGACTGTAACCCCGCCTTTGCCGAGATACTGGGATACGCCACACCCAATGACATCATCGGCGGCCGGATGGATAGTCACTATACCGCCCCGGAAAACAGGTACGCCCTGCTGGAGCGGATACAGGAAAAGGGCAAGCTGGAGCGTTATGATGGTGTTCTTCGCCATCGCAACGGACAAACGGTGTACATTATCAGCAACCTGATTGGAGAATTTGACGACCAGGGCCATTTGCAACGTATACGCGGTTACATCTTTGACGACACCAAGCGGGTGCTCCTAGAAAAAGAGATCCGTCAGGCACAAAAGCTGGAAGCTATTGGAACGATGGCCGGGGGAATAGCTCACGATTTCAACAACATTCTTGCTGGGATCATGGGCTACACCGAGATTGTCCTCCGTGATCTGGACGAACAGCAGGCAGCGAAAAGTTGCCGTAACCTGCGCAACATTCTCACCGCCGGGGAACGCGCCAGAGGGTTGATCGAAAAAATGCTCACGTTCAGCCGCCAGAGCGAAGGCGACCGAAAACCGGTCAGCCTGGCACGCACCCTGGAAGATGTACTCGAACTGATCAGGGTCAGCTTGCCCAGTACCATTGCCATTGAGCCGCAGATCGCTAACCATCCCACCGTCAGTGCGGACCCGATCCAGATCCACCAGGTGTTTATGAACCTCTGCACCAATGCCGGCCATGCCATGAAAGAGCGGGGTGGCACCTTAACCATTACCTTAGATCATCAGCATCTTGACGCAGACTTTACCGGTCGTTTTCCGGAGTTGACCACCGGTGACTATGCAAGAATCCAGATAGAGGACACCGGCAAGGGAATTCCCCCGCGCCTGATTGAGCGTATTTATGATCCTTTTTTTACCACCAAGGGGAAAGGAGAAGGCACCGGCCTCGGCCTGTCCATGGTTCACGGTATAGTCAAGGCCATGCACGGCTTGGTCACAGTGGAATCCGAGGAGGGCCGCGGCACCGCCTTTACCATCTATCTCCCTACTATTGAGGCTGAGGAAACCGTGATATCCGATGCACATTTGAGCATTCCCACCGGGCACGAGCATGTGGTCTACGTGGATGATGAGGGATTTTTAGTGGATATAGGGACTGAGATCCTGCGGGGTTTGGGGTATGCAGTTACCGGATTCACCGACAGCCGCGAGGCACTTGATTACCTGTTGAGCCATAGCCAGGGCGTGGACCTGGTTATCTCTGATATGACCATGCCCCAGGTTACCGGTATCGAGCTCGCGCAACAGTTGCAAAAACTTGAGGCGCCACCGCCGGTCATCATCTGTACAGGCCATAATGAAGGGCTGAGTCAAGATGACGTGGCCTTTATCGGCGTTCGCCAGATGCTCCTCAAACCGGTAACCGTCAACAAGTTGGCTCAGGTTGTACGATCCGTACTCGACAACAAGGATCAAAGCTGAAGTTGCCGACTCTTTTTCCAAGAGAGTATTTTCTTTTTTTTACTGCATGCGACTATAATCATGCTGAGAGCAAACCTGGGGGCAGGTTTATAAAAAATTTGGAGCATTCCCTGCAAAATAGCCGCTGAGCCGAAAGGATTCTCTTTGCCCATCCTCGCCGGGGCGACATTCGTGCCAAACAACAACGAACAACCGATCGGGATGGTTTGAGCGATCTTGAAACATAATGGCCTCGCACAAAGTCCATTACATTCTGCAAGATGGCTAAGTAAAAACACTCTTTAAGAAAAAGAGCAGCCGATGACTCAATTTCAAACTTCCTCTCCATTGACCACCGACACGGTGGAAAGGTCTGAACCATGAGCAAACCGGTGGATGTGATGAACGCCGTTCCCCGCCATAACTCGCGTACCACTCCGCGAAGCCTGCGTCGACAACTGCTGTCTGTTTTCGGCGGTGCACTGGTCTTGCTCCTTGCCTTCGGCTTGGCCGGAATTTATTTTTTTGTTCGCACCACCGAACAACGAGATTGGGAGGGACGCCAAGAGGAAGCCACCCAGCGGGTCGTGCACTCCATCAGCGCACTCATCACCCAGCAACAGAACATGCTCGAGTTGATCAATCTGTTTGGCCGGGATGAATTCTCAAAAAACTTGGGAGAGGTCAACCTGCTGCAAAAGAAACATCCAATCCTCCTCGAATTGGTACACCTCAGCCGTGAAGGTCGAGTTCTCGCCAGTTCTGCCAGCGGCAAAGGGTTCCTTGACCTTGCCAACGCACTAAACCAATCCGACTGGTTTCTCAAAGCCCGGTCCGGGACCAGTTATATCGGTGATCTCGCCACTCAAAACGGGGACGATATTCGCCTGATTTTCTCAACTCCAGCCGAAGAGGGAGGCGTAATAGCCTGCCTGCTCCGTTCGGATCCATTACGGCAAACCGTGTCCCATCTCCGGTTCGGCAGTGCTGGTCAAGCCTTTCTCATGAATCGCCAAGGCCTGATCATTGCCCACAGTCAAAAGCAAGCCGCGCTGCATGCTACAAAACAACAAGCTGTTTTTTCGCAAATGGGCCTGCTCCGCCCTGTACCGGACACCTGGCACGGACGGTATAAAAACAGTGATGGACTGGAAATGATTGCCACCATAGCCGCCATTCCCAACACCCCTTGGATAGCGGTTACCGAACTGCCGGTGAGCGAAGCTCACGCGGCCAGTCAACGTGCCTTACTGCTCATGCTGGCCATGGCTGGGGTAACCATGATCATTGGTGCGATGGTCGTCACCAGCCTGCTCAAACGACAGTTTCTTGATCCGCTTGCCCGCCTGCAGCAGGGGGTGGGACGAATCAGCCAGGGTGATCTGGACAATAGAATCGAACCCATCGGCCCGGTTGAAATCGATCAGTTGGCAGAGGCCTTCAACCAAATGGCCACTCGCCTGCAGCAACGCGAGCAGGAGGCGGCGATGCATGCCCGGGCACTTGAACAAAGCGAGGCCCGCTACCGGGCGATTGTCGAGGACCAAACCGAGTTGGTCTGTCGCTATCTACCCAACGGGGTCATCACCTTTGTCAACCAAGCCTTCTGCCGCTATTTTGAAAAATCGCGAGACCAGTTGATCGGAAGAGATTTCAAGCCGTTCATGTCGGCCGAAAACCTCCAGGCAAAACTGTCCCTGTTGGCACGCCTGAGTAAAGAACAGCCTGTCGGCAACTATGAATACCGGATTGATCGCCCCGGTCAGGAGAGCAGATGGCTCAACTGGACTGATCGTAAAATCTTTGACCAGGACGGTAAACTCTGTGAATACGCTGGGGTAGGTCGAGACACCACACTCCGTAAACAGGCCGATCTTGCTCTACGTCAGGCTAAAGAGGACGCTGAAACAGCGAACATGGCCAAATCCCAGTTTCTGGCCAACATGAGTCACGAAATCCGAACCCCGATGAATGCCATTCTCGGCATGACCCATCTGGCGATGGAAACCGAAGACAAGGAGAAACGGCGGCACTGTCTGACCACGGTCAGGCAGTCGGCGGAAACCTTACTTGGCTTACTGGGTGATATCCTCGATGTCTCCAAAATGGAGGCCGGTCAGCTGGAGCTGCATCCGGCCCCCCTTGATCTCCGTCAGTTGATCGAATCGGTGGAATCGAGTATAGCCGTCCAGGCTGCCGACAGAGGCTTGCGCCTCCGGGTCGAATACGACCACACCCTTCCCCAACATATTCGCGCCGATGCCCTGCGCATTCGCCAGATCCTGGTCAATCTGTTGGGTAATGCGATCAAGTTCACCTCCGCAGGTTCGGTAACCCTGACCGTCAGCCGATATTTGGCCCCCAAACCCGGCGACAATGATCGACTTTCGCTGAAAGTAACGGATAGCGGGATCGGTATTCCAGCGGATAAACTGCCGATGATTTTCAATCGTTTCGAACAGGTAGACAATTCGTATGCCCGTCAGTACGGCGGCACCGGCCTGGGCCTGGCCATCTGTACCCAGCTCGCCACCCTGATGGAGGGTAGGCTCGACGCCGAGAGTATTGAAAACCAAGGCAGCACCTTCCATTGCCTGCTGCCGCTTGAACCCTGCGAGGCTCTTGAGGTTGACGAAAAATCGATAATCGAGACACAGGATGAGGTGCGTGGCAGCCAAAAACTGCGGATTCTGATTGTGGATGACAACGAGGTCAACCGGGAAGTCGCGGGAATGATGCTTGAGCAGGATCATATCATCACCACCGCCACCAACGGTATTGAGGCCCTGATAAGCCTGGCCTTTGGCCGTTTTGACCTCGTACTGATGGATGTGCAGATGCCGATCCTCGACGGCCTGGCCACCACTACCATTATTCGCACTTTGGAGGCGAATAAACCCTTAAGCGTTAATCTTCCCCCAAATGTGGAACAACTTCTGCGGCAAAAGCTGCGGGATGGCCATCTACCGGTGGTGGCCATGACCGCCCATGCCATGGGTGGAGACGATGAGATCTGCCTCTCCAGCGGCATGGATGCCTATGTGAGCAAACCCTTTGACGCCGCCCGTCTTGAGCAGGTACTGAGAACCGTAACCCGAATAACATCCCCTGGCGAAAGCGGGATTTCACCGTCGGCCTCGCCTGTTCAAGTGGCCATCGAAAACGCTCCCCATCGGCCGACAACAGCGGATATCCGGGCCCATCTCGAGGCCACCACCATGCTCAAACCGGAACAGATCGAAAAACTTTTGACCGCAGCCAGACAAAGTATGAGCGCGCAACTGCTCGCTGCGGAACAGGCCCAAAGAGAGGGGGACGAAACCGGGCTGGCAAAGGCGGCCCACACCCTTAAGGGAACCCTGCTCCAGTGCGGCCTGGAACCTTGGGCAGAGAGGGCTCAGCATCTCTACAACGTCGTTCACCGGAAAAAAGAGTCCCCGGACCCTGTACTGTTGCAACAACTCCGGGAAGGACTCGACAATATCCTTGAACGATGACAGCCGGGTAAACACAGCTTTTCCCAACCAAGAAAATCTTGCTCTTCACAGGTTTCGATGACTGAACAAGCAACGATCATAACCGATGAAAAACGACCGCTGATCATGGTGGTTGACGATGATTTCTCTGCTCGCATGCAACTTCGATTCACGCTTGAAAATGCAGGCTATGAGGTGGTCGAAGCCGGCTGCGGCGAAGAGGCGCTGGCCCGGTTTGGCGAACAGCCACCGGAGTTGATTTTTCTGGATATCATCATGCCGGACATGGATGGATTTGCCACTTGTCGCTGTCTGCGGCAAATCCCGGGTGGTGAACATACCCCGGTAGTGATGGTCACTGGTCTGGAAGATGCGGAAACAATCACCAGCGCCTTTGATGCCGGAGCTACCGATTTTATCAGCAAACCGATCAATATGCTGATCCTTGGCTACCGGGTTCGCTACTGGTTACGTTCCGGTTCTATCCTCAACGACCTCAAGGTGAGTCAACAACGGGTAGACAAGGCCCAGCAAATTGCACGCCTAGGACATTGGGAACTCCACCTGGAGAGCGGCAAGTTCCAAATTTCCACCCAGGACCCGGGGCAATTCGGCGTCGCTGATCCCAACCGCTACGAATCGTTGTTTGATCAGATCGTGTTTACCGAACGGCATTCGGTCAAGCACTTCATCCAAGAGGCCCAACATGAGGGGCGCGCCTTTTCTCTCAACTATCGCATCGTCCTCCCCAATGGTCAGGAACGAATTATTTTCAACCAGGGGGAGATTGTCTTTGACCGCAAGGATCGGCCCTCCATGATCGTGGGCGTGGTGCAGGATATCACCGAACTGAAGCAAGCCGAAGATCAGATCCGCTACCTTGCCTTCTACGACAACCTCACCGGCCTGGCCAATCGCACCCTGTTTCGTGAACATTGGACCAAAATCCAGCCCCAGGTAGCTCGGTCCGGGAAGAAAATCGCCATCTTCTTCATCGACCTGGATCACTTCAAACGGATCAACGACACCCTTGGCCATCCGGTGGGCGACAAAGTGCTGATCACCGTGGCTGATCGTCTCAAAAGCGTGCTTCGTCAGTCGGACGTGGTTTCTCGCGCCAACGCCGACCAACCGACCTCAATCATCTCCCGACTCGGCGGCGACGAGTTCACCTTGCTCTCGGCCAACTTCCATGCCCTTGACCACATTGCCAACCTCGCTGAACGCATCACCCAGACCATAGAGCAGCCGATCATATGGAATAACCAGATGATCGCCCTTTCAGCCAGTATCGGTATCAGCGTCTATCCCGACGACAGCGACGATCTGGATATTCTGCTCAAAAACGCCGACACGGCCATGTATGAGGCTAAGGAAAAAGGGCGCAACAACTTCCAGTTCTTCCAGCATCAGATGAACGATACCGCCAATGCTCGGTTCCAACTGGCCAATAGCCTTCGCCGAGCCTTGCAGAACAACGAGTTCGAGCTCTACTACCAACCGCAGTTCTGTAACCTAGATAAAAAAATTACCGGCGTCGAGGCCCTCATCCGTTGGCAGGATCCGGAGCAGGGACTCATCCAGCCTATCCAGTTTCTTCCTTTTGCCGAGGAGAGCGGCCTGATTCACGCCATTAACGACTGGGTCATCCTCCAAGCCTGCACCCAGGCTAGCCGATGGGTCAATGCCGGGTTGTTTGCAGGTTGCCGCATGGCAGTCAACATCTCCGGCCAGAATATCAATTTCAAGAAATTGGCCATCCGCATCATGGAAGTACTCAAGGAAACCGGTCTGGAACCGCAGTATCTCGAGCTTGAATTAACCGAACGGGTGATGATGGAAAACACCGACGAAGCCGTGCATTCACTCCAAAAATTTAAGGAGATGGGCATTGCCATTGCCATTGATGATTTCGGCACCGGCTACTCGGCACTCAGCCATCTGCAAATTTTTCCCCTGACCACGCTCAAAATCGATAAATCCTTTGTGCAAAACATTTCCGCACAGAACAGCAGCGTCTCCCTGCTCCATTCCATCGTGGGTATTGCCAAGAGCTTTAACCTGAAAGTCATAGCCGAAGGCGTGGAAACCGCAGAGCAACTGCAGGTGCTGGATGAAATAAAATGTGATGAACTGCAGGGCTACCTGTTCAGCCGTCCCGTTACCCGGGATCAGCTTGAACAAGGCCTGCAAACCGGTGTCTTCGATCTATCCTGAGGGCAAATCCCCTGCTGCGCCCCACTGCAATACGACTAAAATAAGGACTGTTTCCATATGGCTACGCCGATTATTCTCATCGTCGACGATGAACCCGCCAACTTGACGGTCCTTTCCGCCCTACTCCGGCCTTTCTATACCGTACGCGCCTGCAAATCAGGCCCACAGGCATTGGAGGCCGCTTCCCGCGAGCCCCGGCCGGACCTGATCCTCCTTGATGTCATGATGCCCGGCATGGATGGTTTCTCCGTGCTTGGTCGGCTTCGCCAGCAACCCGACACCGCCGATATTCCGGTTATCTTTGTAACAGCGCTGGACGACACGCTTGATGAGGAGCATGGACTGCAACAAGGTGCGGTGGATTACATCACCAAACCGATCAAGCCGACAGTCGTCCTATCGCGGGTCCAAGTCCATGTAGAGGTCAAGCAGGCCCGTGATCGACTGAAAAGTCAGAATGCCTGGCTTGAGGATGAGGTGAAGCGACGGATGAGCGACAATCTGCTGATCCAGGATGTAAGCCTTGCGGCCATGGCCCAGTTGGCGGAAACCCGGGACTCTGACCTCGGCAATCATATCGCCCGCACCCAGGCTTATGTGAACGCTCTGGCCCGTAGACTGCAAAAACACCCGGACTACGCCGCCCGCCTGGATGAGAACTCCCTCACTCGAATCGTCAAGGCGGCACCACTGCACGACATCGGTAAGATCGGCATTCCGGACAATATCCTCCTCAAGCCGGACAAACTCAGCCGTGATGAGTGGTCCTGCATGCAGACCCACTGTCAGGTCGGCGGAAATGCCATTGAGCGGGCCATCGCGGCCACCCTACCCCACTACAACACCACCTCCACCAACGCTAAACCGGAGTCGTTGCTTTTTTTGGAGGTCGCCAAAGAAATTGCCCTGTTCCATCACGAAAAATGGGATGGCAGCGGCTACCCCTTTGGCCTTGCCGGTGAACAGATCCCCCTGTCCGCCCGCCTGATGGCACTAGCCGATGTCTTTGATGCCCTCACCACGCCTCGAGTCTACAAACGGCCCTGGTCGATTGAAGAGGCGACGGCGTTAATTTTTGAGCAACGGGGCAAACATTTCGACCCGGCAGTGGTCGACGCCTTTGAGGCCGAATTCCAAACCTTTATCCGCATTCAGCAGCAACTCGCCGATGGGGCAACTGAGGACTGAGCTATGGAGCGCCCCTGGACCGATCCGAACACGCCGCTCACAGCCATTGCGTCCTATGAGCTCCTTTATTTATCGCCGGAAGATACCCTACTCACCGCGGTTCGCCTGATCGGACGCAATCGTCTCTCCTCAATCGTGGTTCTCGATCACACGCGCCATCCTGTGGGCATCCTCACCGAGCGCACCCTGCTTGAGGTTCTGCATGCCGACCTTGCACCGCAGACCCCACTCAACAAGGTCATGGACCAGCCGGTGATCGTTTCCGGCACCATGAGCTGCAACGAAGCCTATCAGATTTGCCTCCGCGAGGATGTTCGCCATCTGATTTTGGTGGACGAAGACAAACGTGCCATCGCCCTGGTCAGCCAAACCGATTTTCACCGCCATTTACCCCTCGACACGCCGACCGGGCAAACCCGGGTCGGCTCAATTATGCGCCGATCCTTCTGCGTTCTCGGACCGGATACGCCCCTCAATAGCGCCCTGGAACAAATGTATGACCGCTTTGCCGGGGGGATCATCGTCGTCGAACAGCAACGCCCGGTGGGCATTCTCAGCGAGCGAGACCTGGCCCGTCTTTATCTCGCCACTTCAGCACAGCGCCTGTGCCCAATTGCTGAGGTCATGACCTGCCCGGTACGAACCATACCGGTGGACACCACCCTGGCGGAGGCTGCCAAGGGGATGCTCAACCATCGTATTCGTCAATACCCGGTGGTCGATGGAGACGGCCTGCTACTCGGCCTGATCTTTTCCCAGGACCTGATTCAAGCTATGGCCTTCGGCCTGGCCGACTCGGCGCTCGTAGAGGAAACCAACACCAATCAAAACCTATTAGAACAAGCTCCTTTTCCCCTTTTCATTACCGGGATCGACGATGGCCTCATCTATTTCCTCAATGCGCGTGCGGAACGTCAGTTCGAATTTGAGCGGCAGGAAATGCTGGGAAAACCGGTGGAGCAATTTTACTGCAACCTTGAAGATCGAAAACGACTCCTGCATGCCTTGCATCACGACGGTAAGACGTTCGACGTGCCCATCAAGCTGACCAACACCAAGGGGAAAATTTTCCTGGCCCAGGTTTCCTGTACCCTGATCAGGTACCAGCATCGGGCTGCCATTCTCACCGCCATCAACGATATTACCGAGCAACAGCAAGCCACCGAGCATCTGCAACACGAACGGACCAAGCTCCATGCGCTGTTACAGAGCGTTCCCGATTTACTCTGGGTAAAGGACCCCGATGGCCACTATCTGGTCTGCAATCCCGTTTTTGAACGTTTTTTCGGCACAGCCCAGGCCGAGATTGTCGGAAAAACCGACTATGATTTTGTATCCAGGGAACAGGCTGATTTTTTTCGAGCCAATGATCAAAAGGCAATTGCTGCAAACCAGCCAAGAATTAATGAGGAATGGCTCGAGTTTGCCGACGGTAGCCGACAGGGGCTGTTCGAGGCCATCAAGACCCCGCTCAGGGATGAGAGCGGCAATCTCATCGGCATACTCTGTATTGCCCGGGATATCACCGATCGTCGTCGCGAGCAACGAGACCTGCGGGAACGAATCAAGGAACAGCAATGTCTGTACCGCATCTTCGCCTTAACCGAGGATATCCATGCGCCCTTTGGCGAGCAACTTCAGCAGGTAGTGGAACTGATTCCCCACGGGTGGCAGTACCCGGAGATTACCGCCGCCAAGATTGACTACGCCCAAACTCCCTATCTCACACCCAATTTCCAGGAATCATCCTGGATGCTGAAGACAGAGGCCACCACCAGACAGGGTGAATTACTGCAGCTGACGCTCAGTTATCAGGAAGAACGATCACGGGAAGATGAGGGCCCATTCCTCCGTGAGGAGCAGGAACTGGCAGAGGCCATCATCCACAGATTGGCTGAGGTGGTGGAACGGCGCCACACCCTGGATGTCATCAAGGTGCGCGATGAACTCATTGCTTCCATGTTCGCCCAAACCACCGATGCCATCATCCTATTCGACACGCAAAGCCACAGATTTATCGACTTTAACACCATCGCACATACATCCTTAGGATACACATACGATGAATTTGCCCAGCTTACGGTCGAGGATATACAAAAAGATCTTTCACCGGATCAAATACTCCTTGAGCAGCAACGTGTCCTCCAAGGCGAGCCCATTTCGATTGAAACCAAACATCGGCATAAAAACGGCACCTTTCGAGATGTCACCCTGACCCTGCACTCACTCTCCCTCCAGGGAAAACAACTGATCTCCGCCGTTTGGCAGGATATTACCGAACGGAAGGCGCGGCAGCGGGAACTGGAGGACAACCAGAAACGACTCAAAGCCATCACCGACTCTGCCCTGGATGCTATTCTCATGATGGACAGCCAGGGTAATCTTTCGTACTGGAATCCGGCTGCGGAACAGATGCTCGGCTACCGGGCCGATGAAGTCCTGGGGCAGAGTCTCCACCAACTGCTGGCCCCGCCTCGGTTTCACTCCGATCACAACCGCGCCTTCGACCATTTTCTTCAGACCGGTCGCGGCCAGGCTATTGGCAAAACCCTTGAACTCTCCGCTCTCCGCAAGGACGGCGAAGAAATCATCATTTCCCTGTCTCTGTCTTCGGTGAACCTCAACGATGAATGGCATGCGGTGGGCATTCTCCGCGATATCTCCGAACGGAAACAGCATCAAGCCGCCTTGGAATCCGCTCTGGTGGAGGCCGAGGCCGCCAATAATGCGAAAACAGAGGTATTGGCCCACCTCGAAGAACTGGTCCAAGCCCGGACCGCCGAACTGGATGCGGTCAACGAGCAACTCCGTTGCAGTGAAGAACGCTATGCCCTTGCCCTGGATGCCACCAGCGATGGGCTGTGGGACTGGGATCTGCACACCGGCGAACTCTACTGCAGCCCGGCCTATTACCGGATGCTAGGTTATACCCCGGGCGAACTGACACCAAATCAATATGCCAGCGGTCTTGATCTTATCCACCCTGAAGATCGGGAATGGGTTTCCACCTCTTTGCAGCAACAGCTCCGCCGAAAAGATGTACTTGAAATGGAATTCCGCATGATTGGCAAAAACGGGAATCCTGTCTGGATACTCAGCCGTGGTAAAGTGGTTTCAAGGACCCCGGATGGTCAACCGCACCGCGCTGTTGGCATCCACACCGATCTGACCAGCCGCAAACAAATAGAGCTGGAACTGCGCAGGATATCGGATGAACAGGAGACTATTTTCAATGCGGTCGCCTCAGGGATTGGTTTTATCCGTGATCGCAAGGTAGTGCGCTGTAATCGGAAACTAGAGGAAATTTTCGGTTTTTCACCGGGAGAGATGGTTGGAACCATGACCAACTCCTGGTATCGATCCGATGCAGACTTTGCTGAATTTGGGCCAAAAGTCGCCCATGACCTGCAAACAACCGGCCGATTCTATATCGAGCGGCAGTTGCGGCGCCGTGACGGCAGCCTGTTCTGGGCGCGGATGAATGCCCGCGCCTGGGACCCGACCGACATCTCTAAAGGGTTGGTAGGTCTTTTGGATGATATCACCGAGGAACGAAAAGCGGCAGAGGCGTTGCGAAGTGCCAAAGAGGAAGCCGAAGCAGCAACCCGAGCCAAATCCGAATTTCTCGCCAACATGAGCCATGAAATTCGCACCCCAATGAACGCCATCATCGGCTTTGCCCATCTGATCAAGCAAGAACCCCTTTCACCGCAACAGCTGCATCAGTTGGAAAAATTGGCCGATGCATCGCACCACCTCCTCAATATCATTAACGATATCCTCGACCTCTCAAAAATCGAAGCCAACAAGATGCCCTTGGTCGTTGATGATTTTGAACCACGCCGGGTGGTGGATCAGGTCTGCAGCCTTCTCTCAGACAAGGCGCATGCAAAAAATATCGCGCTTCGAGTTGATACCCAGCACATCCCCCAGGTCCTCCGTGGAGACGGACCGCGTTTGGGGCAGATTCTCCTCAACCTAGTGGGCAACGCGGTCAAATTCACCGAAAAAGGGCGTATCGACATCACTGCCAGCACCAGCCAAGAAGAGCCGGACAAAGTAATCCTGCGCTTTACGGTCACGGACACCGGTATCGGCATGGATAAGGATCTGGTGACCCGAGTTTTCAAAGCCTTTGAGCAAGCCGACAGCTCAACCACCCGGAGATTCGGCGGCACCGGCTTGGGTTTGGCCATCAGCAAACAGCTGGTCGAACTGATGGGCGG
>JAQUEZ010000095.1 GCA_028684915.1 Desulfobulbus sp.
CCGAACCTCGGCAATCCACGTTCTACCGTTGTCGGCGGCCTCGCCCCTTCCAAATCCCGTCATACTCCGTAGTTGCATGTTCCTTTGTACTCCTCTGAGGCTATGCCCCTGAGCCCGGTTTCTAACTACTTGCTCTAGAGAAATCAAACCGGGCTGCAATAGTTATTCATGGATAATGGACCACTTCGATCCTGACACCTGATGTCATCTCTCTCCAGGGTCGTTCCAACGCGTATTCAATGCAATTCTACTAAAAAAACAGTAAGCGACACGAGGCACCGAATCTGCGGTGTTCTCGGCCTATTTACGTACAGGCGTACGCTACACAGGCCGATGCCTTGCACCTCCGGCACCCTGCAATCGCTTACAGGTCCGTTGATAAACGGGGCCTTTGGGGTTCCCCCGTGATGGTTACAAAAAATATGCACCTTAAAGAACACCGGTGCGTTCAATACAGAAGAAAGCAATCACCTCGAAATTCCTTAGAGCAGATGGATAGATGGCAATGACGGACTCGTAAAAAGTTCATCACACTCTAAGAAATGGCTAGGTAAAAACACAGATAAACAAGGAGCAGGGGTTTTCCCGGCTCGAAGACATACCCAAGGTATGTCGAGCGTCGGAAAAACGACTGTGACGCAGCCGCATCAAAGTTTTCACGACGCCATCATCAAAAGCAGGGTTTACCAAGACACCCTTGACTACATTTGGAATTAAGGGCTGCGAAGAATTAGTCCGCCGATTTATTCACGGCCGCTAGATACACCTTCCTCCAGCTCACCTTATGTAACCGTCATCAGCACTTGCTGCATCAGAAAAGGAAAATTTTACTGAGAAAAATAGCCCTTTATTCTCTGCGTATTTTCATAACACGATGCCGCTGTAGAAAACAGCAGTTTCGCATCATGGATCACAAACAAAGTAACTCTTAAAAAAACGCGAAGCAAACAGAGGCCGAGGGAAACGGTTGGCGTTAAAAACACCAACCGTTTCCCCCTTGACAATGAACCAGCGACAGAAGCGCAGAGAAGAGGCGTACCGGAAACAGCTACAACCACATGCGGAGAAACAACGTTTAACGACTCGAAGGCATACAGCGGGCATTTCGAGCGTCGGGAAAAACGCTGCGCCGCAGTCGCAGCGAAGTATTTACGAGGTCGACGAATTTACTTTATTACTTTATTCAACTCGTCGATGATCTTTCCAGTGATATCCACGGAATTCGCCGAATACAAGACAACATTGCGGGGTAGAACAACGGAGTATCCGCCTGCGGAAGCTACTTCGCCAACGATGTCCTCAAGTTTTTTCAGAATCGGGTTAACATTCTGCTCGCGCAATTTTTTCAACTCCTGATTCGCTTTATCCTGCTTTTCAGCCAGAGCACGTCGTTTCTGCTGAAACTCCATTGCTTTTTCGCGTTTGACGCTGTCGCTCCAGGCTGAGCCCTTCTTTTCCATATCTTTCTGCATATTCACGAGGCTAGTCTCATCGGCCTTGAAGGAAGCCTGCAGTGATTTCATTTTTTTCTCAATGATATCCTGAGCTTTCTTGCCGGCGGTAGAGGCCGACAGCACCTCTTTCATGTCAATGACCGCAATTTTGGTATCAGCAGCCAAGGTAACGTGGCTCTGCAGACAAAAAATGGTGGCCACGACCAGGCATCCCAGTACACGCATCATGTTTTTCACAGTTGTTGCTCCAGATAAATTAAAAGGAAATAAATGCAGCCTTAAGCAAAGCCGCAAGCGAAGAGGGAAAATGCAAAACCGGGTATGGGGCAGAGCCCAGACCCGGTTCAGAGGAATCAGCGAAGCAATTTACTTCACTATGACGAAGTCATCCCGTCGGTTTTGCGCCCAGGAAATCTCGTCGTGGCCAAAGAGAAGCAATTTTTCTTCTCCAAAACTGACGGTGGACAGCTGGTTCGAGTTGACTCCCAGATTGACCAGGTACGTTTTTGCACCCTGTGCCCGGCGTTCCCCAAGGGCCAAGTTATACTCCTGCGTGCCGCGAGGGTCACAGTTGCCTTCGATCCGAATATTTAAGCCCGGATTTTTTTTCATAAAATCGGCATCGGTTTCGATGCGCTGAACTTGCTCGCCTTCTACTTTTGAACTATCGAATGCGAAATAGACCGGTACCATCGGCCCGGATGTACGACCTTCCATGATCCCTGTGTCTTCACTCTCCAGAGATTCAGACGAACCTGCTCCTTCGGTTCCAGTCACCTGGGGTGCAGTCGCAACGTTCTTCTTGCTGCAGCCTGTCAGACCTAAGCCCAAAACAAGCACCACCAACGTGGCTAAATGCAACATCTTTTTACTGCTCATTTCTCCCTCCATATGGATGAAATTTAGTCAAAAAACACGTCATCATAATTTACTGCGCCATAGGAGAAATACAACAAATATTTCCTGAAAATTAAAAATCCTTGCAAAAGCATCGAGGCCTATTAAACTCGCGTAAACTTTTGTGTTCTCGTCTATCTTTCCCTTATTGAGAAAAAATATTAATTTCATGAATAGTATTACCAAGATGCCTCCTTTTTCACTAGCTTCACTCGTTAGCAGTCACACTTTCGGCACATATTTTGGTGTCACACAAGAAGTTTTTGACCGGGTATGGTCGAATCTTACGAATCCGGCAGTTAACAGCATCGCGTATATTTCTATGGAAATAGGGGCTGACCCCGATGTTTTTCACCCGATAAAAGATTTTCTCGAGCAGGAAAATATTCTCCAGGAACCCAATCCTCAACTCAACGCCTTTCTGCAGAAATACCTTTTTAACGCGAGAAAAATTCCAAATTACAGTGGAGGCTTGGGTGTTCTTGCCGGAGATACGCTTAAAAGCTTTGCAGATCTCCACCTGCCTGCGCTGGCAATCAGTCTCTTGTATCGTGAGGGTTACTTCTCACAAATTGTCGATTCGAAGGTCGGCCAGATCGATCATGCGACCTGGTGGCAGCCTGAGGCAACGCCAACACTGTTCCCTTTGCAGAATCCCGATACCCCGGGTACACCGCTGACTATAGAAATCCCTTTCTATGATGGGCAGCAGTTGCCGATCATGATCAAGGCTCAGGTATGGATGAAGATTGAGCTCAACGATCGTCGCGACTACTTTGTGCCAGAATTTCTTCTTGATTACAGCCTACCGGATACGCCATCTTGGGTGCGGGAGTCGGCTCACCAGCTTTACAACGCCAAATCAACCATCATCAAAGCCAACCAGCGCCGCATGCTCGGCTCTGCCATCCTGCCGCTTTTTGATGCGCTTGGCTTAACACCGCATACCATCCACCTTAATGAGCAACATGGGATCACCGTCACCCTGCACATGATTATGCGAGAGCTGCAACAGCGGTTCGGTGATGGGTTTGCCGAGACCATGACCGATGCCGACATCCTAGCCGCAGCGGATACAATTGCGCAGCAAATCGTCTACACCATCCATACTCCGGTTAAAGCCGGTCATGACCGATTTTCCCGTGACCTCTATTCTTCGATCAGCGACAGAGCCTTTCAGCGCATCCTGAACCTAGTGGCCCATGATGACGATACATCGTACGAGTATAACTTCACCGCCATGGCCATGCGCCTCAATAGAGCCATTAATAGCGTCAGCCGACTGCATCGCGATGTCACCAAAAAGCAGTTTCCGGCATTCGCGCCTAAAATCAAAGCAATTACCAACGGAGTCCATCACCTGACCTGGATCAGTTCCCATCGGAAAGCCTGTTTTGATCGCACGCCTTCCCTTGAAAACTGGCGTTATGATCCCAGCAGCTTTACGTCCATAGCCAAAGAGGACCACGCCCAGCTGATTGCGTCCCTCCAACAGGCTTGGCATGCCGACAACCAAATCCTCGTCAACTACGCTAATACCATGCTGAGACGGCATCGGGAACAGATGGTCGAGACCTGGATCGATCCACCCAATTACCTTTCCGGTCTACCTGAACAGCAATGGCTTCAACCAGGCGTTTTTACCTTGGGCTTTGCCCGACGTTTTTCCACATATAAACGTGCAGATCTGATCTTTGACGACATCGAACGCCTCTCCGATATCCTGATCAAGAACAACTGGCCAGTAAATTTTGTTTTCGCCGGCAAGGCCCATCCGGCTGATGAACCCGGCAAATACGTCCTCAAGCTTATCCTTGACAACCAGGAAGAGCTCTACCGCCGCAGCCAAGGGCTTGGAAAACTCATTTTTATTCCCGGTTACGACATGCACATCGCCAAACTGATGGTAGCGGGCGTACATGCCTGGCTCAACAGCCCCAAACGCCCTCTTGAAGCCAGCGGGACCAGCGGCATGAAAGCGGCAATGAATGGTGTGCCCAATATCAGTATTATGGATGGTTGGTGGGTCGAAGGGTATCATGAAGGGTTGACAGGTTGGAAATTCGGCTACGAGGGACCGGTTGACGAAGCTGATCTGAGTGAAGCCCCGGAGACATTACTCTACACGGAAGATGCCTCTGCTTTTTACGAGTTGCTCCCTTCAGTACTTGACACTTTTTACAACCACCAGGATCGTTACATGGAGCGGGCTTTCAACAATCTGCGCCTTAACGTTCCCATTTTCAACACCCACCGGATGGCGGCGGAATATGTCAACCAATACAACCTTGACCTTCCCCCGAAACTGCAAAAGGATATCGAGCAATTTCGTCTGCTTTATCGCAGTGAGGAAAATCGCACCTGAAAACCGATTTCGTTTATACACAGGCTCGGCAAAAAGCCATTTGAGCCTTTTCCTGTACAAAAGCAGTGCTTATCGCTAACAGGTGCAGTATAAGATGGTCATCTTTTTCCCAGCAGGGAGCCCTTCCGAGCTCCCTGCTGCTGCCTGTACCACCTCATGAGCCCATAGGGTTTTAATTTCCCGCCCCAAGAGAATACTCAAACGGGGGAGGTTGTGCGGCATGAGACGGCCAGCAACAGAGTGGCTTATGCGCCATTCCTTTTCTCTTTCGAGAACAACGCCTTGATCCAGATGTTCTCAGGTGCCATTCCGCCTCAGTCAACAACACATCGTCACAACGAGTAGATTTTACAAGGAGCAATGCCATGGCACGCCATATCAACCCAAGCAATTCAACCAACAAAACCATTGATGCCATTGACCGCAAACGCGAACGTGAACGGCATCTCATGCTCAAAAAAGCACGGGAGATGGCCCCTGAAATTGCCGTCGGCCTGGTACAACGGTTGCTCGATAACCACATCATCGAAACCAACGCCGTCCATACCATCCAGGAGATTATGGCCAAGCAGCTGCAACAGCTTGGCGATATGGAAGAGTTCGACATGCTGTTTAAGATCGCACCGATCCGCGACCTGACCCCGGATCCCAACGTTATCAGCCTTTTCTTGACCCAATTCATCATTGAAGACCTGATCGACCATCCAAACATTCAGGATGTATTTGGAGATGATCTTGAAATTTATCGGGCCGTGGATTCCATCTTATCGCGCATTCGCCCGCGGTAATCGCGGCAGACTTTTTGATCGTGCATCCCTCAATCCTCCCCTCCCTGCTCTTTGCAACCGCTCAAGGTGAAATACTCGATTACAGTGGTCTGCACATGGCAGGGAGTGCCGCAGGCCGACTGTTTGCGCCCCGACTCGACGAGCTGATTGAACTACCGGCAGGCAGTGAGCTTTTCACCTTACCTCAACGGCTGCCGATTGGAATCGAGTCCGAAAGCAATGAGCCAGCCTTGCTGGCGACCAACCCTTATCAGACCGATGAACCTATCCAGGCTGTAGCTGCATTTATGGCCCCTGCGCACACAGCCATCTATACTGCTGCCTATCAAACCGAGAACGATAATCCACCGCTGCTACCCCTGTTTGCCTACACGGCTGTGGGTTGGGCCGAAGGGAAATTTTGGGTGGCAGCCTTTCGCAGCGACCAGGACTGCCGCCAGGATGCCGAGCAATTCAATTTCAAACTGCTTGAAAAACGGACCCACAAGCAACTGAAAAAACACCGGGAAAACCGTTTAATCCAGCATCTCGGCAAATGTTGCCTCACCTATGGATGCCCGGCGGCACGCAACTATTTTCTTGGCCGGTGGGAGGCACCTCTCCCCTGTTCCCCCGTGTGTAATGCGGCTTGTGCCGGGTGCATCTCGTTGCAACCTTCCGGCTGTTGCCCTTCAACGCAGGATCGCATTACGTTTGTTCCTACTGAAAAGGAAATCGCCGAGATTGCCGTTGATCACCTGAAAACAGCGCCACGCCCCATTGTCAGCTTTGGGCAGGGCTGCGAAGGAGAACCACTGCTCCAGGCTAAGGTGATGGCCAAAAGCATCCGCCTGATTCGCCATCAAACCAGCAATGGCACAATCAATCTCAACACCAACGGTAGCCTGCCGGAAGCGGTAGAACATCTGGCTCAGGCCGGTCTCGATTCCATCCGGATCTCGATGAACAGTGCCCAAATAGAAAAACACCGGCTCTACTACCGCCCCAATGGCTTTTCATTACAAGACGTTTGCGAGTCTATTGCAGTGATGAAACGCCATGGCCGCCATGTGTCGCTCAACTACTTCATCCTCCCCGGCTGTACTGATGATCCGGATGAATTCGAGGCATTGGCCACCCTGATTGAGCAATATCGTCCGGATTTTATCCAACTGCGCAACCTCAACATGGACCCCGAATATTATCTCCGGGTAATTCAACACAACCCATCCCGAGCGCCTCTTGGAATCCCCAACTGGCTGGCTCAGCTTAAAGCGCTGTTTCCCTTCCTAGGATTTGGTTATTACAATCCACCTCTGCACACGTAAAGGCAGCCAAAGGGTTCGGTAAGTCCACCTCTGGATCGTTGACGGCAAAAAACGCTTCCGCTCTTTGCCATGCCTCCTCAAAGGACTGACTGGACTGCACCCGAGAGGCGAGATGGTGTCCAAAAAAATAATTTTTGGCAAAATAGTGGGTAAATTCCTTCAAGCGCCCAAGTCTGCGCTCAGGTCGAAAACGCTGAACCAGGGCCGCTGCAAAGGAGGCATAGAGCAAGGGGAATTTCGGTTTAGGTTGCCCGATATCGACCCCATACACCTCTCGGGCTATTTCCGCAAATATCCACGGGGATGAGGCCGCAGCCCTACCGATCATCAATCCATCTGCGCCACTTTGCCTAAGACAGATCCGAGCATTCTCCACACTATCGATCCCACCGTTGGCAACAACCGGAATATCTATCCACTGTTTGACCAGGGCTATCCATTCCCAATGCGGCTTCCGGGAAAAGGATTCCTGTCGCAACCGGGCATGCACGGTCAGCATGTCAATACCCTCTCCTGCCAGCATCAGACAAAAATTCCGTAATTTTCCTGCATCCAGGTTTTCACCCAACCGGATTTTGGCTGTGAGTGGGGTTGTTGTTTCCTTGCGGCTGATCGCCACAATGCGACGCACTTGCTGAGGGGCATCCATCAGGCAGCTTCCCCCACCCATTCGCCGCACCTGGGGTGCCGGACACCCAAGGTTAAGGTCGATGCTGTCTGCTTTCAGGCATTGCAATCGTGCCACGGCCGGGACAACATGTTTTTCCTGAGCGACCAACAACTGGTAGGAAAGCGGCTTTTCCGCTGCCGTCCGCAATAAATATGGGGAGAGCTGCTCATTTTCCACCGGAAGCCGAGAGGCCGCGAGCATTTCGGTACTCAAAAGACCGACCCCACCGTAGTGCAAGATCGTGGTCCGTAAAGCGGAATGGGTTAATCCGGCCATGGGTGCCAGCAGCAGGGGCGGCCAAACATTTAATGTACCTATGCGCATCTTCTTTAATCGACAATGGCTCCAGCCGGTTTTGACCACTTCTTGCTTGACAGCAAAAGAACGATCATGTTAGTTGATGATAATTATCATTTAATAAAATTCTTTTTTTCGATCTCGTAAATAGCTTCGAGAACAACATTTACTACCTTGTTCAATGCGGTTTACTCTTTTCTCCGAATCCTCATTTATGATGGACTCGGAGAACGTTCATCACCCCCTAAGAGATGGCTCAGTAAGATCACAGCGAGACAAAGAGGAGCTTTTTTCACGACGCCATTATTTATTTTCCTTTATTGAGACGACCATGAACGCACCTGCAGCAATGATCCGGCTGACGACTCAGCGACAGATCATTTTAGAAGAGTTATCAAAAGTCAAAACCCATCCTACCGCCAGCGAACTCTACGACATGGTGCGCAAAAGATTACCGCGCATCGGCCTTGGAACCGTGTACCGCAACCTTGAGTTGATGGCTGAAAGCGGTATGATTCTCAAAATTGAAGTGGGCGGAACGCAAAAACGCTTTGACGCCACCACCGACGAACATTACCACATCCGTTGTTCAATGTGCGGCAAAGTTGATGACATCGATGTTCCTGTGGTCAAAGAACTGGTAGCCCAGGCGACGACCTCCAGTTCGTACCTCATTCAAGGGCATCACGTCGAATTTACCGGCATCTGTGGTGATTGCCAGAAAGAGCAAAACTGAATAACGCCTCAAAGAACAATAATTTTGTTCTCGCGTTGTTGACGACGACACCAAGAATCATCAAGAAAAAAATCAGGACTCAAAATAACAAGAGCGGCATCCCCCATAGGTAGAGATGCCGCTCTTGTTATTTCCTCTACTGCGCGACGTGTTATTTAAAAATAACGCGGCAAAATCTTCGCTTCCCCACCTTCAACAGTACATTCCCCTGAGCAGGTACCGTGGCATCGATATCATCTACCTTGTTACCATCAAGACTGACAGCATTCTGCTGAATCATTCTTCGCCCATCGGAGGTCGATTTCACCAAGCCGGCATCTAACAACAGTTTTGGCACCCAAATCGGCTCTGTGGCTTGAGCCATCTCTACCTCTTCGATCTCATCGGGTAACTCATGGCGAGCAAAGACCTGCTCAAAATTACGCTCGGCTTCATCAGCCGCTTCGGCTGAATGGAAGCGAGCCACCATCTCTTTAGCCAACTGCACCTTGACCGCTTTTGGATGGAGATCACCCTTCTGGAGCTTCTCCTTGAGGACAAGTACGTCATCCATGGAGAGATCACTGAGCAGCTCGTAATAGCGGAACATGAGGTCATCACTGATCGACATGATTTTGCCAAAAATACTATCCGGCGTCTCGGAGATACCAATATAATTCCCCAACGATTTGCTCATTTTGTTGACGCCGTCGAGCCCTTCTAAAAGCGGCATGGTCAGCACCACCTGAGGCGCTTGACCACGGCTTCGCTGCAGATCGCGCCCCATCAGCAGGTTAAACAGCTGATCGGTGCCGCCTAACTCGACGTCAGCCTGCAATGCCACCGAGTCATAGCCCTGAATGAGGGGATACAGAAACTCATGAATTGAAATAGGCCGGTTGGATTCGAAGCGTTTTTTGAAGTCATCCCGCTCAAGCATACGGGCTACAGTAAGCTCTGACGCCAGGCGAATCATGTCGTAGGAGGTCAACTGCCCCAACCAAGTGGAATTGAACACAACCTTGGTCTTTTCCGGATCGAGAATTTTAAAGACCTGTTCTTTATAGGTCTCAGCATTGCGTTTGACATCGTCAGGTGTCAAGGGAGGACGGGTCTCGGACTTACCGGTCGGATCGCCGATCAACCCGGTGAAGTCACCGATAAGAAAGTTGACTTGATGGCCCAATAACTGGAAATGACGCAATTTCTGAATTAATACCGTGTGCCCGAGGTGGAGATCGGGTGCGGTCGGATCAAACCCGGCTTTAATCGTCAAAGGTTTGCCCGTCTCCAAGGATTTGTTCAATTTCTTGACAAGATCTTCCTTGGAGTGAAAATCAACGGCACCCCGCTCGATCAGGGCTATCTGCTCTTCTACCGACTTCATCCTCTCCCCCTACTTCGCGTATTCAACTGCTCTGGTTTCACGGATGACCGTTACCCGGATCTGGCCGGGGTAGGTCAATTGTTCTTCAATCGCCTTGGCGATATCACGGCTCAAAAGTGTTGCCTCGTCGTCCGTAACTTTATGACTATCGACAATAATGCGCAGATCACGCCCGGCCTGGATGGCATAGGATTTTTCCACCCCTTTAAAATTATTCGCTATATTTTCCAGATCCTCAAGTCGTTTAACATAACTCTGGAGCATTTCCTTACGTGCACCAGGACGAGCGCCGGAGAGCGCATCCGCCGACTGAACGAGCACATCCAACACCGACTTGGGTGGTTGATCCTCATGGTGGGCGCCGATTGCATAGACGATATCGTCAGCTTCACCGTATTTTTTTGCAAGATCACGGCCAATGATAGCATGCGAACCTTCGACTTCGTGGTCAACCGCCTTGCCGATATCATGCAGCAAACCGGCCCGCTTGGCTTTTTTTACATCCAAACCAAGCTCGGCAGCCATAACTCCGCAAAGGAAAGCGACTTCCAGGGAATGCTGAAGAATGTTCTGCCCGTAACTTGTCCGATATTTTAACCGTCCGATGAGGTTTATCAACTCTACGTGCATACCGTGAGCACCGACATCAAAAGTCGCCTGTTCACCGGACTCGCGAATCCCCACCTCAAGATCCTCGGCAACCTTCAGCACGACCTCCTCAATACGGGCCGGATGGATACGACCGTCGGAAATCAGCTGTTCAAGTGCCAAACGGGCAACCTCTCGCCGAATAGGATTAAAGCCGGAGAGAATAACCGCTTCCGGCGTATCGTCGATGATGATATCTATGCCGGTGGCGGCCTCAATTGCGCGGATATTCCGCCCTTCCCGCCCAATGATCCGCCCTTTCATTTCTTCATTGGGCAACTGTACCATGGAGACGGTTTTGTCGGCTACGTAATCACCGGCATATCGGGCTATCGCCAAGGCCAGGATATTCTTACCTTTACGATCGGCCTCGATTTTCATCTCATTTTCAATCCGAGAAAGACGTTTGGCACATTCCATCCGTGCTTCGCTTTCAATGGACTGCATCAGCTGAACCTTAGCTTCCTCACGATCGATCCCAGCAATTTGCTCCAGTTTATAGCGTTGTTCGTCAACAAGAGAATCGAGTTGTTTCAGCTGGGATGCAACATCTGCCTCATTGACTTCGAGCCGTTCCTCGCGATACTTCAGACTGACCTGTTTTTCTTCAAGGATCTGGAATTCACGTTGGATTTCATCAAATTTTCGATTGAGCCGACGTTGGTCGTCCTTCAACTCTTGACGACTGGCCTTGAGCTCCCGTTCCGCTTCCTGCTTGATCTGGAACGCCTCTTCTTTGGCCTGGAGCAGCGCTTCCTTTTTTATCTGTTCCGCTTCGCTGATGGCGTTTTCAATGATCTGACGCCCCTGAAGGGCAATATTTTTCTGGTTCCCTTCGACGAGGCGTTTCCGAAGCAGGATACCAACAGCAAGGCCAGCGACAAGATTCACCAAAGCCAACAGTAACGTTGTGACGTTGAGTTCCATCGAACACACCTATCCTTCTATATAAAAGTAATTGCTCTGGACGGTTACCCGTTGCCCAAAGCTGCAATATGAAAGAGGGAAAGGCGGTCAGGAAAGGTGGTGCATGCATGCACCACAAGACGCCGCTTTTGACAAGCGACAGGAAGAGCCGAACGCCGTGGGAAACGCTCAGAACACCCAGGTGGTCTTCAGTTTGAAGAAAAGCAAGAAATTTATCTGGATCAATTGGTTATTGTGCCCGATATTTTCCCTGATAACATCCTGTATGGAGGATTACTCGTCTATCGTAAACCTGATCGCATCAGTGTTGTCTTTCTCACTGGACCAACAACGTCCGTTTTATCCAACCGGCCATCCTCTTACGGTCCGAAAAATGGCACTATGCACAAACAGCGGATACCGCTGGAAAAAAGCCCCCCGCGCTGCCGTGTCAACGAAATGATTAAACCTAATTATATTAGGTGGGCAGTGCCCTAGCCGGCCTCAGGTAATCAGTTAAGATTTCCATCATCCGGCATATAGGCTGCCCTTTTCATGCGAGTTGGCTCAATATTTCGTTAATCACCAACAGAGCAGGGGTACCTTGTCTTTTTTATAAGTATAGCAGATGTTGCACCTCAGCCACACCACATTTTTAAGTCGGCGGCTCAACCGCCAGCATAATTTTATCGATGAAGGCTGCGATGGCGCGCTCCTGTACCTGGCAGTAGCGGGAATGTTCCCGTTGCAGGTGGATGTATTTTGCCGTAATCCTTAAACATCCCAACACGAGCATTTTACTTGAGGGTACAGTGCTCCGATTAAAGTGTTCTTGCCCCTCAAGCTCCTCTCGAAGCATGACTATCACGGCATCAACTTCCTCTTCAGCCGCATCGCTGTAAAAGGAAAAATCCTGCCCGAATAGCGTAAACCGAACAAGTCGCTCCTCCATAACTTCGCTACAAACAGCTTCAGTACGTTTTCAACTCGTCATCGCTGCGGAGCCGAGGCTCCTGACCATCGCGGTGCCCTTCATTGCCGGAATCCGTTGAATGTGCCTGGTCATTTTCCCACTGCTCGATGCGATCCAGCAAACCTGAAACTTTACCGCCAACCTCTGTCCGCTCCGCGCTCAGTTCAAAAACCTTGTTTTTCAAGTCGGCGCATTCATTATCACGTTGACGCAAGGTTTCCTGCAAAGCATGACATTCAGATTTTATTGTATTGTATTTATTTAATAATTTATCGACAAACTCCTCTAAACGAGCCAACTCCGCACTATATTCCATAACGCGTCCCCTGAGTCTTAATTTGCCGAAACGATTAGCGAGCCTAACCTTCCGAAATTATATATAAACTATTTAGGTCGACTATACAGACCCTCTGAATTGAACGCAAGTATTTTGCTTGACCGCAATCTTGCAGCCTATCTTTTCTTAGCCTACCCCTCTACAGGCGGCAGTAGCTCCATGAAACCGGCTTACCGTTTTCATAGGGCATATACCCGTGAAAAATCCTTGGGTCTCTATCAAAGACAAGCGGTAAAAAAAAACGATCTCCTTCCCACATTGGAAGATCCGTCATCTCTGAGAGAAGAAACCATGCCAAGGTTCCTTCTTCATTACTCTGTTTAGGTATCCCGTTAAAGGCCGTAATGAGAAATATAAAACCTAACCAATTTTCACCATGCGGCCCAAATCCCGTCCAGTTAATGGTGCCACGCAGATGTATCTGGGTGCACTCAAGCCCGGACTCTTCGTAAATTTCCCTGCGCATACAGGTCATGACATCCTCATCGGCAAGCATTTTCCCGCCTAGTCCGTTATACTTGCCCAGATGTTGATCCGTATTTCGCGCATTGCGGTGCACCAAAAGCGTCTCTCGCCCATCAGGGGAGAGGATATAGCCAAGGGTACCGATAATCGGCAAATACATCTCCTGCGTCTTGCTATCCACGACCACTTCGCCCCATTCCATCAATAAACCGATACCACTTTAGCTTTGAACCATTTATAGTAGGCATAATGATCATGAGCCCCCTGTTTATCCCCCTTTTCGGTCGATTCTCTTACCATGATTTTGCTTTCACTGAAATGTAAAGATTGGAAAAGACGTCTTCTCTCAACCTTCTGGACTATCATCCTGTTGCAACTCGGAATGGGGTTTGTCGCCCACGCGGAAACGACTTTCCCGATCTATCCGTGTATCCAAGTAAACGTTCGTTTTTGGGAGGCGATCTATGGCCGCTACACCACTCGCCAGGGGGTTATCCATGATGCGGAGGACCTTGGCAGGGTTTACAGTGTGGTCGAATTGATCGATTGGAAACTTCCATGGGCATCCTTAGTCAATGGGGAGAGAATAAAACGAGAAAAGGATCGGGTTAAAGCAGTCCTCCAATCCCTTGCATCGGGCTCCCCACCTCAAACCACTGAGGCCCGTCGTCTTGCCGCCCTCTTTCCCCGAAAAAGACACTCCAATTTTTCTCAAGCACGAGATTCCGTTCGTCTGCAACTCGGTCAAAAAGATCGTTTCCTCGAGGGGGTCATTCGTTCAGGACGTTACCTCGCTGATTTTCGCCATACTTTTGAGCGATACGGCCTCCCAAAAGAGTTGTCCTATCTACCTCATGTCGAATCCTCGTTTAATCCTAAGGCCTATAGCAAAGCTGGAGCAGCCGGGCTGTGGCAATTTACCCGGTCCACGGGAAGCGATTATTTGTTGATTACGCCCTTGGTTGATGAACGTTATGATCCGTATTTGGCAACCGACGCAGCCGCTCGCTTATTGAGAGACAATTATAAAGCCCTCGGATCTTGGCCACTGGCATTAACGGCCTATAATTACGGAAGAGCAGGGATGTTGCGAGCTGTTGGTGAACATGGCAACTACGAACGGATATTCTCTCTCTACAACGGCGGTTCGTTCAAGTTTGCCGCACGCAATTTTTATTCGGAGTTCGTGGCCGCGACACGGGTGGCCCAAAGATTGGAGAGAAGCCTTACTCTGCGCAAAGATCAACCGGAGCATTTATCAACCTACCGCCTTGCAACAGCCACTGCTTTCAGCCGATTGCTTAACCAGACCGGTCTTTCTCATGATCAATTTGTGCGCCTTAACCCGGCCCTCCAAACACCGGTGATCGAAGGAAAACAACCGGCACCTCAAGGATATCTGGTGAGAAAACCGGGGGCAAAAACAACAATGCCCGCTCGCATTGCTCACAAGGGTTCGCCAAAACTTCCCAAGATAAAAAAACAGTCACCTCCTTCCGCTACACCTTATCGCAAAGTTGCGTATGTTGTGCAAAAAGGAGATTCAATGACATCAATAGCACGTAAATTTAAAGTCTCTCCACAGGTACTCTCAGCGGCCAACAAAGAACAACGCATGGTCCGCACCGGTGAAAAACTTTTTATCCCGCAATATAACAAATAACTCTTCCAACAAACCCAAGCAGATGAGGACCATATGGATATCTCCAAGACCATTGCCGAGCTAAAAAAACAACCGGATTTTACTGATAATGTGGGTATGATCCTTATCCACAACGGAACCGTCCGCGGCTGGTCTCGAGGCGATCGGGCCGACGTTGTCGGACTGGAAACAATAGTTGACGCAGAAAAAGTTGAACAATTACGCCAAGAATACCTTGAACGGCCAGGAATCTATGCCATAATAATTGAAGCCCATTCCGGCAAATTTCTACCCGGCGATGATCTGCTCTTTATTATTGTCGCCGGTGACATCAGAGAAAACATCAAGCCAGTTCTTGCCGAGCTGCTGGATCGAATCAAAGCCGAGGCAATAACAAAAAAAGAAATTAAAGGCTAGGTTCGCTTTTACCGTCGGTTCGCATTCTGTTTCTGAGGAGCTTCTTCATGCCAACAGCCGAAAAACTGATTGAAAAATTTAAAAAAATCAGAACATTACCCCACATCGTCACCCGGCTGGTTCAATTGGTTAATGACGAAGAATCCACCCTCCAGGATTTCGAGGAAGTAATTCGCCTCGATCCAGCATTGGTCGCTCGCCTGCTGACCTTGGTCAACAGCTCCTATTTTGGTTTAACCAGAAAGGTGGATTCAATATCACGAGCAGTGGCGTTGTTAGGTATGAAAAATCTGCATAACATTGCCGTCACCGATGCGATTCAGGGAATGCTCCGATCCAACTCAGGTTCCACGGAATTTTCTCCCCAGCGATTATGGCTGCACAGCGCAGCCTCTGGTATCTGCTGCAAAATGATCGCTGAACGTATCTTCACCATCAATGGTGATGATGCCTATCTCTGTGGGATTCTCCATGATATTGGCCTAATAGTTGAAATGGAGGCAGACCAGGAAACCTTTTTACAACTTATCGATCAATTGGTTCCGGATGGTCCGGCCATTACCGATGTCGAACAGAACTTGTTCAGCACCGATCATGGCCAAATTGGATATTTACTTGCCAAAGAGTGGCGCATTCCCGACGCCATCGCCGAGGCCATCCGGGATCACCATCAAATGTGCGGAGCGATCCCCCCTCATTCTCCAACCGGCATCCTGCAAATGAGCGAATACATCATTCAGCAGTTAAACTTTCCTGCGGTGAAGGAGGGGCTGGCCCTAGGTCTCGCGCCGGGCCTATCGACCCACATTCATGAGAATGTGGAAGAATACAAGGTGCTTGCCGAAGATCTCCCTGAGGAGCTTGAAAAAACTCAAAAAATGTATGGTGGTTAAGGAGAGCACTCATGGTTTTATCGCCCCTGTTTGCCGACCTCGTCGATCCAGTTGGTGAGTTGACCACCCTGCTCAACCATCTTGAGCAGGAAACGGATGACCTCCTTTTTTTCTGCCTGCACCAATCAGGACAGGATATTTCCTCCCCGGGCTTCCCACTTTCTGCCAGTGATGCCAGAGCAGCAATAGAAAAGTATGAAAAAAAATCCTCCGAGTTGAGCTTTTCCCTTAAAAACCAACCGTTTTTTTTTCTCGCAGTCCCAGACCTACATTGCTACATCCTGGCGACCCAAACCACCGAGGAACATATCGTTTCCGGCCAATGGGGGAGCTCAATTGTACGCCTGGCGGTCCGCTTATTTCTCTCCCACCAGGAAACTACCGAAACCGTTAATCGGCTCCGCATCCAAAAAAAACAATTTGATCGTAAATCCGCTGTCCTTGAAAAAAAATTCCAGGATATCATGGCGGAAAACGAACAAAATTATCTTAAAATCCAAGAACAGCAACGGAGCTATTCCGCAAGACTTCAGGCTGAAATCCGCCAGCAGACTGCAGAACTGCGTACAGCCAAAAAGGCCGCAGAAGCAGCCAACATTGCCAAAAGCGAATTTTTAGCCGCAATGAGCCATGAAATCCGTACTCCGATGAACGGTATTATCGGTTTTACAGATATGTTGTTGGATACGGGACTCGATGCAGAGCAGGAAGAATTCGCACAGACGATTAAACGCAGTGCAGATGCTCTCCTCTCCCTGATTAATGACATCCTCGATTTCTCTAAAGTCGAGGCAGGCAAACTGGACCTTGAATGCATCAACTTTGATCCGGAAATCACTGCCCAGGATGTTTGTGACCTGGTTAGGCCCAAGGTCACTTCCCGGCCCATAGAGGTGCTTTGCCGCATTGACGATGCTCTGCCCGCCAACGTTATGGGGGACCCAGGCCGCTATCGCCAGGTTTTGGTCAATTTGATGGGCAACTCGGCTAAATTCACCAAAAAAGGTGAGCTTGAACTATCCATTGCGATTGACGGAGAAACCGAAACAACAATCACCTTGCATGCTCGCATCCGCGATACCGGAATTGGTATTCCCGACGATAAAGTGGAATCTATTTTTGAAGCCTTTCGCCAAGCCGACGGGTCCACGACCAGAGAATACGGTGGCACCGGCCTTGGACTTTCTATCTGTCGTAAAATAGCCGGTCTTATGGGGGGACACGTCTGGGCTGAAAGCAAAATGGGTGTTGGCAGTATCTTTCATTTCACGGCAACGCTGCAAAAATCACCTGAGCAGAAAAAGAAAAATTTCAATAAAGTCTCTCTTGATAACAAGCGAATCACTGTTGTCGATGACAACCCAACGAATCTTAGTATTCTCAAGCATATTCTCAAAGCCGCCGGGCTTGTGGTCGAAACCATCCAGGATAGTGCGATTGTCGAAGCCACTCTCCAACAGGCGATCATTGACAAGAACCTTCCGGATCTGATTATCCTCGATATCCAAATGCCGGCACCGGACGGCTATGCCTTGGCCCAACTTATTCGTCATCAAATGAAGGCGACGGCGCATATACCTCTTTTAGCCTATACCTCCACCACAGAACGTAATGCGCAGCGTTGTAAAGATGCAGGTTTTGATGCTTTCCTAACCAAACCGACCCGCCGTGAAATCCTCTTTAAAACGATTGAAAAACTTATTGCCTGCGAGGAGCCCGATTCTACTCTTCCCACCACTGAAACATTCATCACCCAATACAGTGTCCGCGAGGAAATTAAACAGTCCGTCCGCATTCTCCTTGCAGAGGACAACCCGGTTAATCAAAAACTTGCGGTACTCATTCTCAACAAAGCCGGCTACCAAGTTGAAGTGGCTAATAACGGGAGGAAGGCTGTTGATACCTTCACCCAACAACCAGAGAATTTTGATTTAATCCTCATGGATATTCAGATGCCGGAAATGGACGGACTTGAGGCAACCAGAGAGTTAAGAACTCGCGGATTTCAGAGCATTCCAATAATTGCCATGACGGCAAATGCCATGAAAGGTGACCGGGAAATCTGTTTGGAAGCTGGCATGAATGATTACATAACCAAGCCAGTGAAAAGGGAAATTATTTTTGAAATCATTGAAAAATGGTTGCACCGGGAACTCGGACGATAACTTATTCTGCCTCCGGAAGCCTGTCCCCCCCAAAAATCTTCTCTCGCCTCCTGTTCAATAGCGCCAACGCACTCCGAGGCTGATAAAATTGACGACTTTAAGCCTAGCAGAACCTAGAAGTAAAGGGCAGTGCCTTCGGATGCTGCTGGTCATTTACCAGGAATTTTTCAACAACCATATCCCCATGAGAGCGGCTGCTCTCACCTTTTCCATCATCCTCTCGATGGTACCAATCCTGGCCTTGAGCACTTCCGTTCTCAAGGGACTTGGCAGTGACCAGCAATTAAAGGTAGGTATCATCCAGCTTATTGATCAATGGGAACCCCAGGATCGAAGTGAAGACGGGGACAAACAAAAGACCGCGCAAGATCAGACCGATCCCCCTCCTGCCGTTCTCCATCAGGCGGTCCATTTCATATTTGCCTATGTCGACCGAACCAATTTTGCAACCCTCGGTGCCCTTGGTGTTTTTTCACTTCTATTGACCACTTTTTTTGTCTTTTCCTCTATCGAAGAGGCGCTCAACACAATTTGGCATACAACCCAGCATCGCTCCTGGCACAGGAAAATTGTCGATTATTTTGCACTCCTCTTCTTTCTTCCTTTATCGTTCAATCTTGCCTTTGCTTTAGAAGCCGTATTGACGAGTGCAAACATCATGCACCGCCTGAATCAAATTTTTCCTAATGTATTGGTGCAGTTGTTTTTTTTCCATTTAGTGCCTTTTATTTTCATTGTTAGCTCGTTGATGCTTCTGTACCTTTTTGTCCCGAGCAAGCGAGTTCTTCCCTGGGCAGCTTTTACGGGAGCGGGCGTCGCCTCATCTTTATGGCTTATCCTTCAAAAACTGTACTTTTTCCTTCAGATAGGCGTATCCAATTACAACATCATTTACGGATCCTTTGCTTCAATTCCACTTTTTTTGATCTGGCTTTACATAGGATGGATATCTATCCTTTTTGGTGCTCTCCTCACCTATACGCTCCAGCATCGGCTTCATCACCAATGTGGATCCAAGCCACTTACTCCACGCAAATGTATTGAATTGAGTTTTGACATTCTCTTCACCTGTTACGCTAATTTTAACCGACGAATTCCAACTACCCAAAATACACTGCAAAAACAGCTTCCGGCGTCCTCACCCAGTGATATCCAATCTGTCCTGCACCAACTCAAGCAGGGAGGCTATGTGACGACGTCGATGGCTGCTGATCAGCAAATTTTTATCCCCTGTACTGCGGCTGATCAACTGATGGCATCGGAAGTACTTTTGTATCTCCTCGGAGGTCAGAGCCATACGGATACAACCCAAGGTGAACATCTGGCTACCTGCCTGTTTACTGACCTGCAGGCCTCCTCAAGTCTTCCCTTCTCACATTTTCTCAGGAGAAATGATTATGACCCGAGTGCTGCCCCAAACCATTCATAGGATTCTTGGCGGCAACAACATTCTGCTGCTTGTTCCCAACGGGTACAATCCACCTCAATCGGATCAAATGAGCAATTTTATAGCGGATCTCGCCCTCGGCCTGGCTGAACGACTTCATTGCTATGCGGTGGTCAACACTAAGTATAAAAAAGAGATAATGGACCTTTCAGATCTTGCTGTTGTCCTTAATCGCCCTAAACTCACCCAGGATTTTCTTTCACCCATCGTCCGATTTCAAAAAGAAATCAGCGGCAATGGCTTACCGCCCCTCGTCCTGATCCTCCAGCCACTCGCCACAGGGGAAAGTTCCAAAACGATGCTTCAACTTGGCTATGGTCAAGGCGAGCGTAACTCACAGAATGCACCCCATCGGCCGACAATTTCCGCGTCCCAGTTATCAAAACTTCGCATATCCCTTGAAGATCACCACCTGACAACGGCTCTCACTGCTGCTGATTCACCATACAATGGCAATCAGGAGAACCATCTCAACCAACTATTCCGCGATAATAAGCGCCCTGAATTTCTCGATCCGGGAGTAAACTCCTTGATTCTTTACTTTCGACACGACCTCATAGGAGAGCAACAAACCGCTCTCTCTATTGCCGACATCCTTGGGATCAGCCTGAAGCCTTTTGTCAATTCAATGTCTCTTGTCCGCAATATCGATATTGGCAGTATTGATAGCAATAGTAGGGAAGACCTACAGTATATATTTCGCCTACAAGGTGATAGCCGCTATGTGGAATTGATGCGTGAGTCATATATCGATGAACTGGCTCAATCTATCGATCGAAACGGGTTACTCCACCCGCTGGTGTTGCTGAAAAAAAACAACGGCCGTTATAAGATTCTCTGTGGGTACCGTCGATATCAAGCCCTCAAACGACTCGGCAAGACGCAGGTAGAGGCAAAGATTTACCAGGAATCCGATTTTGAAGTTGAAGATTTTTTCAACATTTCTTTGGCTGAAAACACAAAACGGAGGAACCTCAACCCCATTGAAATTGGTAATTTCCTGGAATCAGCAAGTGCTGCGCTAGGCTTGAACAATGCGGAACTTGCCGAACAGTTTGGCGCCACCCTTGGCATTGGTAAACCAGGGCAAAATGTCTCCCATTCAACGATCCATAAGTACCGCAAAGTGAATCAAATCCGGCTTCGGGGCGAGTCGTCTGAGATCATTTCCGACCTGGTCAACGAGAAACTGCAATTTTCAATCGCCTCCGAGGTTCTAGCCCCCATTAAAAACAGCAAAGACCGAGATGCGTTGTACATGGAAATCATTAAGCCCTTTGCTCCAACACGCCCTCAACTGGCAAAGATAATCATCCTTCTTCGTGAACTCGGACC
>JAQUEZ010000373.1 GCA_028684915.1 Desulfobulbus sp.
CTCGGTCATCATCACCATCCAGGGCCCCTCCTGGCGACTTCACGAATCTCGACGCCTCAACGCCCCCCAGTAAATCCCTACTCTCCAAGACATAGTCCATCTGCGGCGGGGACCCGCCGCAGATGGATTATGTCTCTTCCTCCTCAGTACGTCCCTGGTAATCGGTGAATTACTCTATCCAATTCTTGAAAACCTGCAACTTCGGCCGGGTCAGGCCTGTTCTGCCAAATGGGTCCGTTTCTGATCGGCGGTGACAGGCAATCATGTCTACAGGCAAATTGTTTCGCATGTTTTACGATATTTCACATTGCAATTTTTTTGATAATTCAGTACAAAATTATTTATATCAGCCTGGCAAAAGGCTAGCTGATCCCTTTTTAACCAAAATGGAGAGGATAGTATGAGAATCGCGTTAATTTTGGTTTTGTCGGTATTTTTGAGCTCGGTTGCGCTTGCTTCGGAAGATACAGATAACAGGGCTAAGTTTGAAAAAGAATGTGCTGCAATGATTGCCCCAGCTGGTCCATGCGGTAATGTAGTTGCTGGTGGTGGCGGGAGAAGAGGATGCGTTAGCAAACCGGAAAATTTTGTAAAGGCTACTCCGGCTTGCCAAGCTGTAATTGAAGAATGGCGAACAATGCAAAAAAAGTGATACATCCCTGATACGCCGTACTTTAACGAACTGAAAATTTCCCAAAAGGGGGGACCTTTTACTGGCTCCCCTTTTTTTATTGTGGCGAAAATAGTCCAATGCAGCAATTATTATCATTGCTGATCCGTTATAGGAGCCAGGAGTCAAACCCGGTTCCACCCTTCCAGAGCAAGGCTTTTGTGGCACACGGGGTCTGCTCATTTTGAGCTGGCTTGATAAGGAGCTACGGATACCGGTTCAAGAGGTCCACTTTGTGCCTTTTTTTCTGGGCCACAATAAGGGCACAAAACGAAAAAGCCACTCAGCAAATCATCTGCTAAGTGGCTGATATAATTGGTGAACGAGGCGGGATTCGAACCCGCCACTACACTCATAACCTGCTGATTTTAAATCAACTATATATTCAATGTGATACCACTGTGATACCAAGGGCCAAACTAGAAGCCATATATTGACCCTTTTCTATTTCTTATCCTCTTTCATCATTTCACCGGGTTTCATGTGATCTTTCGCACCCTCCATCATTTCACCGGGCTCCATGTGGCCTTTCGTACCCTCCATCATTTCACCGGATTCCATGTGGCCTTTCGTACCCTCCATCATCTCACCGGGTTCCATGTGGCCTTTCGTGCCTTCCATCATTTCACCGGTGGCCGCCTTTTCCATATGACTGTCCATGTGAGAGCCAGCGAATGTCGCGGCAGGAGCAAAGCACATTATTGCTGCAACCATTAACAAGTAGCGTTTTTTCATAGTCGGCCTCCTCTAAGGTTGAAAGAATAATATTTCACACTGAAATAATATATGGCTCTTATTTTCAGTTACAAGGTGTGACCTTGCAATATTTTAAGCAAGGCTAAAAGAAACAACTTAAGCCTTCTAAATAGCCCCCTACTCTCACAAAATTCACTACGCGATTCAACGTTTGCCTCACCAGTTACTGAAGCCAGAGGCCTGGAAAAATCGCGCATCCAAACGTTTTTTTTATTATTACAACACCTTATCAACCATTTAAAACTTCATTACCCCTCGTTAATCAATAAAAAAGTACATCGAAAACGGGAAACACCCCCCTCTCAGTTAAGTATAGGACTGACTCTTGACCCACTTTACAAGACCTATTAAAAGGTTTACCATTGAGTCAACAAAGTAGTCTCTTGAAAGCACGAAAGACTAAACGATTACGGAAAACGAGAGGTATAAAAAATCATGGTCACTACACATCATATTCTTGCTGAAATTAGCGCTGGGGTTTCAGAATTGAAAAAAAATCCAATGGCGGTTGTAGGACAAGGAGATGGCGCACCGATAGCGATTTTGAATCGAAACGAACCCGTTTTCTATGCAATCCCTGCAAAAACATTTGAGTATATCTGCGATATACTTGAAGATGTTGAGTTACAGGCCATCATCGAGAAAAGAAAAAATCAGCCTGAAATAAAGGTAAATCTCGATGAAATATGAATTAAAATTCAAAGAAGAAGCATTTCGTGAATGGAACGCTTTAGACGGATCTATTCGAGAAATTTTCAAAAAAAAGCTCAAGGAACGTCTAGCAGATCCCAAAGTACCGAGCGCAAAACTCAGAACAATGAGCGATTGCTATAAAATCAAATTAAGAGGCCCAGGCTATCGACTTGTATATCAGGTCCGAGACAATGAATTAGTGATTGTGGTTATTGCGGTTGGAAAGCGTGATAAAAATCAAGTCTACAAAATTGCCAGCAGCAGAGTTTAGAGTTCAGGCAATATGTAAGTTAATCGGTTAGAGCTTCAGCTTTTGACTGTTTTTTCACCGGTCGTTTTTTATTGATCTCCCCTCCCCCTTTTTCTCATTCTGTTATATGGCGCCGGGAGTTGAACCCGCCGCCACCAATTTCTATCAAGGGTTTCCGGGGTGACCGGGGATATATACGGGATACTAAGGCAAACCGATCATTCGGTATGGTGTCCCTGGAACTCGCCGCAGCACCCCAAAAATATTGAAACCTACCGCTATCCTTTCAGCTCAACGCTTTCCTGGTATACAGGGATACATGCACAATAAAACGTGGTCTGTCCCCTATTATTTCTATTATTTATAAAAAGCGGCAAATGGCTGTTGATGCGTGGGAAAAATGAAAAATAATTTAATTTCCTCTTTACAAATAGTATCACTATTGATACCATATACCCATGGATAAGATAAGCGAACTCATAAAGACCATAGAGGGTAATCCCTGCAACGTCAAATTTTCCGATTTGTGCAAAGTCTGTGAGTATTATTTCGGCAAAGCACGACAAGAGGGCACGAGTCACCGAATTTATAAAACGCACTGGTTGGGCGATCCACGGATAAATATTCAGGACAATAAAGGTAAGGCAAAGGCTTATCAAGTCCGTCAAGTATTGAAAGCTATCGATAAGCTAAAGAAGTGAGGAGGTACGGCAATGTTACAACATGATCATTATACCTATCGAGTTACCTGGTCCGAAGAGGATCAGGAATATGTCGGTCTATGCTCTGAGTTTTCCAGCTTGAGCTGGCTTGGCCAGACTCCGGAAGAGGCATTGCAAGGAATCCGGCAGGTTGTGGCCGATGTAGTGACCGACCTTGCAAGCAATGGCGAGAACGTGCCCGAACCACTGGCAACCAAAAAATACAGCGGAAAGTTTCAGGTAAGGGTAACCGCTGACACTCACCGGGCTTTAGCAATCAAAGCAGCGGAAAAAAAAGTAAGCCTGAACCGACTGGTAAGCGAGAGTTTGGCGGCGGCTTGCTGAACCAAAATAGCGAGGTCAATAAGTATTGGAAAAGTGTTGACCTTGTAAAACCGGTTAATAGGATAAGATTTCACCGTTAACTCTCAAGAGAGATCGAATGGATAAGCAAAAAGTTATTGAAAACCTCAATCTTTTCAAAGAGAGACTTACAGGTGAAGTTGTAGAGGCATTTCATACTCGGGGGAGCGAATTTGGCCAAGAAAGGTTTAATACTTGGCGCCGCAAATTTTCACAGTTCTTGGACGACTATCTGCCTGGAGAGACATCTGTTTTAAATGCCAAGCTAACCCACTTCATGTTTTCAGTCCGGCGTAGTGAAAGCGATGCCCAAAGGTTTTGGCGTGAAGATGGAGAGACAATGCTGGCATACATTGACTCTTTGATCCTTGATGTTGAAAACGATGAATATGATTTAAGAGAATCAGATGCCGAAAAAGAGCCAGAAGTGCAGCTAACGCAAATAGAAAAACCCAAGAATAAAGTTTTTATAGTTCACGGGCGTGACGGAGAAGCGAAAGAGCGTACAGCACGTTTTATCGAAAAACTAGGCTTTGAAGCAATCATACTTCATGAGCAGGCGAGTCGGAGTATGACTATCATTGAGAAAATTGAGAATTATTCTAATGATGTTGGCTTCGGAATCGTTTTGTATACACCCGATGATATGGGCAATGTCAAAGGCGAAGCTGAGAAAGGCGAACTTAAATATAGAGCTAGGCAAAATGTAGTTTTCGAACATGGCTTTCTTATAGGGAAGATTGGGCGAGAAAATGTAACTCCGTTAGTTGAGGGTGCAATTGAACTGCCTAACGATATAAGTGGCATCGTCTATATAAATGACAAAGACTGGCAGCTTGATATCGCAAAGGAAATGAAGGCTGCAGGTTATGCTATTGATTTTAATAAGTTGATTTAAAGTGAGCTGACAAAGCGTTGCACCGGGCAAGCCGATGAACGCGGCGTTAGATTTACCCAAGGGATTGACTATGCCAGTCTATTTCATAGCAGAAAACGAAAACGGAAATTATGGCAATCTCAGAGTAAAGATTGGGATCAGTGCTAAAATCCAGAGACGCATTAGACAGCTGCAAACAGGAAGCCCATACGAACTTAAATTGATGGGTTGGATTGAGTCTGATGATGATAGGGAATTGGAAAAGCAGCTACATCAAAAATATGCGCAAGTTAATACTCATAGAGAGTGGTTCGCATTGGATGCCAGTGACGTATTCGAAGAACTGAAACAGCAATCAACAAGTAGTTTCATTGCAACAAACGATAACGCATTTGAGGTCGTCTCACATGATCGGGATGGCGTACCCGAATATCTTGGCGCGTGGCAGTGGGGTGATGTAGAAATAGACGAGTTTTGCCCTTCTTGCGGGTGGGGAGGCGGACTTGATTACAATGAAAATTACGGTGGCATGAGATGTCTAAATTGCGGGCTAATGGAATCCAATATGTAACCCGCTCTAACGAATAAGGTTAGATTTTGAGAGCGCAGCGAACCAAAATCTGAACCGTTTGTTGGACAAGCCCGGTGGGCCTCTATAGAAAAGAGCTTTTTGGTGCCGAGGGATTGAATCAGGCGGTGGGGT